>CANGWH010000004.1 GCA_947457565.1 Flavobacteriales bacterium
GCAGGGATTCAAAAGCGACTCAGTTACAAGCACGCAATAGGTGCTAAATTGAATGCGCAGGGTGTTTTAAATTCAATGAATACAGCCAATAGCCCGGTTCAGACCCGAGGTTGGAGCTCAGGGGTAACGTTGTATTATTCGTTTAAAATCGATTAAAATCAGAAAAAGTGAGAAAAAATTGTTTCATATGGTATAACTTGCAAAGAATGAGGTTCTTAACGGCAATCGTTGGGATGTTTCTTCTGAGCAGTTTAACGAAGGCTCAGGTGCTGCAACCTATGGGTCCGGCGTTGCCGGGTAAGGTTGTAGCATCGTTTGCCTCCGGAAACGATTACTTGGCCTTATTTGATGAGATTTCCACCCCAGACAACAACGATTTTACCTTAGCCCGTTGGAACGGTGTATATTGGAAGTATTATCCAGGATTAACCACACCACCACCGGTAACTACCACCAGCGGTACCTATAATTTTCATTCTATCGCCCTGTACCGTGATACCATCTACGCAGCGGCGTATATTGCTAATGCAGTGCGTGATGCCGATGTGGCAATCAGTCATTTGTACAAATGGACGGGTCAATATTGGGTGCCCGAAATTGGTGTGGTGGATACTCGAAATAACGGGATTATATCCATGACTGTTTTTGACGACAAATTGATCGTAGCTGGACTGTTTTCCAATACCTTAGACGGAACTTTGGTTCAAAACATCGCTGCTTTCGACGGAAATAAATGGTCGTACCTAGGAAATAGCGGTACTCAGCAAGGTACGGATGGGGTGATACGATCCTTAGCTGTTTCAGGCAATCGATTATACATCGCGGGAGACTTTACCAAGTTCTGTGGAACTCAGACAGGAAATATTGCCTACTACACGGCTGCTAATGGCGGTTGGGGTGGTATCGGCAGCCCATTTGATGGTGAAGTTACCGAATTGGCCGCGTACGACGGTAAGTTAGCGGCTATTGGATATAACAATCAAGGGAAACGAGAAGTAAACGTTTTTCAAGGTACTTGGGGAAGTCCAATAAAGGATGATTCGTTCAGTATTTTCAGTCCTACAACCATCGCCGGATCGGGCAAGCAATTGCTCATTGGCGGTAGTTTTGTTAAAAATGGTTCGGGAACGGCCTTGTTAACCTACGATGGTACCAAACTTCAGTTAACGGGCAACAAGATAGCAGGAACCTTTACCTTGGGTCAGCGGGGCACGGAGGCATTTATTTGGGGTAATTTCATCGAATCAAACACAGGGATTCGCAATTTTTCGAAAATCGAATCGCAAGCAGGTAATTTGTTTGGCGATGTGTACTACGATGTGAATACCAATTGCATCAAAGACGATAATGAGATCGGATTGAGAAGGGTGATGGTTCGATTAATGAACAAAGTAACCGGTATTTCTTATTTCGCCCTCACCGATAGCTCTGGAAGATTTTCTGTTGCATTACCGGCAGGGGACTATTCCGTACAATTGAATCCTGGCAAACACTTGATTAGTAGTTGTATTGGAAACTCATCGGCAAGAATACGAGAAGGCATTTACAGTTCTTTAACTCTAGGGTATTACCAACTTCCAAGCATCGTGGATGTGGAAGTGAAGACTTTGGGGATTGTTCCTTCGGAAACCAAACCCGGAGAGCAAGTAACCGCCTTGATATCGGTGAAAAACCACGGAGGAATGGCGCTAACTTCAGGTACTTTGCAGTTGAAGCACGCCGCCGAATTGGTGAATTTTCAAAGCAATCCACCGGCCGATAATTATTCCGGAAACGAAGCCACCTACACTCTTACTGGACTAAAACCGTTTGCCGAAACTACATGGGAGGTAACGTTTGATTTACCCACCAATGCAGGGTTAACGGATGATTATTTTATTCATGCGTACACGGGGACCTTGTTGTCTACTGGAGATGCCGATAAATTAGACAATAAGGATTCAGTTTCTTTGGGATTAACCCGAAGAGTAGGTAAAGCTGCTGTTACTAAAAACAGTTTGGAAGGTAGTAAGGTGGATTATCGAAATACCAAATGGAAGTACCGTGTGGATTTTGCTAACGTAGGCAATCAAATGGTACAACGTGCAGTGTTGTTTGATACATTGGATGCGAAACTACCCTTGATGCGCGTAAATGTCACCGGATTTTATCCCTTAAATACTAAGTTAAGTATTCAGCAGGGCAGGGTCTTGGTGGTGGATTTCCCCGATGCAAACTTGGCGATTTTTGAAGCGAATCCTTCTAAAGCGGTTGGTTTTGTTGAATACCAATTGGAGTTGTTGAATCCGCTATCTAATGGTACGGTTATTAATAACCGCGCATTTGTAGATTACGATAGCAAGTGGATAGGGTATTCTCAAAATTGCGGTGTGGTATTAACCGATTTATTGTCGGTAAAATCATTGCAGAGAGGCTTGGATTTCGTGCTTTCACCCAATCCGGTATCGGATGAATTGAAGATTTCTGGCTCTGCAAAACTTATGGGGCAAGCTTGGATTATTTACAATTCATCGGGCCAGCAAGTAGCTTCGGGAACCATTAATGCAGAGGTAATAATGCTAAATACCGGTAAATTTTCGAGTGGAATTTATTCCTTCACCGTAAACGGCGTGGCGCAAAAGTTTCAGGTATTGCGTTGATAGTATTGGGCGATGCGATGAATATTGCACGTTCCCGTTTCCAATAATTCTTTACGGATTAAATCAGCAATCTCTTCGGCAGGTATTTTTTTCAACTGCTCTCGTTGGATGAGCTTGATCACTTTCTCGGTTTGCAACTGCACGTACCGCTGTTGTTTGGTAGCGATTTGGCTGTGTTTGAAGATGGAATCGCTCAATTCTTGGATGCCCTGACCTGAAGTAGCCACCGTTCCAATCACCGGTTTCTCCCAAGAATCCGTGGCTGTGGAATGGGCTAATTGTCTGAGATGGTTAGCAAAGGTTTCCGCGCCATCACGATCACTTTTATTTACCACAAAAACATCGGCAATTTCCATAATGCCACTCTTCAGTGTTTGTACATCATCGCCACTTTCTGGAACACTCACCACCACCGTGGTATCGGCGATACCGGCGATTTCAATTTCACTCTGACCTACGCCTACGGTTTCCACTACGATAAAATCAAAGGGGGCATGCTTTAGTACGTCGATAATTTCAATGATAGCAGTACTGAGTCCTCCCAAGGAACCGCGGGCCGAAACACTGCGGATATAGACATTTTCATGCAGGAACAAGCCTGGCATGCGGAGCCTATCGCCTAACAATGAACCAAAGTTGAACGGAGAACTAGGATCAACGGCCACGATGGCAGTTTTTTTACCCAAGGCGCTCCAATGCAATACCAATGCATTTACTAAGGAACTTTTTCCTGCACCGGGAGGGCCGGTGACGCCCACCACCACCGAATTGCCAGACAATTGGGTGAGTAAGTCTTGCGCTTTTGGGTGCTGATTTTCAACCCAAGAAATTGCTCGGGCAATGGCTTTTTCGTTGCCACTGGCTATCAATGCTGGAGTAGGTTGAAATTCCATTTGCTATGGGCGAAAATAGGGAACCCGAAGGTTTTATGGTGTTCGGGTTTGAAAGTTGTGGGAATTGTTTTTGGAAAAGGGCGCAGCATCCATGGTAGATTGTATTCCTGCGTTTAACAAAAAATGCCCCGCCATGGCAATCATCGCGGCATTATCGGTGCAAAATTCAAAGGATGGAATATGGCTGTTGAGTTTGAATTTTTCTCCCATGAGGATAAACGCCTTGCGCAACTCCGAATTTGCCGATACGCCCCCGGCTAAACCAATGGAACCGGGTTTGTGTTTCTCGATGGCTTTTTTTAATCGCTTCATCAGTATGTTCACCACTTGGTGTTGGTAGGAAGCGCAAATGTTGGCAATTTCATCGGCCACAAAATTGGGGTTCTTATCGATTTCTTTTCGCAAGAAGTAGAGTAACGAAGTTTTAATTCCAGAAAAACTAAAGTCCAAAGGTGCGGTTTGGCTATCGGGGAAATCATAGGCTTTTGCATTGCCTTGCGCTGCATATTTATCGATCAAGGGTCCACCAGGATATCCCAAGCCCAGTAATTTAGCCGCTTTATCAAAGGCCTCCCCGGCAGCATCGTCTATGGTAGTTCCGATAATTTCCATGGAATCTACGGATTCTACCCAAACTAGCTGCGTATGTCCGCCGCTTACCAACAACGCAATCATGGGCAATTGGAGGTTGGGGGTTTCAATAAACAAGGCCGAAATATGCGCTTGTAAATGATTTACGCCTACAAACGGGATGTTGGCACCCAACGCTAACCCTTTGGCAAATTGGAAACCCACCTGCAACGAACCTAAGAGTCCAGGGCCTTGGGTAACCGCGATAGCATCGATATCTTGAATGGTTTTCCCTGCTTTGTTCAGTGCTTCAGAAACCACGGGAATGATGTTACTTTGGTGGGCTCTGGAAGCCAGTTCTGGAACCACGCCACCGTATTGTTCGTGTACTTTTTGGGTAGCGGTAATGTTGGCAAGAATTTTGCCGTTTTCAAACACGGCCGCCGCGGTATCGTCGCAACTGCTTTCGATGCCCAAAATAATGGAATGCGGTATGGGTTGTGTATTGGTAGGCAAGTATGGATGTTAACTTTGAAGGATTGACTAAACGGCGCACAAAATTACGGAAGTTTTTACTTCTGACGTTGCTGGCATTTCTGATGTTTTCGGGAATGGCCGCTGTTTTGACGCGCAATCAAATCGTTCAGAATTATTTAGCCAAGCGAGCCGCTACTTTTTTATCCAAGGAATGGAAAACCAAGGTAGAGATTGGCTATGTATCCATCGATTTCTTGAGAACGTTCCACATTGAGAACCTGCGCATCTACGATAAGCATCAAGATACCTTGCTGCAATGGGGGGCTTTGGATGCCCGAATTGATGAATACAGTTGGGCCAACAAGCACCTGTTTTTAGAGCATTTGAGCATCAAAAACCTGTTGTTTAAAAACGGTCAACACAAAAAGGGCGAAGATTTAAACCACGGTTTTCTAATCGATTATTTCGCTTCTTCGGATACCACCACAAGCACCGGGAAAGCCCTGCAAATTTCTATGGGTACTATGGAGTTGGTGGATGGTAAATTTGTATATTTTCATCAGCAGACCCAAGCTGCCTACCCAGAAATGGATCCGGATTATTTGGTGTTCGATAGAATTAATATTGGTATTCGGGATGTGAAAATCGACGAAAAATCCTTGTTGAGAGGTCAGATTTATCAATTCGCCACCCGCGAACGTTCGGGCTTGGAAGTGGTGGAGGGAACTGCGTTTTTGGATATTACCAACAACTACATCGACCTACGAAAAATGGAACTCAAAACGCCCTGTTCGCGAATTAAAGACCGGGTAAAAATCATGTTCGATAGTTGGACCGATTTTGATGAGGTAGAAACGAAAGTACAATGGTTATTTGATATCAAAGATTCGGAAATTTGTTTGGAAGAATTGGTGGCATTTCACCCTTGGTTTGAGCAACGAAACTTATTGCTACTGTTGAGCGGTAAAGCTACGGGAACTTTTGCCAATTTGCGTTCCAACGACGTTTGGATTAGAGGGGATGAGTCCAATACCAACCTCAGAGGACCTTTGCAACTCAAGCATTTGATAGAACTCAGTAAGTTTGAATATCACTATCAATTAGAAAATTCCAGCGTGGACATGGGGGATTTAAGCAGGGTGGTGTACGAATTGGACTCGGTGCCGGTGGTACGATCCTTGGGTCCGTTGGAGGTGCAAGGTAAATTGAATGGGACGTTAAACTGGGTTGATTTTGATGGTTGGTTGAACAATAAAATCGCATCGTATTCGGGGTATTCGTTGTTTGATTATACTACATCGGTAGAATTAACGAAATACCAGTTATTGGGCGATTTACAGCGATTGGAATTGAATCAATTGCCAGAGTTTTTCCCAGCTTTGGCGCTATACGATACCAAAGTAGATGTGAATGGCACTGGATTTTATTCGCCAGAAATCCAATTGAATTCGTTGCTTAAAATTGGACAGCTGCAGTATTTGGATCGGGTTATTGACCGCATCCAGTTAACCGCATCCCTGGCGGAAGATGATGTAGAGTATTTAGTAGATTCTAAAGATTCATCGTTTAAGATTAGCAGTATTGGAAGTATCGAGAATGTGTCTAGTAACCCACATTTTCAAGGCGGGGCGAGCATTCAGCGGTTGGTGCTAAATTCTATGGGGTTGGATTCTGTACCCTTGGTAATCAAGGGTAGTTTGGATTACGACTACACGGGTACAACATTGAGTGAATCTAAATTTTGGTTAACCGTGGATAACGCTGATATTACCATGGGCCAAAACCGCTACTATTGCAAGGAGCAGCAAATCAATAAAGACCCTGAACGAGGATGGGAATTTGACGGTTCCTGGTTGCAGGGAAATATCACGGCAGGGTTTGATATCGATAAAACTGCCGATTTAACGCAGTTGTTGCTGCACAGTCAATTCCCTGAGGATTTCGAAAAACCGGTATTTGCCAAGAATCAGGATTTTCAGTTCAATTTACGGATGATTCAAACCGATTGGATTCCCCAGTTTTTGGTTAAAAATCTTTCGTTAGGTTTAGTAAACGCGGTGGGAAGTGTAAATACTTCCAGCAATAAAATGGATATAGAAGTTGGGCCGTTAGAAGTGGGGTATAACGAGGTAGAGATGCAGAGACTGAGAGTATCCGTGCATACGGACGAATTCCAATCTGGCAGATTGCAAATTTCCACGGGTTCGGCTTCGATTGGGAAAACAAAGTACGACGAGTTGGCGTTGGGTGCGGTTTTGAAGCACGGACAATTATCGTTAGCCTTGGGCTTGCATGACGAAAAGGATCGCTACCAACTATCGTTGCAAACGGAAAGTGAGAATAACAAAGATTCCATCAATACAAAATTTGCGTCCACGCAACTCCGGTTATACAACAATCCATGGTATGTAGATCCAACAGCTCGTTTAAACTATGTGAAAGGTAAGCGTTGGGATGTAAACAAGTTTGTAATGGCCGATGCCGATCACTATCTGGAAGTAAGTGGGGCGATTTCAAAAAGTTTGAAAGACACGCTGCATGTGGAGTTCCACAACTTAACGCCGCAGGTGTTAATCCCGTTTTTTCCTGAAAACACGTTTGATACCTTGGATTTCCATGCATCGGCCGATTTTAAGGTAGCCGGGGTATTGGGCGATCAAGTGTTTTTGGGGACTTGCATGGTGAATAATCTAACCTATTATGGGTACAATTACGGATCCATTGATGTGGATTTACGGGATGCAGGTAAGCAAGGGTTGCTTGGAATTGCGGCTCGTGGTAGAAAAGGAGCCATCAAAGGATTGGCATTGCTGGGAAGTGTAGATTTATTGAACAGCGAAAAGTGGGTAGATATGTACCTGGACGTGCCATTGAAAACCCCTGCGAAAATTTTGAAGCCGTTTTTGGATGGGGCTGTAACCGTAAATGAAGGGTATTTAGATGGAGTGGTAAATATTGTGGGTCCAACCAACAATATACGGTTAGACGGGGAGATCAATGCACGAGATGTGTTGTTTGGGGTAGATTATTTAGGTACTTTTTATCGATTTACCGGAAAATTTGATGTGAATACGAATGGGGTGTTTACCCAAAAACCGATTGAACTTACGGGTAAGACGGGATTGAATGGAAAGGCTAAAGCAAGTTTGGCGTTTACTTGGAAGAATTATTCGGATTTTGCCTTGGATATTCGGGTGTACGATGCCAAAAATTTGAAGGTATTGGAAACCACCGAAAAAGATAATTCCTTGTTTTATGGAACGGGCAGAGCCGCCGGTAGTTGTAGAATTTATGGACCCATCGATAAAATCAATATTCTTGCCGATTTAACCCCTGAAAAGAACGCAAAAGTGAGTGTATTATATCCTTCGTCTAACGAAAATTACATCTCCAATGGGGTGGTGTTTAAGGATCGGGACAATGAGGATAAACAGATAAAAACAGCGCAGATTGTTTCCGATGAGGAAGAATCGGTATTGGGGAAAATTGAAGTGATTATTCATGCCAATACTAACCTGGAAGCCGAATTTGTGATAGATAAAAAGTTAGGAGATATTATTCGAGGAAGAGGCAAGGGGGATTTGCGGTTGCTGTACGATGAAAACGAGGATTTATATTTATTTGGAGCCTATGTTATTGCCAATGGGGAATATCAGTTTTCCTTGCCTGGAATCAACTTAACGAAGAAAATGCTGTTGGATGATGGCGGTATGATTACTTGGACGGGCGATCCTTATAACGCCAATGTTTCCATGATTGGAAAGGTTCAAAAAAGAATATCCCCGTCTCAATTGATGTCAACCATGGGCGGTAGCGGAACCAATTATCCTGCTACCTTAATTGTAAGTCAATTATTGATGACGGGCAATTTAATGCGTCCCAACATTAGTTTCGATATTTTAGCGCCGGAATTGGAGAAATCGGGTGGCAGCAACAGCGAAGTGAATGCGGTAATTCAGCGAATCCGGCAGGACAAAGACGAAACGATGCGCCAATCGATCGCCTTGTTATTGTTCGGTAATTTTATGCCACCGTCATTTTCAAACGGCAGCGCGGGTGCGGCCAATATGCTGTCTGGGGCGGGCGTGGCGGGTAATTCAGTTTCCAATATTGCCTCAAACGTGGTGAATGATTTGTTTTCCAAAGCGGGTATACCCACGCGTATTCAAGTGAATTATGACGATGTGCGATCGGCATCCAGAGGTAGCAATGGATTGGTATTTATTAATAGTGAATGGTTTTTGTCGGATCGATTGCGTTTGGATGTGAATTATGACCCCACGGTTTCCATGGTGGGACTGGCCATGCCGTTTAATTTAAATCTAGAATACATGACGCGGAACGATCATTGGAAGCTCAAGGCTTTTTCTCGTTCCAGCAATATGTTGCTGCAGCAGTCTGGAACTACCACCAATGGGGTTTCGGGCAATACGTTGGGAACGGGATTGGTTTATCGTCGTGAATTTGATTCTTTTAAACGAAGAAAGAGTGTTTTAGATTCCGCGGTGGAGTCGCCCTAGAATTATTCGGTATTTTTGTGAACGTTTAATTTATCTATTGTGAAACCTGGAATATTTTTATTAGAAACCGCTAAATATAGTCTGGGTTCCATTCGGCAGAATAAGCTGCGTAGCGTATTGTCTGTTTTGGGCATTACCATCGGGATTTATTGCATTATTGCGGTGTATGCGTTGGTGCATTCCATGGAAATAAACATCAATCGGCAGTTTACTAAATTTGGGACGGACGTGGTTTTTGTACAAAAATGGCCTTGGGATCAATGGGGTTCTAACTATCCATGGTGGAAATTTTTAGGCAGGCCCGTTTCATCGCCAACGGAGGCTCAATTTATTGAGGATAAAATGGTGGGTAAAATGGCGGAAAAAGTGGCGTATATATTTAGCAATGATGAGAAAATCCAGGCCAACGCAACAATTTTATCGGGCACTACGGTTCAGTGCATCAGCGAGAATTTTGCGGAGATACAGGATATTCGAGTGGAAACCGGTAGATTATTTACGGCACAAGAAATCAATAGTGGTGAACCGGTAGCGGTAATTGGGTCAACCATTGCTAGGGAATTGTTTAGCGGGAGGGCTATCGGCCAAAAAATTCGGATTGGGTCCCGTATTTGCTCAGTAATTGGGGTGATTGAATTGGAGGGCAGTAGCATAATTAATAACAGTAAAGACGATCAAGTGTTTATCCCGTTAACGTTGGGTTTGAATATGTATTCGTACCGGGACAACGAAGATGCTCAAATATTGATAAAGGCAGCGAAGGGTGTAACCTTGGATGATTTAACGGTGGAAGTAGATTTGCTGCTAAGGCAATATCGGAAAATTAAACCAGGGAAAGAATCCAATTTCGCTGTTAACCGCATGACCATGATTACCTCCGCAGTGAGCGAATTGTTCTCGCAAATTCAAAAAATAGGGGTGGTTATTGGGGGATTTGCCATGTTGGTAGGTTGCTTTGGCGTTGCCAACATCATGTTTGTGAGTGTAAAGGAGAGGACCAAGGAAATTGGAATACAAAAGGCGTTGGGTGCTCCAAGTATTTTTATTCAATTGCAGTTTCTATTGGAAGCAGTTTGGTTGTGTATTTTGGGGGGATTGATTGGAATGCTGCTGGTTTGGTTAACGTTTATTGGGCTTAATGCCGTATTGAAAACTATGATGGATGGGGGCGTAACTCTAATATTATCGCCGTCAGACACGTATTTGGGCTTGTGGGTATCGGCCGCTGTGGGCGTATTGGCCGGGTTTATTCCTGCAACGCGTGCAGCACGGTTGAACCCGGTGGAGGCTATGCGCGCCAAATAGTTGAGGATATTACGAATAGTTTTGTGTTATTAAACGTTTAACAGAACAATTGTTACAACAACAATGTTAACTTTGTAGATATTCACTGTTTCCATGCGACTTATTGTTTTATTTGTAGGGTTCTTTTATTTCTCAAGTTTGGTGGGTCAAAGCGTAAATGATTCCATGGGACGGCGTGTGGCAGATACCACAGGAAGTGGTGTAGTTGATTCTGCAAAAATCGAAAAGATGGAGACGATTGAAATCAAGGTCTCGGGTTCTTTAATTGAAAATAAATCAGATCGATTGGTTTACAACGCGGCGGCTGATATCATGGCTAAAGGGTCATCGGCTTCCGAATTGTTGGCAAAAGTACCGTTGGTGGATGTAGACATGGACGGGAATGTATCGATTCGTGGCAGTCAGAATTTAAGGATTTTAATTAATGGCAGACCCTCAGGGATGATGGCGGGAAATGTAGCGGATGCATTGCGGAGTTTGCCGGGAGCCAGCATTGATAAAATTGAGGTAATCACCAATCCTTCGGCCAAATACGATGCGGAGGGAACCGGGGGCATCATCAATATCATTTTAAAAGAAGTTAAAATAAAAGGAACCACTTCCAATTATGCAGCGGGAATTGGTACGCGCAGTGCCAATTTCAGTGCGGATGTTACCAACCAAAACGGTAAAACCGGGATTACGGCCCGATTAGGAGGGCATTTTTGGCGAAGTTGGGGCGATGGGAGAACGCGCAGAACCAATGAAATTAATGGAATCGATTATTTGTTGTTGCAAAATAATTCGGTAAACAATTGGGGGGGCGGTCCGAGGTTAACGTTGGGAATCGACCATCAAATAAGTAAAAAATCGGCCATTAATATCACTGCAACCTTGCGTTCACGATTTAGAAACAGCGATAACGCTTGGAATACCTCTACAGGCAAAGAAAATGATCCCGTTGTTTTTTTGTGGAATCAGGCCACGGATAACTTAACTACAGGCCTTGGCATGGATTTAAATGCCGATTATAGGAAAACCTTTAAAAAACCCGGTAGAGATTTGGGAATATCCGCTCAATATACGGTAGATCAGGACAATACCGATTATGAATTGCATCGATTCGACAGTATTGGTCTCGAAACGCGGTTTGAGCAAAGCAGAAATATCGGCCAGAATCGAGAGTTTACGGTACAATTGGATTTTACTGAACCCTTGACCTCAAAATTATTGATGGAATCGGGACTGAAAACTATTCTTAGAAGTGTAAATTCTGATTATAATTTTGATAGCATGGATTACAGTTTGCAACGTTTGGCCAGCATCGACTATCGAAAAAATAGATTTGATTATTACCAAAACGTTTTGGGGGGCTACACTCAGTTTAGCTATAATGCTAGTAAGTTATTGTCGTTTAAATTTGGGGTAAGGGCCGAATTCACCGAATTCGGTGGTAGATTGTATTATCCTACAGAAGATAGATATATAGGCAAACCGTATTTCAATCCGATTCCGTATTTCAACGTAAACAGGAATTTTGACGGGGGTAGCTTTTTAAAGTTCACCTATACGCAGCGGATACAGAGACCGAGCTTATTCTTTTTAAATCCGTACACCAATTTTTCAGACCCATTAAATATAACCACGGGTAATCCGCGGTTGAATGCGGAGTTGAGCAATAATCTGGAGTTAAGTTGGGGGAAGTACGGCAAAACTGGAGGTGGCGGAGTGAATGTATATTACAGGAATACGGATAATGCGATAGAAACTATCCGTACCATTGGGAAAGATAGGGTTTATCGCACTACGTATGGAAATGTAGGATTGAATAACACGGTGGGGATGGACATGAATGCAAATCTAAAAACCGGTAAATGGACGCTGAATTTTAACGGAGGTTTGGGGTATGTAATGATTCGAAGTTTGATTGACACGGGTTCTATTGCGGGTTTAAGCAACAAAGCGCTGACGTATAATGCTGGATTTCGTGGTAGTTTGAAAATGAAAAACAACTGGCAGATGGAGGTTTGGGGTAGGTTTAACGCCCCAACAATTTCATTGCAAGGATATTCTATGAGTTGGTTTTTTCATATGGTAGGGTTTAAAAAACGATTTAACGAAGATCGCGGAGGCCTTGGCTTTGGAATAGATAACCCGTTAACTCCCCAAATTGATATTGTTACCCGGACACAAGGCACCGATTTTACCTTCTACAGTATGCAGCGCTTGAATTTGTGGGGTGTGAGGGTGAATTTTGATTATAAAATTGGCAGTATGAGTGTTGAGAAACCTAACCAGGTTAAACGTAAATTACAGAACGACGATTTGAAAAAAGCCGAAGGTGACGGGGCCATGTAAACGTTTATATACGATTAAGTTCGCTTACGTTGAAAAGATGGGAATTACGGTAGAGAATTAAATGGTAATTTTGTATTTATGGAAATGTCAGGAACCGTTATCGCTATTTTATCTAAACAAACAGGAACAAATAAAGCCGGTAATACTTGGGAAAAACAAGACTTTGTGATTCAAACCTCGGGACAGTATCCCAAGAAATTGTGTTTTGCTGTATGGGGTGACAAAATTGCTAAATTTCAAATTAAGGAGGGCGAAGAAATAACCGTATTTTTCGATGTGGAAAGTAGAGAATATATGGGTAAATATTACACCGATGTGAAAGCATGGAACGTAACCAAAGGAGCAATTATGTCGAATAGTTCAATGGGCGGTGGCTATAATGCCTCAAACTCAGATGCAATGGGCGGTGGTGGAATGGCAACGGCAAATCCATTTGAGGGCAGTGGAGCCCCAGCGGTTTCTGCCGATTTAGGCAATTCCGATATAGATGACTTGCCATTTTAGGATTGCACTGTCCTTTAAATTTGTCATAATTGAATCATTATTTTGACAAAGAGAAAACGAATCGTTAATTTGCGTAGTCTATTTATTATTATATTACCCAAGGACTATGCGGTTATTACTCAAACGGAAGATTATTTTTGCAAAAATTGGTGCATTTTTACTGGCTTTAACTACGCTAGTTTTGCATGGTGCAGATTTTTATGTCAGTAAAACCGGGGTAGATACCAATCCAGGTACCTTAGCTTCTCCATTTCTCACTATTGGTAAAGCAATTTCTACTGCAGCCGCAGGCGATAACGTATATGTTGGTACCGGTGCTTATTCGGAATCTGTAGTTATTACCAAATCGCTTAAGTTCTTTGTGGATAGCTGTCAGGTGAATAAGTTAATCATGTATAATTCTACCGCTGTTTTAACCTTGGATGGTTGGAATAGCCTTAAGAGTTTTAACGTGTTTGATTCGTTGGTTTTAACCAGAGGTATTGTTAAAGTTGAAAATACATTATCGGCGTTTCGTGCATTGAAATCATGCGGAATAGGCGGCGGAAACGCTACCAGTTTCGTGGATGGGCGGTTGCATATTGGCAAAGAAACAGGGATAATGGATATAACATTCCCTGTAGGAGTAAGCAACAGTTATAGGCCTACACGAATTACATTTACCAAATCCAATGGTGATCTTACTTATTATTTTGCTGAAGTTAAACAGGGGGCTGCATTATCTCCTGGGAATTTACCTTCCGGAATTAGAAATTATTCACGTGTAAATTATTATAATCTAGGTACGGTTCCCAAAAATGCGGCCAACAGTAATTCGTTTGTTTTGGACATTAATTATGATTCGGTTCAAATGGACGACAGGGTTTACGATGGCCCCAATTTGAGAGTAATTGGTTACGAAGGTAGCTCTGCATGGGGAAATTATGGAGGTACGGGCTCTGCTGTAAGAAAGGGTAAAATTACTACGGTTTCAATGGCTAAATTGGGCTTGTTTGCGTTGGCTAATGCGTATCAACAACTTACCGCTACGCAACGCAAATCGGGGGTGAATACATTGGGCAGTGACTCCGCATACGCTAAATGGAGAATTAATTTGGGTCGTTGTTCTAATGATTCTATACGGTTTTTAGACCAATCTAAAAGTATAGGTTCTGCAATTCAATCGTACTCTTGGAATTTTGGAGACCCTGCAAGTTTTATAAATACTTCCACAAAAAGAAATCCAGTTTTTAAGTTTAGCGGTGCTGGAACCTACCGGGTGAGTATGGTGATGATGAATAATGACGGTTATTTGGATTCATGGGTTGAAGATATTACTATATTCCAATCGCCCATCATTGTGAGAACAGCTCGTGAACTGTGCATTGGAGAGACAACCACCTTTACCGATAATTCATTGGCCCCCAAAGCTACGGATATTTCTAAATGGTATTGGAACATGGGGGATGGGGGTACGCCTGCACCGCCACCTACTATTTACACTACCAAAACAGTAACGCATACCTATGCAAATCCAGGGCCGTATAAGGTATTTCATTATGTTACCTCGAAGGATAACTGTGAAACTCGGGACACCTTTACGTATTTTGTGCACAACAAACCGTCCGTAGATTTTACTACAGAAGATAAGTGTATAGGACAAACCAACGCTTTTACTGATAATACTACGGTTGATGTGCCAGACAAGATTAGGTCAAGGATTTGGTATATGGGCGACGGTCAGGTGCTAACAGGAACTACAGCTGCAGATTATAAAATTATCACTAAAAAGTATGGTGCACC
Organism: Flavobacteriales bacterium; assembly: GCA_947457565.1. Classification (GTDB taxonomy): domain Bacteria; phylum Bacteroidota; class Bacteroidia; order NS11-12g; family UBA955; genus JAGKXC01. Next base: position 15,028 of record CANGWH010000004.1, read on the forward strand.
TGGATTGTATCAAGTTAAAATATTGGTGTTTTCAGATTTTCAAGGATTGCGCGGCTACTGCCGTGATTCATTAACAAAACCCGTTAGAATTTACGATAATCCTAAAATCAAATACGAACAGTCGCACACTTGTTTTGAAGAGACAACCACCTTTACGGATAAAACAACTGTAGATCCTGCGGATTTTGCTAAATCGTATTCGTGGAATTTTGGCGATTTAACCTTCGATACTACCATGTATGGTGCTTCCCACGATTACTTAGCGGCCGGAGCCTACAAAACGAGATTAACGGTTATAACAAACGCGCTTTGTTCATCGTCCGATACCATGACGGTGTATGTTCACCCCAAGCCGAAAGCAGATTTTACCACTAAGGAAAAGTGTTTTGGTGATTCTACCGAGTTTATTCACCTGCCAACAGCAGGAATACCCGATACTCGAATGACCTACAACTGGCGTGTTGATAATCTGTATGTGTATTTCAATAAGGATATCAAGCATAAATTTGCTGCACCGGGAACATACACGGCAAAAATGTATGCCACAACCAATCAATTTTGCAAGGATTCCATAGAAAAAACAGTACGTAGTTTCTACATGCCGAGGGTATATTTTGATTTGGATCAGACCATCACCCCCAACGATTCCATCCAATGTTTAAAATACAACAACTATTATTTTAATAAGATTGTTGATATCGACCCTAACGATACCTTGTTTAATTCGGCTTGGAATTTTGGGGATGGTACTACGGAAATGCCCGCTACTAGTATCAACCATAATTTTGATAGTGTAAAGGTATACACGGTGAAATTATACGGTGTAAGTATTCATGGCTGTGCGGATAGTATGGTTAGACAGTACGAAACAAAACCGAGTCCAGTGGCTAAGTTTTATTTTGAGGGCGATTGCGTGCCTGATTCAATTCTGTTTAATGATACTTCCAGTATTTCGGTGTTGCCAATTGTAAAACGAACTTGGGTTTTTGAAGGAACGGAATACAGCAGCTTGCCGTTACCTAACAAGTATCAATATACAACGGCTGGTCCTCATGACGTTTCTTATGTGATAACGAATGATGTGGGTTGTTCAGACACGATGCTTAAAAGCATTTCATTTACAGAGAAACCTACATTATCCATCAATTTCAGCGGTACAATGCCTTTGTGTTTGGGAGATTCTATCAATGTTAGTATTAGCGGTGCCGATACTATAACATGGTTGCATGATGGAAGCACGCAGGCCGTAAGGAATTTTTACGGTAAGGGTTGGTATAAAATAGCTGGAAAAACGGGCATTTGTACGGCATTGGATTCAATTTTTGTGCAGGCATATCCGCCGTCCAAAATTAACGCGTACAACGATACCACAATCTATAGAGGTACTACCGCAAAATTATGGACCGATGGAGTGAAAGATTTTAAATGGAGTCCTAACAAATGGATTAATTCAGATACATTGAAAGTAATCACCGCAAGACCGCTGGATACTATGGTTTATAAGGTGTACACCAAAGATGCAAATGGATGTGAATCGGAAGATTCGGTGAAAGTTAAGGTTATTGACCCTCCATTGGTGAGAATTCCCAACTTAATTACGCCCAATAGCGATGGGGAAAATGAGTTCTGGGATTTGAGTGAATTAAAGGATTATTGGCTGTATGATATTACGCTTAGCGATAGACAAGGTAAGCGCATTTTCTATACCCAAAATTACCAAAACGATTGGCAGGCTTTAGATACCGATGGCGGACAGTTGCCTGTTGGTATTTATTTCTACCACATGAAGAACAGAAATACAGGCGAAGAATACAGAGGTTTTATTCAAGTTATTAGATAAAGAGACATGCTTAAGAAACAACTTTTATTAGGGTCAGTTGCCGTAGTTTGTGCAACACAGAGTTTTGCTCAAATGGGGGCGAAGTTCGACCAATACTATATGGATTATTCTTTGATTAATCCGGCGGCGATGAATACCCACACCCAAGGGCATGTTACTGTTTTTAATAACCGCATGTTTTCAGCAGTCCCTGGAGGTCCGCAGCATACCGTGTTGAATGTTAATTTGCCTGTACCTTCCAAAAATACAGGCTATGGTCTTTTTTATATGCGTGAGCGGGTTGGATTTTCAGAAGCGCACAATGCCTATGCTACGTATGCATATTCGTTGCCACTGGGGGGAACTACCAATTTGAATTTGGGGGTAAGTGTTGGGGCGATAAGGCAGTCTTTCGACTTATCTAAGGCTATTTATATTTCTGGCAATGACGATATAATTAAGAGTTTAATAATTACCCCACCGGTTACTAGAGCAGATTTGAGAGCATCGGCATTTGTTAATGGAGAAAAATGGTTTGGTGGTTTAGCAATTTCTAGACTAACGGCACCAACATTCGATTATACCTATTATAAATACAATGCTTCGTATCAATTACAATCCCAGGCTTCGTTTTTATTAGGGTTTAATATTGATGGAGGAGGAGATTTAGTGATTAAACCATCGTTGTTGGTTTCTGGGTATAACTGGGACTATTATCGCGTTCAGTTTAATGCCAGCGCTTGGTACCAAGAGAAGTTTTGGCTAGGTTTTAATGCCAATGATTTAGGGCAGATTGGCGGTAATATCGGATTTACTCCACAAGAAGATATCCGAGTTTCCTATTCCTATACCACACCCACCGGCAGCCAGCGTGTGGCCTTGGGTAATACGCATGAATTCCATACATTTATTGGTTTCTCTGCGTTGGGCGGTGGACCGCGAAATAGTGATTCCGATGAAACCGATGGTTCTAGCGACGGCGAAGGGCAAGAAACCAAGAACGGCGAAGACGGTGATGGTTTCTCCGGAGCTACGAATTCAGACCGGTCTGAAGTCATCGTTAAAAGTTTAGCGGATTTAAAAGCAGCAGGATTGGGTAGAGATACCGCATTGTTGAAAATTCAACCTATTGATAAAGTTAAATCGGCTCCTGGATTTTATCTTGTTGCAGGATTGCATGTTAGCGAAGCAAAGGCAAATAAACAAATCAAAGATTTGTATAAAAAAGGTGTTGTTTCCTTTAAAATGTTTGATCCAACCAACAAAAGTTTCTATGTATTCTTGAAAGATTACGCTACAGAAAAAGAAGCAAACAGAGATTTATTCTATTTCCAATCTGCCGTTCCATCGGTTTGGGTTCGAGAGGTGAAGTAAAATTTTAGCCGCTCCTACCAATTATTTGGTAGTAATTTTTTTAGGATGCCTGACGTCAATTTAGGGTACAACACTCGTTAAATGAGTTGTTTCTTTTATTTTATTTGAGGTTTGATGGGGAATAGCCGGTTTAATAAATCTGGTGTATTGCTTGTTAACATTTTTTTATCGGTAGTTTAATCCCGTTATTTTTGACCCAACTAAAATATATTGTATTTATTGCATATTGTTAGTTTAATATCGGAGTTTTATCTTTGACGACATGAAAAAATTATTTATCGTTCAATTAGTAGTTGTATTATTAGTTTCATCTTGTGGAATTAAGACGAAGGAGCAGTACATGAAATCTAAATTGTCGGGTATAGTAACAGAGGATTATTCTGCGTATTTCGACAAGCAAATGGACGAAGAACTAGATTTGATTAACAAGAAAACAGGGAAGATGCAAAAGGAAATAGACAAATTAAGTGCATGTTGTCAATCTCCAACCAGTTTTAAGGATTCTTTCGCGGCTATTAATGCGAAAATAGCTGAGATCGAAAAAAATGCTGCAGCAAGTAATGCAACGTCAGAAGTTGGTAAATTGAGCATTTATTACGATTTGAATTTAGCTGTGTTAACAAAATTCCATGAGCGTGAGATTATTCGTTGGTACGGTAATTTAGCCATTACAGGAAAATTAACAGCGACTACTATGTTCATGGTGTCTTCTTATACGGATCAAATCGGGGGCGATGAATATAACAAGAAATTGAGCGATAAACGTTCTCAAGCGGTAGTGAAGTATTTGACTGAAGTAATGAATGTACCGGCGAACAGAATTAAGGTAATGCCACCGCAAGCGCCAATGAAATTGGATAACAGAATTATTGAACGCAGATCTGAGATCTGGATTCAATAATCATTGAATAATTGAAAAGGAACTATGTTAAGAAACATTACAGAAAGATTTTTATTTACAAAAAACACAAAACGAAATTATAGGCTGGTTTTTATCAGTTTGTTTGTATTGGCGAATGCTCTTTCGGCAAGCGATAAGTGGGAATATCCTACCAAAAAGATTGTTGAAAACAAAGGTCAAATTAAAAATCAAAACGGCGAATCTAATAAGACTGTTCTGTTTCAATACTACGACAAATACTGGAATGTAAGTATTTGCGACTCTGGGTTCCGATATCAATATAATAATTATAATTCAAAGACGAAAAAGTTTGATGCGATTAGATTGCATCAAACTTTTTTGTCTATAAGACCGTTGAGTTCGGTTAAAGTTGAACGCATATATGGGGAAAACAATCAATTAATCTCTTTAAGGTTTTTGAATGTATTACCAGATATCAACTTATTGGTAGAGTCAGAGGGTGGTTTTAAATATTCATTTGAATTACAGAATAAAGCTACCATTAATTCAATAGCTTGGAGATATTTTGGATATGATAAGGATCTTTCCCAATATCCATCGGAGAAAATTAGTTTAGAAGTTGGCAATAAAACATTTACGGATGATTTTCCTAGAGTTTTTTATTTGGATAGGAAAGGGGAAGAATTTGAAATAGCAAAGCCTTTTTTTACTAGTAAAAATGGTATCATCGGAATTAAATTCAATAATCCAATTTCCCTAGAAGATGGTAGAAAATTAATTGTAGATCCAAAGCCTACATTAAACTACAGTACGTATTTTGGTGGAACTAGTGCTGAATCAAGAATGGTAAATACTTCCGATGATTCAAGCAATACATACGTAGCGGGTTTTACATCAAGTGCTTCTAGTATCAGTACAACGGGTGCTTATAAAACTTCGTTTGGAGGTAATATAGATGGGTTTATAGCGAAATTTTCTTCTACCAATGTTTTAAAATGGGCTACCTATTTTGGGGGCGCTAATGAAGACCAGATAACGGGTATAGCTTATTCATCGAAAGAGAAATCTGTTTTTGTTACAGGCTATACGCAATCTAATGCCAATATAGCCACTTCGGGGGTGCATCAAACAAATAATGCTGGGGGTACCGATGCCTTTTTGGCTAAATTTAACGCTGGTGGTAATCTTACTTGGTGTACGTATTTTGGTGGTTCCTCCAATGACCGGTTCTTTTCATTGGCAGTAACTGATTCTACAATTGTTGCCGTAGGTTTAACAGAGTCTAGCTCGGGAATATCAACAACAGGAGCCCACCAAACCTCTTATGCAGGTTCAGGAGATGGAATGATTGCTGAATTTTACCAGAATGGAAAATTGAAGCAGGCAACCTATCATGGTGGATCAAATTATGATGAATTAATTGCTGTAGATTTAAATCAATATCCAATTTTTTTGGTAGCTGGCAATACGGAGTCGTCAGGTCTTGGCACCGGTTTTACTCATAGTTCAAGTATAAATGGTAAAACAGATGGATTTATTTCGCAATTTGAAAATTTCAAAACGTTGGATTGGTGCACGTATTACGGTGGAAGCCAAGACGATGAGATATATTGTATGTCGTTGAATCCCAACAACGAAGTTGTAGTAACAGGTAGCACCAATTCAGCGTCAGGAATTTCAACTTCTTCATCCTATCAAAGCGCGTACGGTGGATCTGGCGATGGTTTCATTGCTTTGTTTGATGCGTATGATGGTACGTTAAATTATGCTACTTATTTTGGTGATGCGGGATCCGATTTTATTACATCTCATCACGTTGATTTCCGCGGAAATATTGCAATTTTGGGGGCAACTGAAAGTAATAGTAATATCGCTACAAGCGGAGCGTTACAAACATCAAGGAATGGTTTAGTGGAGGGATTTATTGCTAAATTTAGTAATAGTTTTACTTTGTGGTGGTCATCGTATTTAGGGGAAAGTCTCGACGATAATTTTCAATCCTTAAGTTACAACTGGCTTAATAATTATATTGCTTCCGGTAATTCAGCAAGTAGTTCTTTAGCTACAACGGGGGCCTATCAGACATCCAATAATGGAAATAACGATGGTTTATTGATGTTGTTAACAGACTGTCCCACCAATATCACGTATTCTATTACTAAGAAGGATGTAATATGTTTTGGTGATAAAACAGGGGAGATAAAAATTACGATGAGTGATCTTACGCGTAATTTTAAATATGGAATCAACCCAAGACAATTAGGTGCTTCAAGCACAATTTCTAATCTTGCGGCGGGTAAATATCGAATTTATGCGGTAGATGAAACAGGTTGTGCTTGGTACGACTCAGTGAAATTAGACCAACCAACGGAAATAAAAATTGTAGGTACAGTAACGAGCCCAAAGTGTTTTGGATCTTCCGATGGTCAAATCACATTAGCGGTAACGGGAGGGATTAGTCCATACAGTTATTTTTGGAATACAATCCCCAGTTCAACCTCAAAGGATATAACAAATCTTGCTTCCGGGAATTACACCGTAACAGTAAAGGATAATTTGGGATGCACAAAGTTAGAAACAGTAAAAGTTGTGGATCCTCCGGTAGTTGCTGTTAGCGCAAGTAGTATTAAAAATGTTATTTGTCACGGTGACAATACGGGTGAAGTTACTATTTCAGCTACGGGCGGTAAATCTCCTTATTTGTATAAAATCGGTACTGGCTCTCTACAAGTTAGTAATGTTTTCAGTGGTTTGGCTGCAGGAAATTATACATTTTCTGTACAAGACGCAAATGGTTGTGTACAATCGTCTGTGATATCGGTTACACAACCAACAGCATTAACTATCACTGCAAATACGGTGAATGATGTATTATGTAAGGGTGGAACAACAGGTAGTGTTACAGTTTCAGCAAGTGGTGGAACAGGGGCTTATCTTTATCAGTTAAATACAGGTACATTCCAAAGTAGTGGATCCTTTACGGGACTTGGAGCCGGAACCTACTCATTCACAGTTAAGGATGGCGCTGGTTGTTTAAAGAGTATTTCGGCGACAATAAATGAGCCGAGTTTATCTGTTTCAGTAGCAACTTCTATAACGGCAGTAGATTGCAAAGGAAGTAGTACGGGCAGTGTTACATTAACGGCAAGTGGTGGAACGTCACCTTATACCTACCAATTGGGTACGGGAAGTTTTCAAGCAAGTAACTCTTTTACTAGTTTATCGGCAGGGATTTATAATTTTACCGTAAAAGATTCAAAAGGTTGTACGCAAGTAGTTTCGGTTACCGTTACTGAACCATCCGCACTAACATTAACTAGTAGTAGTATATTAAATGTGGATTGCAAAGGGAACAATACGGGTGTTGTGGTTTTGTCTGCAAGTGGTGGAACATCCCCATATTCTTACCAATTAGGAAGCGGTAGTTTTCAATCGAGCAATACATTTAGCAATTTAACTGCAGGTAGCTATAACTTTACGGTTAAGGACGCTAATAATTGCACCCAGACGATTACAAGAACCGTCACAGAACCTGCGGTTCTTGCATTAACTACGGCAAGTATTACACACGTAGATTGTAATGGAAGCAGTACCGGAAGCCTAACCTTGTTAGCCGCTGGAGGGAATTCTCCATATGAATATCAACTGGGTAGTGGAACATTCCAAACAAGTGCTACATTCAGTGGTTTTGCGGTAGGGAATTATACATTTACAACCAAAGATGCTAAAGGATGTACCAAATCAGCAACGTTCACTATTACAGAACCATCAAAACTTACTTTAACCCATACGGGATTGGTAAATGTAGTTTGTAATGGGGCTAAAACAGGGAGTGTTACCTTATCCGCAAGTGGAGGAACATCAACGTACAGTTATAGAATAGGAACGGGAACTTATCAGAGCAGCGAAATATTCTCCGGTTTAGCAGCCGGTACATATATTTTCACGGTAAAAGATGCTAAAGGGTGCACAGAGACATATTCTGTTACAATTACAGAGCCATCAGCAATTGTTATTTCAACTACATCATTAACTCCGGTTGATTGTAAGGGCAATAGCACCGGAAGTATCACCGTAACGGCTTCTGGAGGTATCTCACCCTATACCTATAAAATTGGGATGGGGGCATATCAATCAAGTGGAACATTCAGTGGGTTACTAGCTCAAACCTATGCTGTAACAGCGAAAGATGCGAATGGATGTACTTCAACGGTGAATATAACCGTTACTGAACCCTCGGCATTAATTTTGAGTACCTCGTCCATAACTTCAGTAGATTGCAAAGGTAATTCCACGGGATCCGTAACCTTTTCGGCATCTGGAGGCACAGGCGCCTATAGTTATAAAATTGGGGCAGGAAGTTATCAAAGTAGTGGAACATTCAGTGGTTTGGCGGCTGGCAGTTACCGGGGCTTTGTTTTGGATGCTAACAATTGTAGTAGTTTCCTTGATTTTACAATCACTGAACCTGCAGCAATAGCTTTAACCACTGCTAGTATTACGCAAGTAGATTGTAAAGGCAATAGTACTGGATCCATTACATTATCAGGGTCTGGGGGGACTGCTCCTTACGAATTTAAATTAGGCACAGGAACATATCAATCCAGTGCTGTTTTTAGTGGTTTTGCCGCAGGAAACTACAGCTTTACGGCCAAAGATAAAAACGGATGTACAGTAACGGAAACATTTACGGTTACCGAGCCTACGGCCTTAACATTAACAAATTCAGTTATTACCCATGTTACCTGCAACGGCGGAAGTAACGGAAGTGTTACATTATTAGCCGGAGGCGGTACTTCGCCGTACTCGTATAGGCTGGGAACCGGCACCTACCGAAGCAGTAATGTATTTAGTGGTTTAACAGCAGGAAGTAATACATTTACAGTTAGGGATGCCAATGGATGTACGCAAACTTATACCGTAACTATTACTGAGCCATCGGCTATTTCAATAACAAATTCATCATTAACCCCGGTTGACTGTAAAGGAAACAGCACGGGTAGTTTTACCGTAACGGCTTCGGGTGGTACATCGCCATTTACTTATAGAATTGGTACTGGCCTATACCAGTCTAGTGGAACTTTTAGCAGTTTATCCGCTCAAACGTATACCGTAACGGCTAAGGATGCCAATGGGTGCACTTCAACGATGAATATCTCAGTGATTGAACCCTCGGCATTAATAATTAGTACTTCTTCTATTACTTCTGTAAATTGTAAAGGCAATTCCACGGGATCGGTAACATTTTCTGCAACGGGTGGAACAGCTCCTTATAATTTTAAAATAGGATCTGGTGCGCTTCAAAGTAGTTCAACCTTTGGTGGATTAGTCGCAGGAAGTTATCGAGGTTATGTAATAGATGCGAATAATTGCAGCAGCTATATTGATTTTACAATTACTGAACCATCGGCATTAAATCTAGTAATAAACAGTACATCCAACGTTGATTGTTTTGGAAATTCCACGGGAATTGTAACCCTAACTGCATCAGGAGGTACAACTGCATATTCGTATCAGTTAGGTACAGGTAGTTTTCAAGTAAGTTCTGCTTTTACTGGATTATCGGCGGGGAATTATAGCTTTACGGCTAAGGATGCCAAAGGGTGTTTGGCAACCGTGAGTGCCTCTATTACCCAACCATCGGCATTGACGCTAGGGAGTAGTAATACCAACGTAGATTGTAAAGGAGCAAGTACGGGCTCAGTAACACTTACGGCAGGTGGCGGTACAGCCCCTTATACCTATAAAATTGGAACAGGCAGTTATCGTACAAGTAATATTTTCTCAAGTTTAGTAGCTGGAAGTTATACATTTACAGTACAAGATGCCAACGGTTGTGTACAAACATTAACAGTAACATTAACGGAACCTACGGCTCTAACGGTTGCCACCAGTAGTATTACACAGGTAGATTGTAAAGGCGATAATTCAGGAAGTGTAAGTTTAGTGGGAAGTGGTGGAGTACCTCCTTATAATTTCAGATTGGGTACAGGAACCTATCAAACCAGTGGTACATTCACCGGTTTGAGTGCAGGTGTAAACGTATTTACAGTTCGAGATGCTAATGGCTGTACAACCAATGCATCGGTAACGATAACGGAGCCTACAGCTATTGTAATTGCAGTTTCGTCCGTAGATAGTGTTAATTGCTTTAAGGGTGCCGATGGCAGTATAACAACCACTGTAACAGGTGGTAGTGGATCGTATAGTTATTTATGGGATGATGCTGCAAAACAAACCACAGCAAAAGCATCGAACCTCGAAAAAGGAACGTATACTTTGGTTGTTACGGATGCAAAGGGATGTAAAATGTCTAAATCCGCTTCGGTTGAAGAACCCGCTAAGGTTTCTTTATTGGTAACAGCGGTTGATAGTGTAAATTGCTTTAATGGGTCAGACGGTAGTATTTCTACGTCAGTTTCTGGAGGTAGTAAAGGGTATAAATATTTGTGGAATGATCCAACTAAACAGACAACGCCCAAAGCATCGGGCTTGAAAAAAGGAACTTTTAAATTAATCGCAAAAGACATTTACGGTTGTAGCGATTCTATTACAGGAACTGTTAATGAACCGGATAAAGTGGTATTAACCACCACCGCTATAGATAGCGTGAATTGTTTCAAAGAATCGGATGGAAGTATATCCACTTCGATTTCGGGCGGTAGTAAAGGATATAAATATTTATGGAATGATGCCTTAAAGCAAACCACTGCGAAAGCATCTAATTTACCTAAAGGAACCTATAAGTTAATTGCAAGAGATATTTATGGATGCAGTGATTCCATTACTGGAACCGTTAATGAACCGGAAAAAGTTGTGTTGACGGTTGCTGCTGTGGATAGTGTTAACTGTTTTAAAGGATCGGATGGAAGTATCACTACATCCGTTACTGGGGGTAGTAAAGGATATAAATATTTATGGAATGATCCGGCCAAACAGACAACGGCCAATGCAACTAATCTAACTAAAGGAACGTATAAGGTGGTTGTGAAAGATATTTATGGGTGCAGCGATTCTATAACTGCCACGGTGAGTGAACCAGCTAAAGTTACAATTACCGCTACAAGCACAGACAGTGTTAATTGTTTTGGAGGGAACGATGGAAATGCAAGCATTTCCGTAATTGGAGGAAGTGGAGGTTTGAAATATGAATGGAATGATCCGTCTAAACAAACTACGGCATCTGCGGTGAATTTGAAAAAAGGCACTTATAAGGTTATTGTTAAAGATATTTATAATTGTTCGGATTCTGCCACGGTGAAAATCGAAGAACCCAATAAATTGGTGCTCTCCTTAGTTACTAAGGAAGATATATCCTGTTTTGGTAAAGAAGATGGTAAAATAACCGTTTCTGCAACTGGAGGTACTCCTACACTTAAATATAGTTGGTCCCATGCGCCTACGTTAAATGCTACATCCGCCACAATCAAATACAAGGGTAATTTTAAAGTTATCGTAACTGATTATCATGGATGTAAGGACTCATTGACACAAACAATCGCTGAGCCGGCAATCTTAACACTGGTTTTAGACTCTTTGAAGAATCCCAATTGTTATTTTTCAGCAGATGGTTATTTAAGAGTATCGAGTACAGGTGGAAACGGTGGAAACTTATATAAATGGATAACTTCACCCGTTGTATATGGTAATGAATTAATTTATTTAAAGTCAGGAAAATACAAGGTAGAACTTACCGATGCAAAAGGATGCTTTACATCCCAAACCTATGAATTGATTGCACCGGATTCGTTAAATACAAAACTTGTAATTGATTCCGTATTGTGTTTTGGAGGAAATACCGGTAGAATATTAGCTATGCCGGCTGGTGGAACCGCAGGATATTCCTATACATGGAGTAAATATCCAGGTAATAATACGGCGTTGTTGGAAGGCTTGAGTATTGGAAGTTACACGGTGGAAATTACGGATAGAAATGGGTGTAAACAGAAGAGAACGGGTACAGTTAGAGAGCCAAGTAAATTAGGACTTCTTAAAAAATCTACTCCTGTTTCCTGTTTTAATGGTATTAATGGCCAAATCACAGTTCGAGGTACTGGTGGACAGCGTCCATATTTATATCGATGGGAATCAAAGCCAGGGCTTACAGATTCTACCTTAACAGGTTTGAAGTCGGATGTTTATAAGGTTTATGTTTTTGATCGTAATGGATGTAATTTGTCGGATACGATAACTGTTAATCAGCCAACGGAGTTACTTGTATCAACAACCACTAAACAACCTACCTGTTTTGGTTCCAAAAATGGAGAAATTTCAGTCTCTGTTGCGGGCGGAACGAAATCTTATACCTACAAGTGGAATATTTCTTCTTTTGGCAATGTAAGTGTAGTGAAAAGTTTATCGCCGGCTAATTACAGTGTGCTGGTTACAGATAAAAATGGATGTTCAGTAACTAAAGATCTAGTTATTAAGGAAAAAGACAATTTGATACTTGAGGCGAAATTAAAACAGCCCAAATGTTTTGGTGAAAAAAATGGTGAAATCGAGTTGCAGATTAAAAACAATCAAGGACCAGCTTCGTGTTTATGGACCAGTTTAGGCGGTTTAATAAGCAATAAAGCCACCAATTTAGCTTCAGGTAAATACCCGGTTACAATTACGGATTCGGTGGGTTGTAAAATAACCCAAAGTATCGATTTAAAAGAACCAACAAAGATTGGTTTTACCTCAAGTAAGCAAAATCTAAGATGTAAAGGTGATAGTAACGCTTGGATACAACTAGCAGGATTTGGAGGAGTTGGGAAATATCAATTCTCCACAGGAACAACGGTGAGTGAGAATGGTAAATTCATGGATTTATCTGAAGGAGATTATCCCATGGAGATTAGAGATTCATTAGGTTGTTTGTATAGCGAAAAAGTTAATATTTCGTCTCCCACTGCAATAAAGATTACGGCAATTAAAACAATTGATAATAAGTGTTATGGTGATGCGGATGGAATGATTGTTATATCTACCTTGGGTGGAGTTTCTCCATATTCTATCAATTGGAGCACGGGTGTTTCCAATGATACCATCTCGAATTTAACCGCCGGAAATTATGCGGCATTGGTGGAAGACAGAAATGGATGTGTAGTATCAAGTAATTTTGAAATTACGCAGCCAGATCCTCTGTTTGCATCGGCTACAATTGTTTCTCAACCAATTTGTAATGAAAATCGTTCTGGAGCTGTAACTCTATTAGTAACAGGCGGTACAAAACCTTATAGTTTCTGGGGCAACGGTAGAGTCAATTCATCGGATGAATTTACATCCCTTGATTCAGGTAAATTGATATATACTGTTGTTGATAGTAATGGTTGTTTCTTTGAAGATTCTGTTCAATTGAATTATCAAAGAAAACTATCGGCCTTAATCCCTAAGCCCTTAATATTCCAGAATAATCGATTTAGGATGATTAATCCTATTTTGTCGGGCATTGATTCTACCAAATCAGTATTCAATTGGTCTGACTCCGATGATTTCCAAGAGCAACAGTATTTCCAACGTCCAATAGTAAGATTTAATTCTAACCGAACCATTTACTTAAAAGTATCGGACGAAAATGGTTGTATTGCAATTGATAGCACAGAGATATTGGTATTAATGGATTATGGCAAAGCCTTACCAAATACCTTTACCCCCAACGATGACGGTTTAAACGATGTATTTGCATTCCCAAAATATTTGAGCATTTTGGAATTTAAAGTGTTTGACCGATTTGGGAAGGTATTATATGAAAAAATGGGGGATGATCCGAAGTGGGATGGATTCTATCAAAACGAATTATTACCCCAAGGTAATTATGTTTATTTAGTTAAATTTACTCTGCCTGGTTCCACAGAATTGATTACAGTAAAGGGTATAATAACATTATTAAAATGATGAGATTAAGAATTGTTGGACTTTTAGTGTTGGTTGGTTTAACAACCAAATTATCGGCCCAGGAAGCCCAGTTTAATCAATTTTTCGCTACAGAAACGTTGTTTAATCCAGCATCCGTTGGAAACGGTGCATTTGCCAATGGTGATATGAGAAGACAAGTAAACAGATTTGGTCTATCCTATCGAAATCAATGGCCTTCTTTACCTATTGGTTTAAATTCAGCGGCTATTAGCTTCGATAGATCAATAAACAACTCATTTGGTGGTTTTGGAGTATATGTTATTCACGACGCTTTTTTATACAACTCCTTCAACTCAACACAAGCAACAATTCAATATAGTTATTACCTGCCTTTGGGTCAGGATAATTGGAGAATTAGAATGGGGATGGAAGCATCTGGCGTTAACAAAAACATAAACATAAATAACCTTAGATTTCCGGATCAAATTGATGATAATACTGGCGAAATTTCGGCAACATCGGAAATATTGAATGCAAGAAATATTAATTTTTTTGATATGGGAGTAGGTGCGCTGTTGCAAGGTAAGCATTGTGAAATGGGTTATAGCGTCAAAAATATCGTTTCTCCATTTTACACTTTTATTGGTACCGAAACGGAGGAAATCCGTATGAGTCATAACGCATCGGTGCGGTATAATTTTCGTATTGGTAACAATGATAATCTTCCAACGTATCTTTCTGTAAAAGCATTAATGAATCAGCAAGGTGCTTTTTCCAGATGGTTGTTTGGAGGCACGTATCAAACACCTCAATTTAGTTTTGGTGTCTTTGGACAAAGATTGATGAAAAATGAGCTAAAAATGTCTGGCGTTTCCTTTTTTGCTGGGTTTAAAGTAAACGACTTGGTTGTGGGTTTAAGTCAAGATGTAAGTTTGGGCAAATCCCGCTATGTTAGTTCGCAGTCTTCCGAAATATCGTTAAGGTTATTTATTAATAACCCTAAGTCTGTTGATGTTCAGTTTCAACCTTTAAATAAATTAGTTTTTTAATCATATGAAGCAGTTTATTGTATACTTCCTATTGCTTCTATGTCCGTATTTCACATCGGCTAAGATAATTTATGTAGACAAATCGTTGGGGTCAGATGCAAATTCGGGTTTGTCTAAAGTAAATATACCTGCGGGTTCTGGACCTATGGCAACAATTAAATTAGCTCTGTCCAAAGTAGGTATAAACGACACTCTATCCATAGCATCAGGTAATTATGATGAGTCCATCGTTTTAAAACAAGACTTATATGTAGTAATGGGTAATTTGGTGAGGTTAAAATCAATTTCGTTAAATGGAACCAAATCAATAACCAAACTGACCAATGGCAAATTGATAGTAACGGATTCTTTGGAGTTGAAAAATGGAGAATTATTCGTTCAATCAAAGGCCACATTGGTGTTGGGATTAAATTGTTTGGTTTTGGGCGGATCCCAATCATCCTTTGTTAATGGAAATTTGCATCGAGCTATTGGTGGGGCATCCTCTTCGGCGGTATTATTCCCCCTTGGATTAACACATTCCTATAGACCGGTATCGATAAAATTGTTGGACAATATAGCTGGCACAGATACCGTTTGTGTGGGCTTGATTGACTCGAATATAGGTAACTTAAAAGTTGCAGGGATCAGGAATTTTAATCAGTTTTTCCATGGGCAAATTAGATTCTATAAAACGGTAAATAATAGATTTTATCTAAAACAACATTTTGGTTCATACTTTTTAAATAACCAAGTGGTAGACACAGCGAATCTAAAATTATTGTATTATCCCGCAGGGGTAGCCCAGATTGGTGGTTATTGTGATTCATTTCTTGATGGCAATGGCAGTATTAATTATTTAGTGCGTGCTAGCAAATCATTTGTGAAATTTACATTGAGCAATAAACGGGATGGAGCTAATGCTTTAGGAAATTCGGGGGTTTACGCCTTCTTTAAATTAAATAAAAAAGTATTTTGTAAGGGGGAGGAGGGTTATCTTGAGAATATTTCGCTGATTAATGGAAGCTCCCAACTCAACTGCGTTTGGTATATCGATATTCCAAAAACCGGGAAGAGAAATAGTTTAGCTACAACCAATGCTACTTACATATTCAAGGATACAGGAAATATTGAGATTTGGTTAATTGTAACGGATAGTTTAAATCGTGTAGATACCTTTAAGCAGATAGTTCGAGTGAAACCCGTAAGCGGGAAGTTAAATATTGATAATGTATGTCTTAATAAGGCAAGTACATTCAATATAATTGGTTTGAGTCCAAAAGATTATTCGGTTTCTTGGTATATAGACGAGGTTTTTTATAATTTTAAAGATACCTTGGTCTTCAGTAAATTAACAGAAAAATCCTACCAAGTAAGAGCAGCAATTCAATCTACCATCGAAAATTGCGAATACTATCTCGATTCTTTTTTAGTAACGAGTATTGCTCCAACAATTAGTAAAATTCACATTGCCGATTCTTGCAACGTAAAAAACAGCACCGTAACAGCCACGGTTATAACAAATTCTTTGGATAAATCAACCTTGTATGAGTGGTCATTAAATGGAAAAGTAATATCAAACAAATCAATGTTTAGATTTCCAAATGATTCCTTTACTAAACAGCAAATTAGGCTTTCCGTATCCAACGAGTTTGGTTGTTCTAGTATTTACGATACGTTTGTACTTCGAAATGCTATACGAATCGATTCAATAGGTGTTAACGTTGATTGCTCGCGAAACGAATTGAATTTGACAAATCATTTACGCATTACTGCTGGGGTAAATCACAGTACACAGTGGTTAAACGGAGACAGTTTGCTTCCTAAAATAGGCGATAAAATAGTATTGTCTAGATCTAATCATATTGGTACATTGAAGGTGAAGTCCGTTAGCGATAATGGTTGTATTGATAGTTCGAATCTAAATTTGTCGAAATATACCATTGCTGATGTAACTGCTAAAAACTTAAATAGTTCTCGCTGTGTAACAGATACATTAGTTTTTGAAGCGAAAAAACTTGAGGCCTTGGAGACTAAAGGCTATTTTGAGTACAACGGATCAACCTACTTGGTTAATCCATTGAGACTGCTAGATCCAATTGCGGGTATTAAAAGAGTTGTTTGGAAATCCAACAGTTATGGTTGTAATGATTCCTTAGTTCAGATAATTAATAGTTCAGATATTCCGAGGCATGATCTTTTATTATCGAATAATAAGTTGCAATTGTGTAATACCTCAGTGGAGACGCTAAAAATCACAAATTATAGTTTTACAGACACGGCTAATTACAATTATGAAATTTTTAATGATAAGATTTATACCCAATCATTGAGTTATCCCGATTACACCTTTAACTATTTAGGCAAGCAGATTTTTTATTCAACAATTACCCATAAAAAAAGTGCTTGTAAGTTTTCAGACACATTAACAATTAATGTTGTTTCTAAACCATCGTTATTAACTGTTTGGGACAATGAAGTATGTGATGGTGAAGATATTAAAATCAATCTTTTCAAAGGTGCTAATGGAGGTTCTGGTACGTTAAATTGGGAGATATTGTTTGATGGGAAAAAATACAACGATAGTGCGGTGGTTCTATCCGGTTTAGCGCCCGGTAATTATAGCGCTAAATCAAAAGTTACAGACTCGTTAGGGTGTATAGACTCATTGAATTTTGTTTCAGTTGTTAAAAAACTTCCAGATTATAGCTTCGGAATTATTGGGCAAATGCCAATTTGTCCTGGCGATTCTTTAGAAGTAGATTTAACCAGTGCCGATGGTGATGTTCAGTGGGATCAATTTGGGTTAAATCCTGGTGTAGTCGTATTTAAATCATCAGGTAAATTTGCTTGGAATATTTTAGGAGCTAATGGATGTAATTACGGGGAAGATTTCTCGGTAATCGCTGATACCGCCTTCAAATTGAATGTAACTCAAGACACATCCATTATATCGGGTTCTCCTATTATAATTTCGGCATCAGGAGCCGCAAGTTATGTTTGGACACCTAAAAAATATGTTCGATCCTATCGAGGAAATTCTATGTTAGTAAAACCTACCAATGATATCATTTACAAGGTTCGTGGAATTTCTGATGTAGGTTGTGAACTTACAGATAGTGTTAAAGTTTCAGTGCGACCTGCCCTAGCAATTGTGAAAATACCCAATGTTATAACAGCCAATAAGGATGGTTTGAATGATGTATGGGATTTGTCCGTTGTTAGAGATGTTGAAAGTTGTATTATTCGTATCTACGATTCAAATAATAAATTGGTTAAAGAACTTGAAAAATATCAAAATAATTATGCATTCTCGGATGTTAAACCGGGGATGTATTTTTATACTATTTCTAGAAAATCAAATATTTTACACAAAGGAAGTCTGGAGGTATTTAAATAATGAAGTATCGATTAATTTGGATTGTATCTTTCTTGCTTTTTCTGGAAGCTTCAGATGCTATTGGTCAGACACACCGAGGATTGTATAATGTAAATGCATTCCCAGAACTGGAGAATGCGGCATTTAACAGTACAAAAAAGGCAGGATTAGTTACATTTTTTGGTAATATACCTAACAATGCATTAAGATCAGATTTCTATTGTTTTGGAGCGAATGCAATATTGCGTCAAAGAAAATCAGTAACCCTTGCAGCGAATTATAACTTTACAGGAGAACATCTGATGATGTTTAATAATGCTAAGTTATCCTATTTATATCATCTAGATTTTACTGAGGACGTTAGTGCAGACTTTGGTTTAACCTTAGGGGCACTGAATCCAAGCATCAATATGGACAAGGTAATCGCGATTGATGCGTTTGATCCCGCTTTAATCATGCTCTCTGAGCAGCAATTGTGGTATTTAGATGCTGGTCTTTCATCCGTGTTTACGTTGAAAAAAGCGCTAAAAATTGGATTCTCTTTGAATCGATTTCCTAGTACATCATTGGCAGTTAATGAAAATAGTTATTTACCGTTGCCTAGGAAATTAAATGCGTCTGTTAGATATGACTTTAATGAAGCCACATCCAATATCACGAAGGGCATGTCCTTGGGTGTTTGGTATAATCGATACGATTCTGTTTCAAGGTTTAATGTATCTGTAAATAAACAATTAAGCGATCAAGTTATAGCGTCTATTGGCTATATTACCAATCCCAAAGTTTTTCACATAGGAGTTCAAATTCTATTAAATAACAATAGACTTTGTTATAGCGCGGGGTTAAATCAACAATCTAAGTTGTTTGGAAACGGCACCGAAATTATTATGGCTGCTGATTTTAGCAAAAAGGCTGTTTCTCAAGATCAAGTTGTTAATCAAACAGAAGAAGGCACTGAATTTTTAACTGCAGATTCAGCTTCTATAACGGATTTTCCTGATAGACCTGAATATGTGTTTTTAACGGATACCGGTTCTACAGAAAAAGTTTCTGTTTATAGTCCTTTGCCTACTGATTTTATTGTAGAAATAGAGCGGTGGGACGATTTGAAAAAGATCAGAATGGGACACGATACGGCCAAGATTATTTTGAAATCAGTAAAAGATGTGCCTTTCAAACCTGGTTTTTATTTAATGATTAAGATGTCACCATCTGAAAATGTAATCAATGATGAAATAAAGCGAATTTTTACCTTGGGAACTGTTTCTTACAAACTATATGATCCTAAAATGAAAGTTTTTTATCAATTTGTTGATTGGACCATAGATGAGGTAGAGTCGTCTAAACAGCTGCAATATTTCGATAAAGAGTTTAAATATCTTTGGATTAAATCTTTCAAATAATAGGATCAATAATTTGATATTTAACGAATAATCTGCTTCCAGTTGTTTGTTTCTAGAAGTATATGGAGTGAATTCAACCAGGGTAGGCCTGTAGTTTTGAGAATATTGAGATTAATGAGTAAAAGCGTAATGGATCAAATTACAGCCCATTTTTAGTGCTTTTTCACGGACGGAGGGATCATCGTTATAGGTTTCGGGATCTTCCCATCCATTACCTAAGTCGCACTCGTAATCGTAAAAACAAATGAGTCGATTTTTCCAAAAGAGTCCATATCCGATTGGATTTTTACCATTGTGTTCATGAACTTTTGGTAATCCTGAAGCAAAGCTAAAGGGCTGTTGGTATATGGGATGGGAAAAAGGAACTACCGTAAATTCTAACTCGGGAAATACTTTTTTCATTTCCCTGCGTATATAGGGGTCTATACCGTAATTATCGCAAATATGCAAAAATCCCCCACCCAAAAGATAGCTCCGTAAATTGGTCGATTCGGTTTCGTTGAATACCACATTACCGTGACCTGTTAAGAAAATAAAAGGATAAAGAAATACATCATCAGACTGTAAGGATACAATGTTCTCTTGTGGATGAATATTGGTGTTATTGGAACTATTGGAATATCGGATTAGGTTTTTTAGTGCTGATTTTGAACTGTACCAATCGCCACCGCCATTGTATTTTACTCGAGCAATTTGAATTCGTTGTGATGTGCTACTACACAACAAAATGAAAGAAAATAACAGCAAAAGGGGATAGGTTAATTTACTGTTTACTTTCATGATTTGAAGGTATTAGCTGTAGTACCAAATTAAAAATATTCCACCGATAGCTATTCGGTAATAGCCAAATAGTTTAAAACCAAATTTTTGAACGTACCCAACAAAGAATTTAACGGCGATAAGTGCTGTAATAAAACTAAACAGCGAACCCCATCCAATCTCGATTAGTTGGGATTGATTTAGATTGTCGATATCTTTTAATAGCTTATATCCTGCAGCAGCGGAAAGTGTTGGGAGCGCTAGTAAAAATGAAAATTCTGTAGCTGCTTTTCTGCTTAATTTGGAGTACAAACCACCCGCAATTCCGGAGGCACTTCTACTTACACCGGGCAATAGGATGGCTAAACATTGAAACAGACCAACCCACAGTGCATCCTTGAAGGACAAATCATCAATCTGTTTTTCGCCTTCTGGGAATATTTTCTCAATAAACAGCAAAACAACACCAAAAACAACCAGATTAATTCCTGCAATCCAGGGTGCTTTTAACAACTCATCCAAGATATCGTCAAACAACAATCCAAAAACAGCGGCGGGTAAGAAACTAATAAATAAAACGGGATATAAATGTTTGATGCCTGGCCCAGTAATTCGTTTCCAATAGAGGGAAAGTACACTTAGAATAGCCCCGAATTGGATAGCGATAATAAAGGTGGCATTTTCGTCTGACTTCATCCCAAGCCATTCGCGGGTAAGCATAAGGTGTCCCGTAGAACTAACGGGTAAAAACTCAGTAATGCCCTCAACAACGCTGAGAATTACGTTTTCAAACCAGGTCATGGTTGCTTATTTTTTGCGATAGAAAATCGCAACGATTCCTAATAAGAATCCGGTAATTACTACAATGGGAGCCAGCGTAATTCTTCTAAAATCATAAATATCACCTTCAGAACCGGCCATTAAATAAAAACCTATGATTACGATAGCCAATGAAAGGCCAATGAGATAGTAATTTTCTTTGTTGAAAAGAAATTGTTTTGGTTCTGTAGACTTAGTCTCCTTGGAAATTGTTTTCTTGCTACTCATAATTCTGAAATTAATAAAGATTTTCTATTTTGCTGTTTAAGTATTTAATGGTACTTAACCAACTCCCTATTACGGCCAAAATTACACCAAAAACTGATACACTGCCACATATAATTATAAATTCTTCCGTACGGATGTGTTGGGTAAAGCTTCGGAGCATTTCTATGGGTAACAAATAAAAAATAACAAAGAGTAATCCTGAAGATATAGGTATCGCAACTGCGGCATATCGAAGAAAGTTCAGGATATAGGGTTTAATGATAAACGCATTGGTAGCTCCAATGAATTGCATACTTTTTATCAGAAAGCGGTTCGCAAATATGCTCATTCGCGTTGCGCTTTGAATTAAAACAATGGCAATCAACAGTAAAATTATAGTAACTCCTCCGAAAGCATATTGCAACATTTTTACGTTATGAGTCATGCTTTCTACCCAATTTCGTTGAAAAACTACACTTTCAACTATTGGATTTTGACGAATTTCCTTGGCTTTTTTATCGATAAACTCGATGTTAGCGAAATTGGCCTTTGGAAATACTTCGATGCTCATTGGAAGTGAAACGGTTTCAGCATAAGAAAGAAATTCAGGGTCATATTTTTGTTGCATTTCTTTGATTCCTTGCTCTGGACTAACATAATTGGTGGCCTTAACCCATTCTTGTTTACCAATGTTTAATTGCAGGGCAGATACTTGATCTCTGGAAATTGAATCTTTAAAGTAGATATCGATCGAGGAGGATTCCATCAAATGAACGCTCAACCCCTTGAAGCCAATAATGGTTACTGAAAGCAAACCCAACATGAACATTACCGCGGCCAACGATAAAATACTGGGCCAAGCACTGGGCTTTCTTCGTTTGGGGGTAGAAGACATTTTTACGGTATTATTAATTGTACAAAGGTCTAAAGTATGATTGGATTTTCTATTAATAGCAAACTGAAGTTATCCGCCAATGTACAACGATGTGCCCAATTATTTTTACAGGTAGTGGGTTGTTTTAACTTTTTAACGGAAATTATGGTTGAAAAACCCGTGAATATTGGTATTTTTCACATATAAATGACAAAATTGTTGATGAAAGTTCTGTATTTTTGAAAATTGGTAAAGTTCGCGATGAAAAGAATACTGTTTTTTGTTTGGTTCGTACTAGTTGGAACATCGTTCCTTCAGGCTGCTGAACCCACCAAAGCCGCCTCTAATGCTTCGGCGGGGACAGTTACGTGCAATACTGCGCAAATTACATGGACCAATGGCGATGGGGGATGGAGGATTGTTGTTGTGAAAGAGGCGTCTGCGGTGAATGCTAATCCGGTTGATGGCAATTCGTATTCTGCGTTTGCCAACTTTGGTACTGGTGCCCAATTAGGAACGGGAAACTTTGTCTGTTTTAATAATATTACTAACAATGTAACATTAACCAATTTAAAGACCAACACTACTTATCATGTTGCCGTTTTTGAGCACGATGGGACAGGGCCTGATTATTTAACTTCCAATCCTGCTACCCTTTCCTTTACTACTAAAACCCTGTCGTTGGGATTTTCATATACCGTGGGAAAAGATAGTTGCGAGGGCAGTAATATGGTTACTTTTACCAATACTTCAACGGCAAACTACGGAGGTATTAAATACACGTGGTTTTTTGGAGATGGTAAACAGGATACAGGTAAAAATGTTACCCATGTGTATAGCAAGGGGGGGAGTTTTCAAGTAACGATTACCGCTAATCCGGCGAATAATTGTATCGATAATTATGCTAATCCAAAGCAAGTATTTATTGTCCCAAAACCCGTAGCTATTCCGTTTGAAAAGACGAACGATACCATTCAGTGTTTTGAAGGGCACACGTTTCGTTTAGACGATAAAACAACGTTGGCTAAAATACCTAAATGTGCTTACATCCGTACTTGGTACTTTACAGCAAGCGATAGTGCTACTATACCTAATCCTGTAAAAGTATTCACCAAAGCAGGTAAGTACCGTGTTTTCTACAAAGCAGAAACACTGTACGATAACAATAGAACGGGGTGCATCGATACAACATCCATGGTATTGGAAGTGGTGCCAAGTCCATCCAGTGGGGTATCCATTAACGATAGTATCCAGTGTTTGAATGGGAATAATTTCGTTTTTGATAACAAATTTCCTGGTTTAGTAACGTTTTCTTGGGATTTTGGTGGTGGAAATGTGGTGGCTACGAAATCAGCTTCCAAATCGTATTCTGCCGTGGGGGTTTATCCAATTGTACACGAAGCATTTTCAAGCATCGGCTGTAACAGTAAGGATACTGTATTTGTTGTAGTTAAAGCCAACGTGAATCCAACATTTACTGGATTGCCAGCAAAAGTTTGTCAGGGTTCACCGGCAATCACTTTAACGCCTACCAATCCAAATGGTAAGTTTTTTGGGGCGAACTTTGGCGGAACCAATACCTTTCTGCCTACTGGAATTGGGAATATTAAGATTAAATACGTAGTTAACGATTCATTTTGCCCTGATTCATCGGAGCAAACAATAAATATTTCTGCAGCACCTAAATTGAATTTAGGGAGAGACACTACTTTGTGTGACGGGAATACCATGGATATTACCATCACTAACCCAGGTAACGTAACGTGGTTTGATGGCAACACGAGCAGAAGCAGAACATTCTTCGCGGCCTCAACCTACTGGGCCGAAGTAGATGATAATGGTTGCAAAGCCAGTGATACAATTAAAATTTTTGAGGACGTCGCTCCTCAAGTAACCCTGCCCGCCGATACGTTATTGTGCGCAGGGGCTCTTTTGAAATTGTCGGTTCCACCGTTTAGCGGAAATATTATTTGGAGTAATGGTAGTAAGGATACGGCGATTTATGTGAGTTCTGCGGGGCTTTATCGTGTTACCCTAACCAATAAATGTGGTACAGCCACCGATGAGATTTACATTAATGTGACCTCGGGTTTCTGTGATGTGTTCTTGCCCAATGCATTTACACCCAATGGGGACGGGAGAAATGATTTCTTTGAGATTACGGGTAAAGGTTTAATTCCCACTTGGTTAGTTATATACAATCGTTGGGGTGAAATTATTTACGATTCACATACCACAGGATTGCATAATCGCTGGGATGGTCGCTACGAAGGAGAATTAGTTCCAGAAGGATTGTATACCTATTTGTTCCGTTACGAAAACAGAACTGGTAATCGCATTCGGAGAAATACCATTAAAGAAGCAGTTATGGTTTTGCGATAATTCGCAATTGAGAATAACTTGTGCTTTCCCACATCAAATTTTGATTCTAATTTTGCGGCAGCATGCAACATCAACCTGCCACTATCGATCAAGCAAAACAATTAGGTTTATTGGAAGAAGAATATCACAAAATTTGTGACATTCTTGGAAGACAACCCAACTTTACAGAAGTTTCCATATTCTCTGTGATGTGGAGCGAACATTGTAGTTATAAGAATTCCATTGTTTGGTTGAAAACGTTGCCCAAAGAAGGGACTAAAATGTTGGCCGAAGCAGGTGAAGAGAATGCGGGTTTGGTAGATATTGGAGGAGGGTTGGCTTGCTGTTTTAAAATCGAAAGTCACAATCATCCCAGCGCTATTGAACCGTATCAAGGAGCAGCAACCGGAGTTGGTGGCATCAACCGTGATATCTTTTCTATGGGTGCAAGACCAATCGCCCAATTAAATTCTCTGCGTTTCGGGAATATAAATTCTGATCGTACGAAATGGTTAGTAAAGGGTGTTGTAAAAGGTATCGGTGATTATGGAAATGCATTTGGAATTCCTACAGTTGGGGGAGAGGTATACTTTGATGATTGCTACGAACAAAATAATTTGGTGAACGCTATGAGTGTGGGGATTGTGGAAGTAGGGAAGAGTGTTTCTGCTGCCGCAGGACCTGCGGGTAACCCTGTATATATCTTTGGTTCTGCCACGGGGAAAGATGGTATCCATGGAGCTGCGTTCGCTTCCAAAGACATGAGCGAAGACAGTATTAATGATCTGCCATCGGTTCAAGTTGGGGATCCATTTTGGGAAAAGCTAATTTTAGAAGCCACCATGGAAATCATTGAAACAGGAGCCGTGGTTGGAATGCAGGATATGGGTGCGGCCGGTATCACTTGTTCAACCAGTGAAATGAGTGCAAAAACCGGTGTGGGTATGGATGTTTGGTTGGATAAAGTCCCCATGAGACAAGCCGATATGAAATCTTGGGAATTGCTGCTCAGCGAAAGCCAAGAACGGATGCTGGTGGTAGTTGAAAAAGGGAAAGAAAAATTGTTAGAAGCAGTGTTTGAGAAATGGGATCTTACCTATGCTCAAATTGCAATGGTTACAGATACCGGTAGAGTTCGATACTTTATGGGCGATGTGCTAGAGGCCGATATCCCAGCCGAATCATTGGTGTTAGGTGGTGGGGCTCCAGTATATCACCGTACTTGGAAAGAGCCACAATACTTCAAGGAAATTGAGAAATTCAATTTGTCCGATATTGCCGATGTTTCACTTTCGGAAGCAAAAGAAGTTGCCATGCAACTTTCATCGTTGCCCAATATCGCTAGCAAAAAATGGATTTATAGGCAGTACGATTCTATGGTAGGAACCATTAACGAGTCTACCAATCTTCCCTCCGATGCCGCCGTAGTAAAAATCTTGGATACAGAAAAGAGTTTGGCGTTAACGGTAGATTGTAACTCTCGCTATATTTATGCGGACCCCTCTAAAGGTACTCAAATTGCAGTGGCTGAAGCCGCAAGAAATATTCGTTGTAGTGGTGGAGTTCCTACTGCAATTACCAATTGTTTGAATTTTGGTAATCCATACAATGAAGAAGTATATTTCCAATTTAAAAATGCTATCGAAGGTATGGGGATAGCTTGCAGAAAGTTTGATACTCCCGTAACCGGTGGAAACGTAAGTTTTTATAATCAAAGTACTTCGGGACTAGCGGTTTATCCAACGCCAACCATCGGAATGGTGGGAATTATCGAATCACCTAATCATAGATTATCCATTCCTTTCCAAACCAAAGGGGCCGCCATCGTTTTATTAGGAAAGCCTGAAAATGATTTAGGCAGTTCTCAGTATTTGGCGAAACTAAAAAATATTGAGTATTCCCCGTGCCCATCGTTTGATTTGGATGCAGAATATAGGCTACACCAAGTTTTGGGCAATTTAGCTGGAGCTTCCGTAGTTGAATCCGTGCACGATATCAGTGAAGGTGGATTGTTTGTTGCTTGTTTAGAAAGCGCAATGTCAGGGAATTTAGGGTTTGATATTTGTACCGATAAACAGTACCGATTGGATTCGTATTTATTCGGTGAATCCCAAAGTAGAGTAGTTGTAAGTCTTGCTGCTGAGAAAGTTCAAGCGCTAGAAGCAATCTGCAGTAATCATGGGGTTCCTATGTTGCGCATCGGAACGGTAACTGCGGCAGATTCTGTAATTGTTAATGGTGAAAACTGGGGTAATGTTAATACTTTTGCCCACGGTTATTCCCATTCAATTGGAACTGCACTGGAGTCCTAATCTTTTTGTACCTTTCGGGAAATTACCCGGTTATGCGAAAGTCTGTTCCAAATACCGTTAGTTTTTGGGGTAAATCTTATTTTGAAGATACCGATTGGCTTATTATTGGTGCCGGTCTAGTAGGGTTGCAGTGCGCAACCGAAATTAAACTGGCGTATCCTGCTAAACGCGTAGTTGTAATTGATCAAGGTGTAATTGGCAATGCCGCGTCACTTAGAAATGCAGGCTTTGCTTGTTTTGGCAGTGCAGGTGAATTATTGGATGAAATAGAACGGTCTGGAAAAGACGCGGCCTTTAACTTATATCTCCAACGGTTTTATGGTATTCAACGATTAATTCAAAAGTTTGGTGCAGCTGCCATAGGTTTTGAACCAACCGGGGGATTTGAAGTGTTCACCCATGCAGAAACCACAAAATTAGAGTTATTACAACACGAAATACCATGGTTAAACCAGGAGTTGAATTACTTTTTACGAAATCAACATCGGCCATTTATTCATGAATTTAAACGTTCGGCAGTGGATTTGTTTTCGGTTCAATCCATAGCAGATTCAGGGATGAATATTTGTCCTTTATCCATCGTTGCATCGGAAGAAGGACCTTTACAACCACATCGATTGTACCTTTCGGTTAGAACATTGGCCACCCAATCAGGGGTAGAAATTTGTGAGTCTTTTCGTATTGCATCCTATGAGGATAGGGTGGGTGGAGTTGTGGTTTATGCCGACGATGGAGAAACCATTCAAACCGAACAATTGTTGTTGTGTACCAATGGCTTTACCCAAAGCCTAGATAAACAGGCTCCTGTGTTGCCAGCGCGAGGGCAGGTTTTTGTAACTGAATCTTTGCCTTGGCAACCGCTTAAAGGTTTGTATCACGCCGATGATGGATACCTCTATTTTAGAAACCTTGGGGATCGTATTTTAATCGGAGGAGGTAGGAATATTGATATGAAAACGGAGGAGACCATGGAAATGGAAAATACCCAAACGATACGAGAATATATCCGGGAATATTTACAGGACGTGATCTTGCCCTTGAGGAAATCCATGGGGGGTGTGAAATTTGATTACGAATGGTCGGGCATCATGGGTATGGGACCCCAACGAACACCTATAATTTGTGCTGATAGTAATCGGGTATATAAGGCCGTTCGCATGGGTGGAATGGGCGTTGCCTTAAGCGCTTGGGTTGCGGAAGAAGTACTAAAACTCATTCAATTAAACGATGGAAAGTAGGAATTTAAGTAACGATTCAATTGTAAAGGCCATAGGATTGTATGCAAAATTGGCGGAATTGCATGAGGAAAATCCTTTTAAGGTTAAGGCCTTCAATTCGGCAGCCTTTAATTTAAAGAAAGTGCGGCAGCCATTTTGTGAATTATCCGATCAGCAGTGGAAAACAATTCCCGGAGCAGGGAAAAGTGTAGTTGATTCTATAAAGGAAATGCTAGAAACGGGTAGTTTTTTAGCATTGAATAATTTATTTGCTCAAACTCCAGAAGGAGTAGTGGCAATGCTGAAGATTAAAGGTTTGGGGCCAAAGAAAGTATCGTTGATTTGGAGGGATTTAGGTATAGATACGGTGGAATTACTGTTTGAAGCCTGTCGTGAGAATAGATTGGTCGAGGCCAAAGGATTTGGTGTTAAAACACAACAGGAAATTTTAAAAAATATAGAATTTGGATTTGCGTCAGGTGGATTTTGGCATTATGCCAAAGTTTGGCCGTATGCAGAAGCAGTTAAAGAGTACTTAAATGAACATAATTTTCGATGGACATTCCTTGGCGATTACTCAAGGCAATTAGAAGTAGTTAACAGCTTAGAACTTTTGATAGATGAACAATCGTTGCTAATTCCATGGACCGCATTTATTGCCGAATTGCGTGCTAGTTTTGATTTTATTGACGATGCCGAGGATGGAATGGTAATTGCCGATACGGGTACGCCCCTTCGATTTTATTCGGCAGTAACATCAGAATTTTTACGCATCAAATTTGAACAAACTTCATCGTCGGGTTTTCTTTCTACTATCAACTATAGCAATGAAAAGTGGATAGGCAATGAACAAGAAACGCTAACAAATTTAGGGTGGCCATGGGTACCGGCGTTTATGAGAGAAGGAGAAGTGTCGCTGGATTATCTAAATCACTTGGGAGCAGATTTTACCAATCGAATTATTCAAGTTCGAGATTTGCGCGGTTGTCTGCATAATCATACTACCTACTCCGATGGATTAAATACATTGTTTGAAATGGCCGACTATGCGCAACAGCTTGGATTGCAGTACTTTGGAGTGTGCGACCACAGTCAATCCGCAACGTATGCTAACGGTTTACGCGAAGATCAATTGTTGAAACAACTGGACGAAATTTCCATGTACAATCAACGGATGATTGCTGAAGGTAAGTCGTTCCGCATTTTATCAGGCATTGAAAGTGATATTTTGGGCAATGGCGATTTAGATTATCCGGATGAAATATTGGAACAGTTGGATTTGGTAGTGGCGAGTATTCATTCTAATCTCAGCATGACTGAGGAAAAGTCAATGTCGCGTTTACTATCGGCTATCGAAAATCCCTATACAACAATATTGGGTCATATGACGGGACGATTGTTGTTATTACGACAAGGGTATCCGGTAAATCATCGTAAAATAATTGATGCTTGTGTGGCAAATGGTGTTGCAATTGAATTAAACGCTCATCCTTACCGATTAGACATTGATTGGAGAGAACTGTATTATGCGGTAGAAAAGGGAGTGATGATTTCTATCAATCCAGATGCTCACCAAGTAGAAGGCTTTCAGGATATGTATTTTGGGACTTTGATTGCACAAAAAGTTGGGATTCCGAAGAAAAATGTACTCAACGCCATGGATTTAAATGAAATTACCCGCTATTTGCGTGATAGAAAATAGCAATGTCTATGGCTGAAACTATTCCTTCAAAACCCACCATTCTGTTAGTGAGATTTAGCTCTATTGGCGATATCGTCTTGACTACAGCAGCAATGGCGTATTTGAAACAAGAGCTACCTGGAGTTCGGTTAGTATTAGTTACCAAGAAGTCATTTGCTCCTTTGTTTAGAGAACATCCTTTTTTAGATGATGTTGTTGAATTTCAAGGTTTTAATAGTGGGTTTTGGCGATCGATAGCAGAGAATAATCCTTCAGCGATATTGGATTTACATAGCAACATTCGATCGTTGCGCATTAAGAATAGGTATTGGAATTTACCGTCATTTTCGTACAATAAACGAGGGTTAGAACGATGGATGCTCATAAAAAAATGGCGTGTAAAACCGCTAGACTCCGTTGTTGAAAGATATCTATCGGCGGTGAACCGGTTGTTAATGTCGCCTTGGGGAAAAAGACTTTCTTCGTTGAACGTTGAACATGTTGGGACTGCGCATAGTGGAACGACTGTAAATAGGCAATACAATAATTTGCAACTTCCTGGGCTGTCTTTGGGTGATTTTTCTTCTCAACATTGGAAGAGTGTTAATCATTCGGTGGGAGAATCAGAAGTGTTGGATTTTGAATTACTCCCCAAACGATATGGGGTACTGCATATTTCGGCTACGTATAATACAAAACGTATATCCTTTAGGATTTGGGAGCACATTATACGGAATCAACAGGAACCATTGGTGATTACCGGTGGTAAAGCCGATATGGAACATGCAGCGGCATTAATGGCGATAGCGAATGGTGGATTAAAGTCATTGTTTCCTCTTATAAATAAAGTAGGGCAAACAGATTTGCAGCAAACTGCCTGTTTAATAAAAAATGCAGGATGGTATGTTGGAGGAGATACAGGATTTACCCATGTTGCGGCTTGCTATGGAATCCCTCACTTGGTGATTTGGGGTAACACATCGCCTGATTTGGGTTTTGTTCCGTGGCTTGGTGATGCCTATTCACTTGAAATACAACAACATATGAAAGTTGAAGGACTCGCTTGCAATCCGTGTTCTAAATTAGGTTATGCTGCTTGCCCCCAAGGGCATTTCTCTTGTATGAATTTGCAAAATTTGCAAGAATTAGAAAGTAAATTGCAATTTTTACGGGATAGAATCCACTAGTTGAATTTAGTGGTATTTTTTCCTTATTTTCGCGCTTCCGTATTTTATATAGTTTGATTCAATTCAATGAAAACCAATAAAACAACCTTAATTTTTTCCATTGTATTGGCTGTGGCGTGTTTGTTCCAGTTGTCTTTCACTTGGAAATCACAGCAATTCGAGAAGTCTGCCAAAGAATTTGCAAAGAAAATGGCGACTAAGGGAATGTCTGAAAAAGAAGCCTACAATCGTTACATAGACAGTTTAGGTAATTCCGAGATATACAGCATGGGAATTGCTGGCTTTAATTATTATGAGTGTAAGAAGAAGGAGATTAACTTAGGTCTTGACTTGCGCGGTGGTATTAACGTAATCCTTGAAGTAGATAAAGGTGCTGTAGTAAAGGTACTATCCAACGACGGCCAAGACAAAGATTTAACCAAAGCAATTGAGTTGGCGAATATGGATGTAAGAGATAAAGGTCTTGACTTTGTGGATGCCTTTGTAGCGAACTTTAAAACCATAGCACCAAATCGTAAATTGGCTAATTTGTTTGCTAAAGGTAATAAAGGTGTAATACAAGCTAATTCTAGTGAAGATCAGGTAGTCAACTATATCCGTGAAGAGACAAACAATGCAGTTAACTTGGTATACGAAGTAGTAGAAAAGCGTATTAACCAATCCAACGTTACACAACCAACCATCAATATAACAGACAATGGCAGAATCAGTGTTGAATTGCCAGGGGTTGATAATCCTCGTCGTATGGAAGAGTTGGTTGAGAAAAGTGCAAAATTGGAATTTTTTGAAGTTTACGGAAATGATGGTAAAAGAAACGATGGCAAACGAGTTTATGACGCTTTAGTTAGAGCCGCTTCATTACCCGTAAAGAATTCATCCACTAGCATTGATACTTCTGCTACCGTAGATACAACTTCTACTGCTGCAGCATTGGCGGTTGCCACAAAAGATAGCAGTAAGACATCGGCTAAAGCAGCAGCTCCGGTTTCAAATTCCTTGTCTAAAATCATGACTCCTTTTGGTGCCAATGGATTGGGATCTTCTGTTGCCGTTGTAAAAAAATCAAACCGTGCTCTGTTGGAGAAAATGTTATCCAATGATGCTCGATTAATTGATGTATTAACCAGTGAAAATGCGAGAGTTGCATTTAGTGCTAAGCCTCGTGATTTTAATGCAAACGGTTCAGAAGCCGTGAACTCTGATGAGTATTTTGTTTATTTCTTAAAATTAGATCGCGATGGGAAAGCTGCCTTGGCTTCAGAAGAGGAGAATATCATTGAAGATGCTCGTGTAAATACTTCCCAAAAAGGTGAATTAGAGGTTTCAATGATGATGAATAGTGAAGCTGCCACTCGTTGGGCACAAATCACAGCTGCAAACGTCGGAAAATATATCGCCATCGTTCTTGACAACCGTGTTTATAGCGCACCGGTAGTAAATGGAAAAATCCCAGGAGGACAGAGCAACATTACTGGGAACTTTGAGATTCGGGAAGCGAATGACTTAGCCAATGTGTTGAAAGCGGGTAAATTACCAGCTCCTGCGAGAATTGTTTCTAGCAATCAGGTTGGAGCTTCGTTAGGGGAAGATGCGCAGAAGGCTGGTTTATGGTCACTAATTGCAGGTTTTATAACTACTATTTTATTTATGGTGTTGTATTACAACAGAGCGGGTTGGTTGGCTATTGTAGCAGTTTTGGGTAACGTATTGTTAATTTTCGGGACTTTATCTAGCTTGGGTGCGGCATTAACACTTCCTGGTATTGCCGGTATCATTTTAACAGTAGGTATGGCGGTAGATGCTAACGTATTGATTTACGAACGTATCAAAGATGAACTTGCATTAGGGAAAAGTATGAAGTCTGCTATTGATGCAGGTTTCAAACATGCTTTGGGTGCCATTTTGGATTCGAATATTACTACTCTGTTGGCAGGTTTCATATTAACGTTTGCCGGTGCAGGCCCAACTTATGGATTCGCTGTAATTCTAGTTATTGGTATATTTAGTTCAATGTATACAGCCTTGTTTATTACTCGTTTATTATTAGATAGAAGAGCTGAAAAAGGATTGGAAACGAAATTTGGATTTGATTGGAATAAGAATTTCTTGAAAGGGAAAAGTATTGATTTCATAAGTAAGCGTAAGGTGTATTATTGGTTAACCTCACCAATATTAATTTTAGGTATTATTATGTTCGTTAAACATGGTGGTATCAGCACAGGTATAGACTTTAAAGGAGGTAATTCTTTTGTAATTAAGTTTGATAAGACTCAAAACTATAAGGTAGATCAAATCAAAACTACGTTGGATGAATCGTTAAAAGGTAGCAGCAACGAGGTTAAAACCTATGGGGAAGAAGGTCAGTTTAGAATTGTAACTACTTATAAATTGTCGTCTGAAACTAAGGCGGGTAGAGATTCCGTTAAAACCGATGTGTTAACGGCTTTGAAAGGCTTTAAAATGGAAGGTGATGACCCAGTAGTGCAAGCGCAACGAGTAGGAGCTTCTATTGCTACAAGCACCAGAGATAAAAGCGCATTTTTAGTATTGTTAACGGTTGTAGGTATGTTTATCTATATCGTTTTCCGTTTCCGCAGCGTAGCTTATGGATTAGGGGCTACTATTGCATTGATTCACGATATTGTATTTGTGTTGGCTGTCTTTGCAATTTTGGATGGAATTGTACCTTTCCCAATTGAATTCGACCAGCATTTAATAGCTGCGTTGTTAACGTTGTTGGGTTATTCTATGAATGACACGGTAATTGTATTTGACCGTATTCGGGAATTTTTAGCGGAAAAGCGTGGCGATATGAACAATCCTGAAACTATCAATAAAGCTATTAATGAGACATTGAGTAGAACCATTATTACCGCCTCAACGGTATTTATGGTTGTATTGATTTTGTTCTTATTTGGTGGTGATGCGTTGAAAGGATTCTCGTTAGCCATGTTAATTGGTGTAATAGTAGGTACTTATTCTTCTATTTGCATAGCAACACCTGTGGTTGTTGACTTCACCAATAAAAAGAAACAGAAATAATTTTTACACTTCGTATAAGCGAAAAGCGGAGTGTTTTACACTCCGCTTTTTTTTTGAAAAAATTACGTTAACAATCCAGCAATAGTTCAATAAATGTCAAAAAAGAATTCTATAACCAAACAACAATTTCAGCAAATAGCCAATGAATTTGGGTCTCCTGTTTATGTGTACCATGCAGAAACTATTCAACAACAGTATCAGCAGTTAGCCAATGCATTCCCTGGGATAAAGGTTAAATTGCATTATGCCTTAAAAGCATTGAATAACACAAATATTTTAAGGTTAATTAGAAAAGAGGGTGCTGGTTTAGACGCGGTTTCTATTCAAGAAGTTTACTTAGGATTACGCGCGGGATTTGCACCTAAGGAAATTATGTTTACCCCTAACTGCGTGGATTTTGAGGAAATTCAAGAGGCTGTTGATTTAGGGGTTCATATTAATATCGATAATATTTCTGTATTGGAGCGATTTGGAGCACAATACGGTTCAACGGTACCCGTTTGTATTCGGTTGAACCCGCATATTATGGCCGGTGGACATTCCCATATTTCTGTTGGACATATTGATTCTAAATTTGGTATTAGTATTTATCAATTAAGGCATGTAGTTCGTGTAGTGGAAAGTTTAAAAATTGTGGTTAACGGATTGCATATGCACACGGGTAGTGATATATTGGATGGAGATGTGTTTTTGCGAGGTGCTGAATTATTGTTTGAAGCAGCGGAACATTTTACACAACTGGAATTTATGGATTTTGGTTCTGGATTTAAGGTTGCTTATAAAGCCGGTGATATTACCACGGATATTAATGAAATTGGAAAGAAAATCGCAGTCGCATTTAAGGAGTTTTGTCAGCGTTATGGCAGAGAGTTAGAATTATGGTTTGAGCCAGGAAAATTTATTGTAAGTGAGGCAGGTTCTTTATTGGTGAAAGCAAACGTTATTAAACAAACTACGTCTACTGTTTTTGTAGGTGTGAATAGTGGGCAGAATCACTTAATCAGACCGATGTTCTACGATGCCTATCATCATATTGAAAATGTGAGTAATCCTGACGGAATAGAGCGTTTATATAGTGTTGTTGGTTATATATGTGAAACGGATACATTGGGTTATGATCGTAAACTGAATGAGGTTCGGGAAGGCGATATTCTTCGGATTGCTAATGCGGGGGCTTATGGCATTACAATGAGCAATAATTATAATGCGCGTCTACGACCTGCAGAGGTGATGGTGTATAAAGGCAAAGCACACCTCATTAGAAAACGGGAGACATTGGATGATTTGATTCAGAATGAGGTTGAATTAGAATCATTATAGAGGAACTAATAACAGCGTTATTTTCATTGGATTCCCTCAAAATTTTAAATTAAAAAGGCAACTCGTAGGTCGCCTTTTTAATTCATCCTAAAACTATACGAAGGCAAAAATCAAACCGTGGAGGTTGATTTAAGCGTGCGTACGATTATTCACAATTTGTATTTAACCAATATTCGTAAAATCCACCGAATTGAGCCGATAGATTAGGTCCATCCACCATATCGTTTTGGTTAATAACTTTTTTCCGCACTATTCTTATTTGAAGTGATAGTATTTTCGCGTTAGTGGGGTTGTATGGGGCGAAAAATTTATTTGGGATAATACTAAAACGGAACTTCCCATTGCCTAAATTTTTCATGGCTAATTGATCGAAATTTCCAGTAGTTTTCTCGTTAGTTGCTATAGTAATGAAACTATTAGCACCGGTTCTTGCTTTAATGAAAACATAAAAATCCTCTTTGTTTTTTAAAGAGTCTTTGTCTTCAATATTTCGATCATAAAGAATCGTGAATACGTCATTACCGCTGATACTTAAGGTGTCTTTGGTTTTGCGCGATGGAAAACAAGAAACCTTTTCAGGTCCACTTACGGGCGCTACCAAATCAATTTTCAAATCTTCCGTCTTACATTCACTGCCATTAGCACCGGCAGCGCCATCCTTGAATTTTACCAATAACGAAATATCTTTTGCATATAAATCTCCGGCAGATACTTCGTAAAATTGTGTAGGTACCATTCGGTAATAATATACATCATCACCGAAATGAATTAATTTGAGCGCATCATTACTCTCATTCCATTTACCGTTATGCAGTGGATGTCCTAGAGGATGTTCTTTGGGCATCCAAGTCCACATATAAACAGGTTGAGTGGCTCCGAGCATATTCGCAGCACCTGCAAATTCGCACTTTTTTAAATCTACCCAAATTGTAATAGAATCGTTGGGATTGATAGGGTCAGGAGTAGCCCATACTTTTTGGGCATTCGCTGTATTAATGAGCGTTGTTGTTATCAACAAACTAAATAAACCAGTAACTAATTTTGTAATTTTCATGAGAGTATTATTTGCGCATGAACCATAAATGATAACTAACCGTGCGTTTTCCGCCGCAGAATTTATTGAATTTTAAGATTAAATTAGGATCACGTGGCCTTACCGATTTTAATAAGGCTATGGTTGATTCTTCCGGTAATCCTTTTTCAAATATAATTGCGCTGGGATATTCTGGATTATTGAATTCCCATTTGCCCGTTTGTTTAGGAAAGAGAAGACTGCCAGAACCCGCATTTAATGTAAAATCACCACCAGTAGTAAATTGTATTTCTAGTGGATTGCCATCGATATAAACCTCACTTACATCAAGCAGTGTATCACTCTCTACGAAGGCAATTTGTTTGTTAACGTCGATTTGATCAACTCTGTATAAGACCCATGCTGTGTTTGTAAGACCTTCTGTCTGACTTTGAGCCGGCTCAAGTATTTTTTTCTCGGGTTTACAGCTTTGTAAGGCGGATACCATCGCCGCGCTCACACAGAGTATGATTGATTTTGAGGTTTTCATTAGTTGCATCCTCCTGTTGGATTAATTTCAAATATGGATGTTTGTTCAGTAATTGGAAATTGGAGCATAAATCCTGGGCAATTCCATTCATGACCGCGGACAAACATCTGCTCGCCTTCAATTGCGCCTAAACGTTTAATTTCGTTGGTTCTGTCTCCTTGGAATAGTAGTTCAATTCTTCGTTGATAACGAGTTTCAGCAATAATATCAGTAGCCGAAGAACTTACAGCAAGTTTTCTGGTATCATTGGTATATGCACGATTGATAATCGCGTTTATATCATCAATCGCTTTAGTAAGATCATTACCAGTTTTAGCCAATGATTCTGCACGAATCAAATGCATTTGGGTTAAATGCAACAAAGGAACATCAAAAAATGGTGCATTAAACGCTTCTGTTTTGATAAATTCATTGGCGGCCCCAGCATTTACTTTTGTTAGTAGTTGCTGACGCAAATCACTCGTGTCGGCAATAGTACTATAAAAGGCTTTATCCATCTGACAGGTTGGGTTTCCGGGGGAGTAATTATCACTGTAACCACCACTGCGCTTATCACTAGCGCTTGTGCTAATAATTGCAAAAATATACTCAGTAGAAGCCTTGGGAGTGAATAAATTCACCGTATCCGACAACTGGTATTTTCCGCTTTCAATAACTTCGGTCGCAGATGCCGCTGCATTACCATATTGACCCATTTGGAAATAAACATGGGCCAACAATGCTTTCGCTGCATAGCGATTGGCATAATTGCCATTTTCGGCGGGTAACAGTTGCTGCGCATCGTTTAAATCAGACAAAATAGCATCGTATGCCTCTTTTACCGTTTTTCTCGCTTGCGATTTAGTGGAAGCGGTGGTAACAATGGCTATACCTGGATGAGAATTATCAGGAGTGTAACCAAAAGGATGAGCGTAAAGTCGTACAGCTTGAAAGTGGGAGAGGGCTCGTAAAAATTTAATCTCACCGGTAAATCGGTTTTTCTCTTCCTCTGTTAAGGAGACTTTATCCATATTGTCTTGGACAAAATTGGCTCTAAATATAATCCGATATAAATTACCATAATGACCGCCCGAAGTAGAGTTAAAAAACAAGACGTTATGGGTGTAAACTTCCCGTAAATCATTGTTGTTGGGAAGGGACAAATTATCCGACATCATTTCGCTCATCATCTGAGAGAATCCGCCAAACGTATTCGCCATTTCGTTGTAACTACTATTAAGCAATCGCTGTAAATCGTCAGAAGTTTTAATTGCACTATCGGCTACTAATTCGTTGGGTGGCGGTGTTTCTATCCACTTATCGCATCCTGTAAAAGTTATGGTCGATATGGCTATTATACCCGAAAGGAAAACTGTTTTCATGGTTGAGTTTTTCATCGTTTTTATGCGTTACAGTTAAAAACTTAGATTAAATTGAAGGCTTACACTCTTTTCCTGAGGTGTGGTTAGGTAGGTGATACTACCACTCATATTTCTGTCAGTAGCATTCTCAAAATCCCGAGCTATTTCTGGATCTATGCCGGTGTAGCGAGTCCATGTTAGTAAATTAGTTCCTACAAGCATAACTCGTGCAGCATCGAATTTACTTTGCTTTAACCACTTTGCAGGTAATTTATACGATAAGCTAATGGTTCTCAATCGGATATACGATCCGTCTTGCAACCACATATCTGTATTTATCCAGGGTGTGGTAGATCCATGGTTGAAGGTGTTCAATGTCATCAATGGATAAATGGCATTATTATCTTCAGGTCCATTCCAACGATCAATAACTCGGCGATCCATATTCCAGTCTGTCATCAACGAAACCTGACGTTTCAATGAACTTTCGTAGATATTGCCTCCCCAGTTGAAATATACATTTGCGTTTAACTCCCAACTTTTATAAGTGATGGTGTTGCCTAAATTACCAAATGCTTTTGGAAGTACATTCCCAACAGCCACTCGGTTTGCTGGATCCCATTTGGTGGTTTCTTTGCCGTTAATATCCAAGTAAATAGGAGCACCCGTAGCTTGGTCGATTCTCGAGAAACGTACTAAGAAGTTTGTACCTACCGGCTCATTTACAACTACACGTGTATCATTGGTACCTCCGGAAATGGCGTCTGGGGTATAAATCCCAATAGAAGTAATTCTATTTTCATTGCGGGCAATATTGAAGTTTGTAGTCCAATTGAAATTTTTACTTCTAATATTTATGGTTTTCAATGAGAATTCAATCCCTTTGTTAGTTATCTCACCCACATTATCATAGAAATTGCTAAAACCCGTTGAAACAGGGATAGCCACATTCATGATTACATCGGAAGTGACCTTGTTGTAATAGGTAATTTCTCCAGAAATTCTGTTTTTTAGGATGCCAAATTCAATACCTGCATCAAAGTTTGTGGTTGATTCCCAGCGAAGATTTGGATTTTCTAGTCGGGCAGGGGCTAATGTTGGTTGGTTATTGTATCGAGGTAAATTACTAGACGGGGTAATTGTGCCCCAACGTGCGTAATTATCAAAGTTTGCATTGCCCGATTTTCCCATACCAGCTCTCAGCTTTAAATAACTTATCCATTTTTGGGATTTGATAAACGATTCCTCGCTTAAGATGTAGCCAACAGCGGCAGCTGGAAAAAACCCATAGCGGTTATTTCTGCCGAAACGAGAACTACCATCCCATCTACTGGTCACTTGAAAGTTTAATTTGTTGTTAAAGCTGTAGTTAAATCGACCGAAATAACTGATAAATGCCCACTCGTATGGGGTTCTACCGAATTGAACAGCCGTAGCTTGCCTTGTACTATCAGTAATGAAAGCGGTTGGATCTATAGGGCTCTTGTCTATCGAAGCTGTAGCATCAAAATTTTCAACGTACTTACCTCGGCTAACACTGCTTTGGAATTCGTGTCCAATCATTGCACCAATAGTATGTTTATCCGATAGCTCTTTGTTATATTGTAAAGTAGTGTAATAGTTTGCATTCCGCGTCCAAGTAGGGAACCATTTAGCATTTCCTTGTTGAACATAGTTGTTGTTATAATATTTAATGAGTTGTGCAGGTTCGTACAAATGCTCATTATAATCCATGTAATCATAGCTTCCGCTTGCGTTCCATACCAATCCTTTGGCTACATCCACACTCAAGGAAGCATTGTTAATGGTACGAATCTCAACGGACCTCCAGTTTTTTAGATCGCGGATGGTATGCAAACCAACTGGTGTTATGTATCCTTTTGATGCACTATCGTATAACGGTTCTAGAGGATAAATGGGCAACATCCAACTCATTGCGCTACCCAATCCACCTGACCAAGAAGCATCAACACGATTATTGGTACCTTGACTCAAAGAATGCGATAACTGAAGGTTTACGCCTTTCATAGGTTTGATATCCATGTTTACTCGCTCTGAAATACGTTTATAGCTATTGCCAATGATGAAACTACCGTTGTCGTCATAGGAGAGAATGCCTTTCAATGCAAAGCCTTTACCTACGTAATTTCCTGAAATATTATAGTTCTGTTTGAATCCTGTTCCGATTACTTGATCCACCCAATTGGTATTCACATTTTGGGCTTGATCCCAAGACATTCGCACTCCAACCAAGGAAAGGTCCGGTTTACCGGTTCTCCCATCATTTTGCCAAGCCTCTTGGTACAATTGTAACCACTCTGGTCCGGTTAGCATGTCTGGTTTTCTAGTGGGATTGGAATTTCCCCAACGCGCACTTACATCAAACTTTAATCCTTTTTTACGTGCTCTTTTGGTTGTTATTAAAATTACCCCATTGGCACCGCGTGAACCATAAATACTAGTAGCGGCTGCATCCTTAAGGATCTCAATATTTTCGATGTCATCGGGGTTGATGCTGGCTAATGGGTTATTATTAAATGCTCCGCCGAAATTAGAACCGTTTGCACGATTCATGAAATAATCTTGGGTAACTGGAATGCCGTCAATAACATACAGTGGGTCCCCTGCCGCAGAAATACTACTGGCGCCTCGTATTCTAATCAATGAAGCGCTACCCGCCATACCACTTCCTACAATAACCTGAACCCCACTTGCTTTTCCTTGCAAGGCTGCCTCGAAACTTGGTGCAGGCATGTCTGTAATGTCTTTTCCAGACACAGTAGATATTGACCCAACAACATTTCTTCGATTTTGTCTACCATATCCCACAATTACGATATCATCCATCTGGGTAATCCCCGATTGAAGCGAAATATTAACAGTGGTGGTATTGTTCGCAGGAATTGAAACTTTGGTAAGTCCGTCTTCCATTTGATCTTTAGAGAAAATCACAGAATATTGTCCAACAGGAACTTCATCAAAACGATACCAACCTTCGATGTTAGTAGTAGTTTTGAAATTCGTTCCATAAATTTCTACAGTTACCCCCGATAAAGGCTTCTTGGTTGAAGCATCGGTAACTAAACCGCGCACGTTGCCCGTAGGCGGCACAGGCGCAGGTTCTCCAACTTGTGCGGTGGCCAGATTTGCTAACATTATTGTTAAAGCAAATACAAGCACTCGCATCGTCTTACGGTATAAAAACAACATAGGCAATAATAATTTGGCTAGCAATATAAAGAAAATTTAAACAAGTGTCAAAATAACAATAACTAAAAAGTGTTAAAATGACGTTTTAAGTGTTTAAACCTATTTATTTTTTATAAAAACGAATTACAGGACGAAATCCTACGTGGGATGAAGCTCCGTTTTTATGCATGAATTCTGCCGCAAGCGGTTCGGTGTAATAATAATCTTGGTTAAAGCTACCGCCTTTAATTAAATAATGATTTTGAAGTGCTGATTCGGTATGCAGGTAACTGGATAAATCGAAAACCGAAGGGTTTTGGTAAGCATTGGGAACCAAGGTCCCCGAGACATTGTAAACCCAGGTTTTATTATTGTATAAGTGGCCCAAAGCCGGAGAGCTGGTCCACTCGGCAACATTGCCTAAGAAGTGATGAATTCGGGGCCAGTTTTTACTGGGAAATCCACCTTGGTTGGTAGAATTGAGCATGCCGTAGCTGTCATCTATAAATTGAGAACTTCCATTAAAATGATAAACTTTTACCCCCCTAGCGGTGGTTAAACCGTAGGTGTTTATTATAAAATTTTGTTTACCCCCCAGCAAGGTTAATAAAGAATAATGGTTAATTGAACCAATGTTTGTACTTTTTGGAAACCGTTCTTTAATGGCCGTATAACTGGGTTTTTGAATACAAATATCATAAGTAGCACACCACTCAGCACTGGTGGGCAAGTCTCCCTCAATTGTATAAAGTGATTGAAAATCAAGGGGTAATCTGGCTGAGATTTTTTTTCCTAACCATTGACAATAAGCGCTTGCCTGAATGGCAGTTATACCTATCACGGGATAATCATCGAAGGCTGGATGTCTGAAATAATAATCTTTGTAGGCCTCATTGTACATTTTACTATTTAGCCATACTTGTGTATCGGGTAATAAAGCTTCATAGGGGATGTTGAGCGCTCTAAATTCTATGCTACCGCTATCGGATAGAAATTGCCGATAATCTTTATTGCTTACTTCCCGTCTATGAATATAAAATGGCCGTGTTTGAATAGATTCTGTGATGTCCATTATGGTATCGAATCCCTTATACTGACTAAAGACTGGGAAGGTGGAAGTGAGAATAAATTGTGAATCCATGGGGTTGGATTCGTAGTTAGTGCTGGTGTAGATATTGGGATTGGATACAGGAAAAAAATCGGCGAGAAGGCTCTGATTTCTCACCGATTTAGGTGCTAGAATACTATTTTTTAAGTATTCCGAATGTTTTATGTAGTATTTTACCCTGAATTCTTGGTGTGGTAATACTTGGGATAACAAGGAAATCCAATTTCCAATAAGAATCCCCCAAAAAACGACTGTTTTGCTAATGCTCACAATACAAATTTAAGGGTAATTGGGTTATGAAGACTTTTCGGTCTATTAATCTTGTAATTGCTGTAAAGTAGTTTTTACCGCATTCAAATTAGGTAATTCTCCTGCATTTTCTAATACTTCGGCATATTGAACTACGCCGTTTCTATCGATAACAAATGCTGCACGTTTGCTTACTCCTTTCATTCCAAACGCAAAGTTTTCATAAATGCTTCCGTAAGCTTCACTAACTTCTTTGTTGAAATCACTTAACAGATTAAAATTGAAATTCTGTTGCTGTTTCCAGTTATCAAGAGTGAATACAGAATCAACGGAAATGGCTAAAATTTCAGCATTTAACGATTCATATACCTTCAAATTATCGCGAGTGTCACACAATTCGGTGGTGCAAACACTTGTGAAAGCTTGGGGATAGAATAAAATAACTACGTTTTTTCCGTTAAAAGAGCTCAGTTCAATTTCTTGTTTCTCTGAATTGAAAAGTTTAAAATTAGGGGCGGTTTGTCCAACAGTTATCATAATATAATAATATACAATTTAATTCTTTTTATGTTTGAGTTGTAGGTCGATTTTAGATTAATTTCACTTAGACATATTGGTGTATCGGGGAACAATATTCTCAGTAGTAATTATTGGTTCCGTTTTTTGTTGTTTAAATAATTGGATTAACGCATTTGAATTAATGCAGGATTACTCGTTACGGTTTTATTTAATTTCAAATCTCTAAGTAAAGGACTTTTTGGCCTGAGTGAGAATAGCCATTGTTTTCCATAACCCGATGGAATAAAGGTGAATTCTAACTGCCAACAATGCAAGGATCGAACAACAGTAAACTGAGAACCAGCTATTTCTTTTCGGTTAAAATCCCAGCCAGTTTGGTAAGCGATTTTCCATTCGTTGGTGATATTTAAATCCCCACCAACCGTAATTCTATTGTTCGTTATTTTGCTTGTATTTCCTCGTAATTCACTATTATAGTTCAAGTTATAAGTGAAGTTTAACGACCAAGGAATGTCGAAATCAAAATAATTCCAAGGATTATTGTTTACCTGCGCAAGCTCGTCTTCATCAGCGTCTTTGGCTCCTTTCTTGGGTGATTTAGAAGTTCCAGTGATCATGTCTGGCGTAATTCTACTGCTTACACTGGCACTGGCATTTCTAAACCGCAATGGTTGATTTTTTTGAGTCCAATAGAATTCATTAATGGCTCTTCCATTTTGAAAGGAATAGAATGAATGCGATGATGAAATACCAATCCTTATTTGTTTGAATAAAACGGTATTTAAAGTGCTGTTGATATCGGAGAAATTGAGTGAATCGGCAAAGAAATTATAGTTGCCATTAAAGGATAACTGATCAATTAAATTTACTTTTTCGAACTGTTTACCTGTACTATCATTTTCAGCTAATTTTTTAGCTTGAAAATTGTTGCTTAATCCATAGGTTAAACTACCACCGCCTAGTTGCCCATTTCCTCCGTATAAACTATTCGAAAACACGTTATAGTTGATTTTTTTCCCCGAAGAATCGATGTAACTTCTAACCCATCCTTTCTCTTCGGCGTTTATTTCCGGTCTGTAAGTAAAGCCGATGGAGGGAGTTAATGTATGTCGGATTGCTCTAATTTTACCCCAGTTCAATTGGTTAAATGTGCCGTAAATGTTGGTATTTAAGTTGGCACCTGCGTTATAATCATAAATTCTAAAAAAGCCTATAGAATCAGTGAACGTAACTTTTTTAGTATTGGGATCCCAATGTTGCAAACGGGCTT
Source organism: Flavobacteriales bacterium (assembly GCA_947457565.1). Taxonomy (GTDB): domain Bacteria; phylum Bacteroidota; class Bacteroidia; order NS11-12g; family UBA955; genus JAGKXC01. Next base: position 59,752 of record CANGWH010000004.1, read on the forward strand.
TGTGGTACCAAATCTCCCCATAATTTAGATTTGGCGAAATATTAATAGCACCGTTGAATAATTTAATATTTGTGCTGATCGGTATTCTATGTTTAAAACCGGATTGTAGACTAGAATTAAATGTATTTTTAAATTGATCACTAAAAATAATTGTATCTTTTGTGTTCAAAATATTCGCTACATTCATGGTATATCCAAATCGAACTTGGCGTAACCAATGGGTATTATTTCCTGTTTTCCTAGCAAAGGGGGTTAAGGAGGAAACACCAATATTCACATTGGGTAATTCTAATCGAAAATCTCGGGTTTGAGTATTTTGACTATGTCGGGCAGAAGCCGAAAGATTCACCTTGTTTTTTACGAAGTTTCTTCCGTAATTGACACTAGAGGTAAACTGATTATTATTTAGGGATCGAACATCGGTAGCGTTTCGTTTATTGAAATCGCCCGTAACAATATTAATATTACCATTAAAAGAAACTCCCGGAAAAAGTTTGGGATCCATACTGAATTGGGATACTATACCATAATCAAGATTTTTTTTATATTCGGGATGAGCAAAATCTAAACCATTACCAAATCTGCTTGCTTGCAGCGACAATGAACCGCGCCAATGATAGCGTTTTGTGAAGTTAGTTTGGAATTTGCCACGTAAATCACCGTTTAAAAACACATCGGTACTTACTTGAACATCCGCATATTGTCCAAGTCCGGTGTAGTAACCTAAATTACTGAGAAAGAAGGATCGATTACTTCTAAAATATCCATAATTGGGCATGAGGATTCCGTTTCGTCTACCTTTTTGTAATGGCGCCAAACCAAAGGGTAGGGCAAGTGGGGTAGGGATTCCCATGAAAACCATATTTGCAGGGCCAAACAGCGCTTTATTGTTTGGCATTATTTTAATTTTACTGGTATTTAGGTAAAAATGCGGGTGCTCAGCATCGCAAGTTGTTAATTTCCCTGAGGATCCCATAAAACTACCATCGGGTTGCTTAACCACCGATTTTAGCTGCACATACGCTTCATCTTGCTTTAATCGTAATCCAAAAACTTTCCCCTTTTGTGTTTGTGAAGAATACATCATGGAATCGGCTTCGTAGGTTTCACCGTTATCGTTAAACAACGGTTTTTCTATGTAATTGCCCAAAGAATCTAATCTTCCCCGTGCATATAGAATTTTTTTGGTTAATCGAACTTCAATGTAAGCCGATTGTAACTGGGTGTTTTCGAATTTTACATCGGCATTTTTATACAATTTAGCTAATCCGGTGGCAATATTTAGGTTCAAACTATCCGAGGACTTGTAGGAAACTGGGTTGGATAAATTTGATTTAGCCGCAGTTTTTATTGTGTCTGATAAATTGGAATTAGTCTTGGTGGTGTCTGATTTTTGTGCATGAAGGCCTCTACCCAACAATAGGGAAAATAGTAGAATCCACACTTTGGTGGTATTATACCTTATATATAGAAGCAGATTCTTTTTCAATTCGGTGCGAAATTCGACAAAAATTTTAGAGTTATTTACTGATTCGGCACAATTTTGGAATAATGCAAGTTGAAAATCGATTAACGCGATAACTCCGAAAAAAATTTGTAATAAATGCAAAGGTTGAAATTCATAACGGTAAAAAGTGCAAAAGCCATTGGATTTAGTGTTTTGCATTTGCTATGTGTGTTGGTTATCTTGTTGGGTTTGCCTGGAGCTAAGTCTGTGAGAGTGGTAAATTCATTAAAGACACTTGTCATTGATGCAGGTCATGGTGGGGTAGATCCGGGATGTAATGGCGCCAATGAAATTACTGAAAAACAGGTAACTTTAGGGGTGGCACTTAAACTTGGGAAAATACTCGCCGATAGTATGCCGGAGATTAAGGTTGTATTTACCCGCACATCGGATAAAACATTGAAGTTATCGGAGAGGCCTGAATTGGCCAATAAAAATTCTGCCGATTTATTTATTTCTATCCATTGTAACGCCAATAATAATGTATCGGCAGCGGGTAGTGAAACGTATTTTATGGGTTTGCATAAATCCGAAGGTAATCTGGAAGTGGCAAAGCGCGAGAATTCGGCCATTACCTTTGAGTCGGATTATCAAGATAATGTGCGATACGGAGGATTCGATCCCAATTCTCCCGAAGGACATATAATATTCTCGTTGGTTCAGAATGCTTTTATGAAGCAAAGTTTAAAACTTGCTTCTGGCATTGAAAATCACACAGGAAAATTAAGCCCGATTAAAAGTAGGGGAGTAAAGCAAGCCGGTTTTTTAGTGTTGTGGCAGACCTCTATGCCCAGTGTATTAGTGGAAACAGGTTTCTTAACCAATTCGTCGGATAGGAAGGTGTTAAAGACAGAAGAAGGCCAGCGTAAGATTGCTATTGGGATTTACCGGGCAATAAGGGATTACAAGATTGGATTAGAAGCTTCCAAATAGCATTTTAGGTTATTCGATCTTGGTGGATTTGTAAAATATCCATGGTTAAAATGTAATTTTTTTTACAATTTTCTTGCAACCTATTGAAGAAAATGCGTCATTTGTGAAAACTAACTATATATATATTCTATGAAATCAACAATTACAAAACTTAAAAGCCTTGTGCTTACTGGGGTTTTGTTGGGAGGATTCTTCTCAACAGTATCCCTGAAAGCGCAATGCCCAACGCAATGTACAGGGACAAATTCCTGGGGTTGCGGTGGTGCACTGGTGGGAAGCGGAACGGATTACCCAGGAGACATTCTTGCGGTAGAAGTTAAAGATTCCAAAGGTTCTTCACTGGCTTCTTACAGTGGACTTGGATGTACTACTGGAACTGCAGCAAGTACGTACAAGGGTGTTTTGAATCAGGGTAAACCATTTGATTTAACTGCTGGTGAAGTTATCAGCGTTACGGTAGATGGTGGTTCTTGGGCTACTCAAAGTTGGGGTACTCGTGTAGGTATTTGGATTGACGCTGACAGAAATGGTCAGTTTGTACAAACTGAATGTCTTGTTGACCCTGCTAGTAACGTGGCTTCAGGTCCTGTTACATACACTTTGAAAATGCCATGTTGGAAAACAACTGGTTGTTCTTTCTTACGTATTCGTGGTGGAGCTTCTGTTTATAACATGGCTAACACTTGGGGTTGTAACCAACAAAATACTTACGGAAACGTATTAGATTTAGAGGTTAACTTGAAATTGGGTTCAACGCCTGTTGCTAACTTCACTGTACCATCTTCTAATAACTACGTTAACTCTTTGGTTAGATTCAATGCGATTAATCCAAGCAATGGATATTCGTACAGATGGACGTTCGATAAAGCTGCTACACCTCCGTACACTGGATTTAATAACAATACTTCCAAAGGTGCTGCCAAATGGATGAGCACTGGTAACGGCGGTCCAGGTGCTGGTAAATATGATGTTAAGTTACACGTAAGTTATTGCGGTATAGCGGATTCTATCACTAAACAGGTTACTATTGTGGCTCCAACTTTGGCGCCTAAAGCTGATTTTATTGCTTCGGACAACGAAGTTGAGGTTTATTTTGATGTTCAAATGTTTGATTTGAGCAATAATGGTGCTTATAAATGGAATTGGGAACTTACTTCTCCAACCGGAATTGACGACCAAGCTTCAAACGATCAGAATCCTACATTTAATTTACAAGAAATTGGATGGTACAATGTATGTCTAACCAGTGAGAATGATATCGGAAAATCAAACAAAGTTTGTAAAAACCGTTATGTAGAGTGTATTTCTCCTACAGAGTATATCATGGGTCCTCAGACAAATTCTCAGGCTCGTGCGGGTACAATTTATGACCACGCTTATACTAATGACTATAGCAATAATCGTAAGAGAACTATTGACTATTTCAAAATCGTACCTTGCGGCGCTGAGAAAATAACATTAACGTTTGCTCAATTAAAGTTGAACGATGCAGGTGATAAATTACGTATTTATGATTTTGATGAAGAGAATCCTAGTAAATTAGTTGCAACTATCGATGGTACTAATTTCACTAAGTATGATACTACAGCTATTGTTCTAAATAGTGGTGTAGCTTATTTGACATTCGAATCTAACGGTACGGGTGTAGCTGCTGGTTATATCATTAACTGGGATGCTAAATTGAGACCTGCGGTTAAACCTGAGGCTAACTGGTCTTTAGAATATAATCCGGTGGCTGTAGGTACTACTGTAACGTTCAAAAACGAAACAAAAAATGCTCAGGGTATTCCTGAATACGAGTGGAATGTATTGGATGATGCCTTCAATGATGTTGATGGACCATTTACTCCAACTGATTTAACCTATAGTGGGTTCTTCACCGATGGAGACTATTACATGATGTTGATTGCTAGAACTTGTACAGGTGTTGATACATTCATGAAGAAATATGGTGTATAC
>CANGWH010000005.1 GCA_947457565.1 Flavobacteriales bacterium
TAAAAGTATATGTTTTCAATACAAAATGTTGGGGGTATTTTGAAGCATATGTTCCACGGTATAATTTACATGATACCTTGCCGCCAGATTCTGTATTACAAAATTTAATGAAACACATTAGGTTTTTACACGTACAAGCTGATGATATGTATGGTAAACCGAGTCCTTATGGATTTTATTGTAATTGATTTTTCTTCGGTGACCTCTTCCCACAAAATCATACTTTTCTACAATAGAGTTTTCAGGGTAATAACCCCTCATCTTCGGACTGAAATTGCCCCCTTCGGTAAAGACAAATCAATGATGAATAATAAAGGGTTAAACAATGATAACATTGGGTATTATTGGCTGTGAGTAGTTCTCAGGAAGAGGAGTCAATTAGCAGCGGCGAATAGGGTATGTCGTCAGCGTTTTTTTCAGTCAATACTTCAGATGATTGTATTCTGAATAATGCGGTAAAATCACTCTCGGCAATAAGGCAATGGTATATATATACCCATTGCCTATTGCCTGGTATAGATATGATTTCAGAAAGTGCCTGCCGGCGCTTTTAAAACTGGGCTCCAAGCGATTTTCTCATTTGAATTTTAAAACTGAAATTTTAGGGTCACGGCAATCGCATCAAATTGCCGTGAGAAAAGTACCTAAACGCCAGAGCTTTTTTTAATTCAATTAGAGCAAGTAGGGAATAATAAATAGGGTTCATTTTTTAAAATCTCTACTAAATTTTTGTATAATTGTACTGCTTATTGGTTACCACGGCGAAAAGAGTTTAAGTCCCCATCTTTGCTCACTGGGTAGCTAACTGGTAACCCAATCAGCAAAACAAGTCATTAACACTAGGAAAATATACGTTGGCGGTGATAGGTTCATAACCCGTCCAGTCCGCAAAAGCCACCCATTCGGGTGGCTTTTTTTATTTAGTTGGATTCAATTCAACCGAAGCAGATGGTAAAAATTGTAGATTTTAGTTTACTTTTTGCACATTAATAAGAATTTTAGCGCTTGATTTCCCCTAATAATTTATACTTTTTAAGTAATAATATCGTACAATCGATATTTTTGGCATTTGAATTGCCAACAGAAGCGAGTAATCTTGTAAAGCTATGAAACAAAGAATTAAAGGATTTTTCAAACTAGGACTGTTGGTCGTTCTTTCGGTTGGTTCAACGAAGCAGATGTACGCTCAGACTACACCACATCATGTTGAAGTCAAAGGGATTTCTGAAGCGACCTTTGCACCTTCAGGTAATATAGTGGCATTGGGCGGGCAGGATAATTTGGTGTATTTATTGGATCCCAACACTGGAGCCGTAATGCACAAGCTTACAGGGCATGAAGGAATGGTTACTTACTTGGCGTTCTCAAAGGATGGAAAGTGGTTGTTTACCGGATCGGCCGATAGGGCGGTGAAACAATGGAATATGGAAACTAAAGCATTAGTTAGAACCTACGGCCCATTTCCAAGTAACATTATTAATATCGTCATAAATTTCAATACTACTAAGATATTGGCGGTTTCTGACGATGGAACATTGCGCGGGTATAATGTACAAACTGGTGCAAAATTATATGAGTTACCAGGGGATAAGAATTTGGTGAAGTTAGCAGATTTTTCTGCTGATGGTTTATATTTCACCACCTGCTCGGAGGTACACAATGGGAAGCAGTACAATGCAACTACGGGCGCATTTTTACACGAGTACGGTAAGAATGGATTGCATGCGTTTAAATCGGTTCGTTTTAGTCCGAACGGCGCTTTAATTGCAACCGCATCAGACGTTGAAGATGCAAGTATTTATAATGCAAAAACCTTTGCCCATATCCGCAGATTGGGATCACAGGCGGGTTATTTTCACAGTTTAAAGTGGAGTAATGACGCCTCGGTATTGATTTCTGGTGCATTCGGTGGTCCACCAAGAGTTTGGGATGTAGCAACTGGCGCTATGATTTGTGAATTTAAAGGACATACCGAAGCGGTAAACTGTGTGAATTTAAATGTAGATGCTTCGTTGGCCATTAGTAGTGGTTACGATAATACAGCCAAGGTATGGAATGCAAAAACGGGAGTTTTGGTGAAAGATTTAGGGGTTATTGATGGTACTCCGGCAGTTATTTCTAATTTTTCTCCCAAGGGTGAATTTGCCTATGTTGTTACCAGCGATGGTACATTTAGATTGTATAAGTTGTTTTAATTGGAATTAATACCATAAAAAAGGCGGCTTTCATTCAGAAAGCCGCCTTTTTTTATGGTAGATATACTACCGCTTAATCCAATATAATAGAGACTTTTATACGGTCCCCTCCTGGCAGTATTGGAGGCGAATACTGTATTAGGTATAAAGAATAATACTTTGGACTATTTCTGTTTGGTAAATGTATGGGTCTTCTTTCCCAAAGTAAAAGTTCCTGTACTTTGACAAGTTCCATCGCCATAATCCAAACGCATGGTCCAATCCGGTCTTAGGGTAGGAACAATTTCTATTTTTCCTTTGGTAATTCTCCATGGGCAAGAAAAATCGGTTATCACTTTTTCCGTAATGAGGGTATTGAAATTTTTACCCTTTCTGTTGGTGAAGTTATTAGATCCGGAAACTTCAAACTTATCATCCGAACGGTCGTTGGGGGTTTTAGAACCTTCAATCCAAACACGATCACGAGTACCGGACCAAGAAATAGAATCTCCACCGGTTAGATAGCATTTGCCGCTTGAGGTTACTGCCCATTTCTGAAATCCATCAGAATTAATTCCATCGTTTCTAACAATGAAATTTGTGGGGCCATATTTTATATCGTTTTGAACAAATTCCCTCAATTCGCCGGTGTAGGTAGTGCCTACTTCCTGGTATTTTCCGGTCCAAGCGATAACAATTTGTCCGCTTCTATAGTTGCCATCGGGGCACAAATACGGGGTTGTTCCCCAATTAATGGCCATTCGTTTAATTACGCCAGAGGTAGAATCCACTGTAATTTGGGGATAAGCGCCACGGCGAATCATTCCAGAAGCTACACCCGCATCGTCAATTTCTTGAAAGGCTAAGTCTAATTGAATGTCAACCAAGTTGTAATCGGCGGGTGAATCCAAAAATGGCGTTTGGTCTTTCTCGCAAGAAGACACTAAAACGGCAGCCAAACTTAAGGTTAAGGCAGCTCCAAAAAGAAAAACTTTTTTCATAGTTGAAACAAAAATAAGCGTCGATTTATACTTACAAAAATCTACATCAAAGAAAAATCGTTATGTGATAACTTCTTAGGTGTGTTAATAATCTTGCGAGCAGAAAAAAAGTGAAGGGTCTGTCTCAATCAGACGCTGAGAATTTTGTTGGGCAATTCTAAGATCCAATTTGGACCAATAGGTTCATCAATGCCACTTATAAATCGTTGGGCGATGTCTTAAATGCAGTAATTACTTCTAACTTACAAGCAATATCTTTTTTGCATTTAGCTTCGTTTATATCGCAAATACCAGGGCTAATCCACATGGAAACTAATTTACTTTTGTGAATCTCTTTGATGTTTTTTTTGTGCCATAAGCCCCAACGGAATTGGTAAGAAGCCGATAATGCAAAATTGGCACCTTTGATATGAATCCGTTTAAGGTAGGAGGTATGACCTCTCCATTCTTTCACTCTTTCTGGCATGAGTATCATAATGGATTTGCCATCTTGAGCAAGATTCCAGATCTTTTTTCTTAAGGAATCGTATTTAAAATCCTCGGAGGGCAAGATGCACAACCACTGTTTAAATGCAACCTCTGGATTAATGGTAAGCTGCTCGTTGAATTTGGTGCTATTGTTTACCGATAGGTAATTTCGGATAGCTCCAGGAATAGGGGCTTTCAGAATAAATGACTCTAACGTTTGAATAATTGGCTTCGCTGTATCATGAGGAATCATCAATCGAAATTCTTTGAAATTTTGATGGATAAGATAAGCTAAGTGGGTCTTTAATTGTTCCGATAGATCTCCGCTATTAAGCACCTCAGCGTCCAAAAGTAAATAGTCTTTTACTAATATTTCACCAAGAGTTGTTGCAAGAGTATTCGAAGGTGTGGAGCTCATTTACTAGAGATTTTCAATAATACCAAAGTCTTGGTAGGATTTTTGTTATTCAAACGGTGTTTAAGGATCGATTTTTTACGAGAAGCAATATTTCTTTGTGAATTAAATCAATTCGAACTTAATTACTTAGCGCGCACATTCCAAATAAACCTTAGCCGAACTTGATAAGGATGTATTATAGTTTGTAGGTTGATTTAATTTTCTACTTATTGTAGATTGATTTCTACGTATCGGCATTGTTTCGAATTTGACTTAAATGCAGCAATGATTTTTTCCATTAAACCATGGGTAGTTTTAACCTTGGGGTAGTTTCTGTAAAATCCATTTATACCATCGATTCAATGGTTTGTTTGATTTTTTTCTCCCATTTGCGCTGAGACGGCTTTTTTAAACAATTCAATGTGGTAAGCCAAAAGTTGATCAACTTATCCTGCTTTAATTTCTTTAAAAAACCCTCTTCCAGTAAATCCGATATAAAATTACCTTCGGCTATGTGTACCGCAAATTGTACCCCTTTCAACGACATCTGTTTGTAAATATTGAAATTTCGCTTCCACTCTTTAACCTCATTAGGTTTGAGTACGATTACCAAGAAGTTTTGAATATGAAGGTGCCATAGTTTATGTCGAAGCACCTTATAATTAAAGTCTTCGGTGGGTAAAATAAAGAGGGGTTGTGTGGAAATGCCTTCGCCTATTTGACCAATAATTTCATCAAATTTTGTAAGGTTATTAACGGGTAAAAACCGCTTAATTGTACCTTTTTTACCATGGTTTTTTACGAAATTCTCCAAGGATTTACCATCCAATTCATTGATGTATTGCGGCACAAAAATGTTGAAGTTTGGGAAGCTCTCTTCGCGTAAATATTCTGAGTAATTGCTGTGATATTTTGTGATAAATTCTTTGACCTCTTCGGTATTGGAGAGAACTAAGTTATCGGTATTAAGTAATTGGCCTAGCATATTACTTCCGGTTGAAAATAGATAATCACGTAGAGATATATCTACAATTATAGACAAAGGCTTGATGAATCAACTATTCTATTTGTGTCAATTAGTTGCAAATGACACATTTACGGTGAAATGTTTGATTTTATGAGAAAATAGTAGATTTTATGATTGGCGTAATAATAGGTAGCCGATGGTAGCGGCCACAGTGCTTGCGATTAAAATTGAGATTTTTCCAATATCAATTAAAGCAGCATCAGTGAATGCTAAATTGGTTACAAATATGGCCATAGTAAAACCGATACCGCCGAGGATACCTGCGCCAATCAGTTGTTTTTTGGAGATGTTTTTAGCGATACTTGCAATGCCTAATCGCTGTGCAAATAAGCTAAAGCTAACGATACCTATTGGTTTTCCCAGCACTAATCCGGCAAAGATTCCTAAAGCTAGGGGATGTGTGGTGATTGCTGTTATAGAGCTTTGGAAGGGGATTGCCGTATTTGCCAAAGCAAAAAGAGGTAGAATAAACAAGGCTACGGGTTTTTGTAACCAATGTTCTAACCGATAACTGAGCGTGTATTGTGAACCGTTTTCAAAAGGAATTGCAAATGCTAAAATTACGCCTGCTAAGGTGGCATGAATACCCGAATGCAGCATACAAAACCATAAGGATAATCCGAGCAGTGCGTATACCCAGCCGTTATTATATTGTTTTTTGTTAAGTAAGTATAACACAGCAATGATTATTGCTGTTAGTCCTAGGAAAAGTCCAGAAAACCCGCTACCATAAAAAATTGCAATCACGAAAATGGCCCCTAAATCATCGATAATCGCTAATGCAGTAAGAAAGACTTTTAATGCCGGAGGAACTCTATCGCCCAATAATCCCATGATTGCAATTGCGAATGCTATGTCTGTGGCGGTAGGAATTCCCGCTCCATTTAATAGTTCGGGATGTGACATAGTTACCACAAAAAACAATAAAGCGGGCATAATCATTCCTCCCAATGCACCCACAATGGGAAGCAAGGCACGCTTTTTATCGGATAATTCGCCAATGTATAATTCTCGTTCTATTTCAAGACCTACTAAAAGGAAGAAAACAGTCATTAAACCATCATTAATCCATCCTACAATTGAATGTCGAAGATGCCAATGAATACCAGCTGGGTGACTACTCAATTCCGGCCCAAACTCTGAGTTCCAAAAGTTTATATATTGGGCAGCAACGCTAGAATTTGCTATTCCTAGTGAGACCAGTGTAGCTAAAATAAGTAAAACGCCGCCGGCTTGATTATTGGCAAAAAAATCTTTGAATAAAGCCGTTAATCGCAGAGGGGTACTTTTGTTTGCAGCCTTCTTCATCATTACTTTGTACAACGTCAAATTTAGGTATAACTTCGCGGTAAATGACAACAGGATGGGAGTTTGCAATGCGGAGATGCCTGCAATTGGCCGAAAAAGGAGAGCATTTCGTAGGGATGAATCCCCTGGTAGGCAGTGTATTGGTGAAAGACGGTGAGATTATTGCGGAAGGATACCATGCTGGATTTGGCTTGGCTCATGCCGAGCGTGATTTATTGGAGAAATTGCCGGAGGATATGGATATCGCTAACTGTACCTTGGTGGTTAATTTGGAACCATGCAATCATTTTGGCAAAACGCCTCCGTGTGCGGATATCATCATCGCTAAACAAATCCCCCAGGTGATTGTTGGGGCTTTGGACCCCAATCCATTGGTGTCTGGTAGAGGAATAGAACGACTTCGTTCCCATGGTATTGAGGTGATTACTGGGGTGTTAGCGGAGGAATGTATACAGTTAAATCGACAGTTTTATACCCGGATGATCCATCAGCGGTCATATTGTATTGCCAAATGGGCGGCAACTGCCGATGGGTATATGGCCAATAACTCAGAACATCGATTGTTGATTTCAGGCGAACAAGCACAACAACATTTGCATGTATTGCGGAGCAGGGTAAGCGCTATTTTGGTTGGTGTAACTACGTGGGAGAGAGATAAGCCTCGGTTAGACAGTAGAATTTTGGATTCGGATGTAGAAAGCAGTGAATCTTGGAATCCTATTCGAATTGTATTGGATCCAAATTTGCGCGGTAACTATGATACCGAAGCGATTGATCGAGTTTTTTCTCCGCTTTGGGTATTGAATGAAAAAATCGACGAGAATAAAAAATCGGAGCGTGGTAATAACGTGCGGTTTATTCGATTACCAAAACAATGGATTTGGCAGGAGTTGCTCGCATGGCTGTACCAACAAAATATCGCTTCTGTGTTAGTGGAAGGCGGCGCAACAACATTAGGAGAATTAATTGCTTCCGGGTGTGTGGATGAGTATATGGAATATCGAAATACTGATTTGCGAATAGGTGGAGGAATTGAGGCTCCTGATTTCCCTAACGGTTGGCAACAACAACAGTTTTTAGGGGAAGATTTACTTCGGGTTTTTAAAGTGCCCATAGCAGGCGAATTGTATCGATAAGGGCATCAAACAACAGTTGCAAACCAATAAAGGGTAACCCCAATTATATGCTATTTTCCGACGAATATATCGTGGTTGCTCAACCGGCTGAGTGCTCGCTCAGGGACAGGGGTAGTAAGTTTTTAGCATTCGCTTATCCGGTAATGACTGAAGCAGAGGTAAAAGGGATTTTGGAGCAGCTTAGGAGCAAGTTTCCAGACGCCTCTCATCATTGTTACGCCTATGTTATTGGTGCAGGAAGCGAAGCTCAACGGGCTAATGACGATGGGGAACCTGCCAATAGTGCTGGCAAGCCTATATTGAGGGCGATTGTATCAGTGCAATTGACCAATGTTTTAGTGGTGGTGGTGCGGTATTTTGGTGGGACATTATTAGGTATCCCCGGTTTGATTAATGCCTATGGGTTAGCCGCTAAACAGGTTTTGGAATTGGCGGGTTCTGTGCAGAAAACAAGAGAAGTTGTTTTCATGGTATCGGTAGCATTTGCCAATGAACAAGAATTGCATCGCTTGCTATCGAAATTCGAGGGGAAAATAGAGTCTATGGACTATAATAATGAAGGATTAATCGCAAAAATTAGCATTAGAAATTCACTATCCAATACCTTCGAAGCAGCGATTATGAATCATTACCAATTGAAATTGCTTTCCAATTAAATTAGGGGATAAAGGATTGGAGTTTTGATTTTTTTGTTGTTACTTGCTGTTACTATCTAAATTACTATGAAAATAAAAATTACTTCAACCTATGCATTAGCAGCAACCGCGGTTGCTGTGTTGGTTTCTGCTTGCGGATCTAATGTAACTGTAGCTAAGCGTTACCACTCCGGTGGATTCAACTTTTCTTTTGGAGGTGGCAGCGATGGTGAAAAAGCTGTGGCCAAATCAACCGCTAAAAAGCCGGTAATCAAGAAAATTGGTAAAATGCCAGCTGCGGACGGTTCTGAGGAAACAGCAATTGTTGGAGTTGCACAATCCAATGGTACCACTAACTATGCGGAAGCAGCGTTAAAAGCGAATCAGCAAACTACGGTTACAACAACTTCTACTGAAGTTGCTTCGGTTTTGGCTGGAAATGCCCAAAAATCTACCAGTAGCGAAATGGTAAAATCTTCCGTAGCAGCTAAGCAGGCGGTAAAAGCTTCAAAAGCGAGCAGCGGACCAGGTAAGAGCCAAGTTATAGCATTAGTATTAGCCATTTTAGTTGGTGTTCTTGGTGTGCATCGTTTTTACTTGGGTTATCCCATGGAAGGTGTATTGCAGTTATTAACTGCAGGGGGTTGTGGAATTTGGACCCTTATTGATATCATAAGAATCATAACTGGCGATTTACAGCCTGCCGATGGCGAATACGAAGAAACCTTATAATAAAAGAAATTTAATAATCGATAAAGGAATGCTGGTGGTGTACGTTTTGGTACCCATCAGCATTTTTTTATTACCCATAAATTTCTTTGATTCCGATACAACGGTGGTTTGTTTAAGTAGGCTGTTGTTGGATATGGAATGCTGGGGTTGCGGATTAACACGATCCGTGATGCATGCCTTGCACGGTGATTTCGTTGGCGCGTGGAATTATAATAAGTTAATTGTGGTGGTTTTGCCCTTGTTAATTGCTGTATGGGCTAAAAACCTTTGGAAGATTTTACAGCGTTTAGGGTGGGTTTCCAAATCTTGAATCGGAACTAACGGTTTTGCTAGTGTTACAGCAAAGACTAATTGGAAGATTGCGTTAAATTTCCAGGAATGGATTAACGCTTAAGTGTTGGAATCAATTTATGGGATTGGATTCAATTTGTATTTAACATATTTGATGGTTCGGCCCATTCCCAACCATAAGGTTTCGTAATACGTTTTAATGTTCAGAATGTCTGATACTTCGGCCTGAGTGTACACATTGGGGATATTAATTGCTACTTCAAGATTCTCTGCTGCAGCGGTTTCAAGGGTAAATTCATAAAACAAATCGCTATCTGTTTTAACATTGACGAATGCGTCTTTGGTGGCGATTTTTCGGTATTCGTTTAAGAATTTTGGGGACGAAAGTCGTTTCCGCTCTTTCTGAGGCTGAGGATCGGGGAACGTGATCCAAATTTCGCTTACTTCATCGGTTTCGAAATATTGTTGAATATTATCGATGGGAATTCGTAAAAAAGCTACGTTACATAGATTTTCTTCAATTGCGGTTTTCGCACCCCTCCACAATCGGTTCCCTTTGATATCGATGCCTATATAATTAATGTGCGGATGCAATCGAGCTAATCCCAAGGTATAATCGCCTTTACCACAAGCAAGTTCTAGAACAATGGGATTGTTATTGCCAAACCATTGATTCCACTTTCCTTTGTTGGTACAATCGGCGTTAAACGTATTGGAGAACGAATCAAATTCGGCAAATTTTATGAGTTTGGCTTTTCCCATGGCTATTTCGATGCAAAAAAACGATTCTTTTTGCTAACTCTTGGGTTTTCTTTTGAATTTCTTGTGGCAATTTCTTCTAAATATTTCGATTTTTGCGCCCCCTTATGCTTACAGCAGATTTGTTGGTCTATGCCTACCTCAGTGGAACTTTCCCCATGGCTCATCCGGATGAGGGGAACGATATTTTTTGGCATACACCCAAAAGTCGCGGGTTAATTCCATTGGATGATCGATTTAAGGCGCCCAAAAACCTGATGCGTCTATACCGAAAAAAACCGTTTGAATTAACCATTAACAATGCGTTTGAAGATGTGATTACTGCATGCGCTGAATTACGCAATGAGGATACCTGGATATCCGATGAGATCAAATCGGCCTATATTGATTTGCATCGAAAAGGGATTGCTCACAGTTTTGAAGCTTGGGAAGGAGACCGGTTGGTTGGTGGATTGTACGGATTGGCTTTGGGTAAGGCATTTTTTGGAGAAAGTATGTTTCATCGGGCTACGGATGCATCCAAAATCTGTTTGGTTTTTTTGGTGGAATTTTTGCGCGAGAAGAATTTTCAATTATTAGATTCTCAGTATTTAAATCCACATTTGGTTCAATTTGGAGCCTATGAAATTCCCCATGAAGAATACATGATATTGCTAACACGAGCAACTTCGGTTTAACGATATTCCGGTGGGTGATGTTTACAAGCTGTTGCAAATACCTAGGAAAAACTTCACCTTTGTAGGGTGTCAATACAGATTTTTTTAGATAATCGGTGGTATAAGATTAACGGACAAAATCCGATTGATTTATCGTTAAGTACAGGTACAAACGGACAAAATCCCAATGCATTTTTCATTAATCCAGCACAATTTGAGCCCATTCGGGTAGGTGGATTTGTGGGTTCGGTGCACGAGGGTGGATCAGCCAATTGCGAAGTGCTTACGCTTTGTGCCCATGGAAATGGAACGCATACTGAATGTGTTGGGCACATCAGTGAGAATAGAATTTCGTTGCCCGATGTATGGCAAGATGGATTTCATTTAGCACAATTAGTAACCATTGATGTAGAAGAAAAGGGCTATATATCGTTAGAACAAGTAATGGCGGTCCACTGGCATGAAGGTATTTCCGCTGTGGTATTTCGAAGTTTACCCAACGATGCTTGGAAGATGTCATTTAATTGGTCGGGTAATAATGCCCCTTATTTCCAGTCATCGGCGCTTGAATTTTTGTTGAACAAAGGAATATTGCATTTGTTAACAGACTTTCCCAGTGTTGATCCCGAAGAAGATAATGGGCAGTTGGAGGCACATCATGCGTGGTGGGGTGTTCCTTATCGTTCGAAAGGGGTGTTTAAACAGCAGGTTTCCGTGCACGATCCTCGCTCCAAGGCTACCATAACAGAGTTAATTTACGTCCCCAATGATTTGGTAGACGGTAGCTATGTGCTTCAAATCCAAATACCTCATTTCATGACTGATGCTGTTCCCAGCAGACCCTTATTGTACCCAATTCTTGACTGATGAATTCGGAAAAAGCGCTATATTTTTTTAATATTCTAGTTTCCCGATTGATCAATGCGGGTAAGCAGGCTCGCAGTCTACAACCCAGTAAAATACTCTGCGTGAAGTTGGATGAAATTGGGGATATGGCAACGGCATTAGGCGTATTTGCGGAGTTGAAGAAATCGTTTCCTTCCGCTGAAATTACGGTTTTATGCAAACCATTTGCCGGGAGTTTGTTGCACAACAATCCCAATGTAGATCGAATTATTTATGAATTGAAGCAATGGAACAGTGCGTATGATTTGGTGGTTGAATTGCGCGGTACTTGGAAAACTCTTTGGCGAGCATTAAATTATAAATACTGGCCGGGCTATCGGGTAGATAGGGGATGGATTCGATTGAAACAACGGGGAAACCAGCCGCACGAAGCGATAACCAATTATCGAATTATTGAGCCTGTATTAAAGGCCGCATTATCACCGGAAATTTCGTTGATTAGCTCGAATTTTTCTGGGGGTAATGTACAGTTTCCGGGTAGCACGGGACTTGGGTTAATTCATCCTACATCGGAAGACGCTGCCGCTGCTGAATTGTGGATGTCGCAAGCACAACGGCAAGCCTTTGCTGTAAAAGGCGAACTACCAAAGGGCACGGCAATTATTCATGCGGGTGCGCGAAGAGTGCTTCGACAATGGCCTTTGGGAAATTTCGCAACCGTTGCGGATTGGTTGTGGGAACACCATCGAATATGGCCTATTTGGGTTGGTACAGCCGAAGAAAAACCGAATTTAGAATCGGTATGGAAATCCGATTTGGGGACATTATGGATTTCGGAGGAAGCATCGCCCCGGAACACTTCATTATTGGCTTTTTATGCATTTATTCAGCGTGCATCGTTATTTATTGGCAATGAAAGCGGACCTTTACAATTGGCTGCTTTAGGGGATGTCCCCTTGCTTGGTTTATTTGGACCGGGGGTAGAACATGTCTTTTATCCCATCGGTGCGCAAGTGTTTTCAGTGAGTGAAACCGGGGCTATTTCTACAGAAGAACAGCGGGAGGTTATAGAAAAAGAGACAACAGTTCCGGGAGTACCTAAAGCCATTTTGCATTGCGTTTTACCGTGTAATCCTTGTGACCAGTTACATTGTATTCAACCGGGAAATCCATGTATTCAACGAATTTCGTTGACAGCAGTAATCCAAGTTTTAGATAAATACGTGCTTACTCAATAATTTAACCGTTTATTGTTGTGTGACAATTCTCTAACAATTTGGCATACTTTTGGTTGCTTACGTGGCAATTATTGCATCGTTTAATAATTCGATAATGCGTAAACCTTTCGAAGTAACTGTGTTGGGAACATCCTCGGCTACGCCTACTAAGTTTAGGCATCCAAGTTCTCAGTTTGTGCGTTTGGAAGGGAATTATATGTTGTTGGATTGTGGCGAGGGTACGCAGCGGCAATTGGCGCGGTATGGATTAAAGATGCAGCGAATTTCGCACGTATTTATAACGCATTTGCACGGGGATCATTATTTTGGTTTGCCAGGATTAATCACATCGATGGCCTTGTTTGGGAGGGTAGAACCATTAATTATTGTTGGTCCACCTTCGCTGGAATCTATGATTGGATTGTTGTTGGTTGATAGTGATGCTCATTTACCGTTTGAATTACAATTTGTGGTTACCCAAACAGAGCGAGTGGAGACGGTTATAGCTACAGAATCATTTGAGGTTCAATCAGTTCCATTGCAGCATCGTGTCCCTTGTACAGGTTTTTTGGTGAGAGAGGTGGGGCCACAGCGAAAATTAAATTTGGATGCTTGTTTCCGAAATTCAGTACCGGTGGAGCGATACGATGATATTAAATGGGGCTCTGATTATGTAACCGCTGCAGGGGAAGTAATCGGCAATGATTCACTCACCATTCCAGGGTATAAAAATAGGGTGTATGCCTATATAACGGATACCATTTATGACGAATCGCTTATTCCGATATTAAAGGATGTGGATCGTTTGTATCACGAAGCTACTTTTGCTCATGATCGGTTAGCAAGAGCTCAAGAAACATTTCATTCTACGGCAGCGCAAGCGGCAGAAATTGCAAAACTTTCGGGCGCTAAGCAGTTGTTATTGGGACATTTTTCAGCGCGCTATCAGGATGCGGCACCCTTAATAGAGGAAGCGAGAACTGTTTTCCCGAATGCAGAGGAAGCGGTTGAGGGTGAAACCTACACGGTGGGAGTGTACGAGGAGGTTTCTAGTTACTGATTGATTTCTTTTTTATTGTTTTTCAGCTACTTAATTAATAGTTCTGTATTGTGATTGGTGGGTTGTACACAGGTTGATTTAGGTGTAAAAGTCTGCACATTATGAATTAAAATCCGTAGTAACTTCGTTAGATTGATATGGCGAAATCGAAACAGTCCAACGATAAGAGACCGGATTTTTTAAGGGATCAATCCTCGGATAAAACAGAAAAGATTACTGGCAAGGATATTTGGCTTGCGTTAACCTTACGTCATGACCCAACGCGTAAAGTATTTGGATTTACTCTAATTGCCCTGAGTTTAATCATGGGGATTTCCTTTATTTCATTTTTCTTTTCTTGGAACATGGATCAGAGTTTGATGGCAACGGATGATTGGGATTCGTTTAATCAATCGGGAAGTAGAGTTAAGAATTCCATGGGGTATTTTGGAGCATGGTTGTCGTATAAATTTATTCACAACGGCTTTGGGATTGGATCGTTTGCCTTTCTTCCGTATGTGGCATTGTGTGGAATGTTCCTGTTGTTGGATTATCGGCCATTTTCCTTATTAAGGATTCTAATTCATTCGATGTTGGTAGCAGTTTGGATTTCCTTATTTATGGGTTTGTTTTTGGGTATGTTTCCACTACTAGGCGGCGCAGTGGGCTTTTTTAGCAA
This sequence comes from Flavobacteriales bacterium, assembly GCA_947457565.1. Classification (GTDB taxonomy): domain Bacteria; phylum Bacteroidota; class Bacteroidia; order NS11-12g; family UBA955; genus JAGKXC01. The sequence continues at coordinate 14,366 of CANGWH010000005.1, forward strand.
TCAATTGATGATAGATAGTATTGGTTGGGTAGGGGCGTTTTTGGTTTTAGTGGGGTATGGCGTGGCTTACAGTATTTTCTTTTTAAATCTTAATCCATTTGCTCGCATTAAACTTAAGCAGTATCCAATGGATGGCTCGGATTATGATGCGGATTTTCATGCCGATGGCAGCGGTAATATTCAAGAGGAAGTTCTTGCCGATGAGAATAGGGAAGAAGAAGCTATTTCCGAATCGGTTGAGGCAGAAATAATCGAGGACGATGACGATGATACCTTGCTAACGCCAGAGCAAATAGAACAATTGACGCAAATTTCTATCAAGAAGGTAGATGTTGAGGAGCAAATTGTAATTGATCCGTCAAGTGAGGAAGATACAATGGGAGGTAAAAAACCTACATTCACCGTAACGGGACCCTTGTTTGTACCAGAAATTGAAGAGAATGCGTTGTTGAAGGAGTCGGAGGCCAATAGCAGTCAATCAGACTTAAGGGAAAGCCAAGGTTCTGTAGTTGATTTATCCATCGAAGTGGAAAATCCGAAAACTATGGAGGAGGTTGTAGAGAATTACCCACCGATTTCAGCAGTAATTGAGGACGATAGTGGATTTAAAATCGAGGATTTAACAGCGGCAGAAGAAGAGATGGTGGAAGAAAATATAGGCGATCTGGCGTTGGAAAATGGGATGGAGCGTAGGGGATTAGATACGGTTTATGATCCAACGGCTGATTTGAGTGCCTATAAGTTTCCAACCTTGGATTTGATGACGGAATACGATGCGAAGAAGCAGGAAATCGACATGGTAGAAATTCAGGCATCCAAGGACATGATTATTCAGACCTTAGAAAATTACAAAATTGGCATTTCTAGTATAAAAGCCAGTGTGGGACCTACCGTAACCTTATACGAAATAGTGCCTGCTCCTGGAGTGAAAATTTCTAAGATTAAGAATTTAGAGGACGATATCGCTTTGAGTTTGGCGGCGTTAGGGATTCGTATTATTGCTCCAATTCCGGGTAAGGGCACTATTGGTATTGAGGTTCCCAATAAAAATCCAGAAATGGTTCCTATGCGATCGGTATTGGCTTCAAAGAAGTTCCAGGACTGTGATTTTCAATTACCCGTTGTTTTGGGTAAAACGATTTCCAACGAAATATTTATTACAGATTTAGCAAAAATGCCTCACTTGTTGATGGCAGGTGCTACCGGACAAGGTAAATCGGTTGGTTTGAATGCTATCTTGGTTTCGCTGTTGTATAAAAAACACCCTGCCTATGTGAAGTTTGTATTGGTAGATCCGAAAAAGGTGGAATTGACGTTATTTAATAAAATAGAACGACATTTTTTGGCTAAGCTACCCGGGGATGGGGAGGCGATTATTACAGATAACCATAAGGTAATTAATACGTTGAATAGTTTGTGCGTGGAGATGGACAACCGATATAAGTTGTTGCAAGATGCGTTGGTTCGGAACATTATCGAGTACAATGCTAAATTCTTAGCACGCAAATTAAATCCCAACGAAGGACATCGATTCTTGCCGTATATTGTAGTAGTTATAGACGAGGTGGCGGATTTAATGATGACCGCTGGAAAAGAAATTGAAACACCCATCGCCCGATTGGCTCAGCTTGCGCGCGCAATTGGAATTCACCTAATCCTCGCTACTCAGAGACCCTCGGTAAACGTGATTACCGGGATGATTAAGGCCAACTTCCCGGCGCGAATAGCGTTTAGGGTGACGTCTAAAATCGACAGTCGGACAATTTTGGATGCGAATGGGGCCGATCAGTTGATTGGGAAGGGTGATATGTTGTATAGTGGTGGCAATGAAATGATTCGATTGCAATGTCCGTTTGTGGATACTCCTGAGGTGGAAAGAATTGTTGATTTCATTGGTGAACAGCGGGCATTCCCGTTGGCTTATCAGTTGCCGGAAGTGAAAGAAGAAGGAGGTGTTTTGGGCGGTGAAGGATTTGATCCCAATGAACGCGATGATATGTTTGAAGATGCGGCACGAATTGTGGTATTAAATCAGGTTGGTAGCACTTCCATGATTCAACGAAAATTAAAAATAGGGTATAATCGCGCAGGTCGTTTGATGGATCAATTGGAAGATGCGGGTATTGTTGGTCCGAACAATGGTTCTAAGGCTAGACAAGTTTTATTGCCCGATGAATACTCATTAGAACAATTTTTACGAAATTTGAACGATTAAATTATACATGCAGAAATTACGATTTATTTTAATGCTTGTGCTGTCAGGAATAGTTTCTGCAGTGAGTGCTCAAAACGATCCCAAAGCGGATGCTATTTTAAAGAAGGTTGCAAAGGTCTATCAATCGTATAGCACCATAAATGCGAACTTCGCCATAACAACCACGCCGGTAACAGGTAAACCTACGGTTGAGACTGGAATTATTTGGTTAAAGGGTAAGAAATTCAAGTTGAATTACGCTAACCAAGAGATTTTTTGTGATGGTTTATTTACTTGGACTTACAACAAAGATGACTTGGAAGTAATTAAAGAGAATTTTAAGCTTCGAGACAATGCCATTACGCCCAATGAGATTTTCACTATTTATAACCGAGATTTCAAAAGTAAATATGAAGGGCCAACCGTTCGCAATGGTAAAAGTTATGATGTGATCATGTTAAGTCCGAAGAAAAAAGTAAATTTCGCCTATGTGAAACTTGAGGTGGATAAAACTACGAATAAAATTCAGCGAGTGATTCAACATTTTAAAAACGGAACCGAAGTGGCCATAGAGATAAAATCATTAACGCCGAATACAGCATTAGCTGATAATTTCTTTACGTGGAATCAGGCTGCTAATCCGGATGCTATTTTAGTGGATTTAACCAAGAAGAAATAATCTCTTACAGATTGGTTAATAACCAATCATAAAAAAAGGGCTTTCTGATCAGAAAGCCCTTTTTTATTATAAGGAGATTGTGGATTTAAGTACGGAGAAGAATTATTTACTTCCTAATACTTCAAACATTTTCTTTCCTATTTCTGCAGGGCTTTCAACTACATGAATGCCACACTCGCGCATGATTGCCATTTTAGCTTCTGCTGTATCGTCTTTACCTCCTACAATAGCACCCGCATGACCCATTCTTCTGCCTGGAGGGGCCGTTTGCCCTGCGATAAAGCCAACTACTGGTTTAGTTCCGTGTTCTTTAATCCAACGAGCAGCTTCGGCTTCCATACCACCACCAATTTCTCCGATCATCACAATGCCTTCTGTTTCGGGGTCGTTCATGAAAAACTCCACCGCTTCTTTGGTTGTTGTACCAATAATTGGATCTCCTCCTATACCGATAGCAGTGCTTTGTCCTAAACCTAATTTGGTTAATTGATCAACGGCTTCATAGGTTAATGTTCCAGACTTAGAAACAACCCCAATGCTACCTTTTTTGAAGATAAAACCAGGCATGATACCAATTTTTGCTTCTCCTGGAGTAATAATACCAGGACAGTTTGGCCCAATCAAGGTGCAGTTATACCCTTTGATATACTCACGAACGGTTACCATATCTTTGGTTGGAATACCTTCGGTAATACATACAATAACTTTAATTCCTGCTTCCGCGGCTTCCATGATGGCATCGGCTGCAAATGCAGGTGGAACAAAGATGATAGAGACGTTGGCACCTGCTTCATTTACGGCATCTTTAACCGTATTATAAACAGGTCTATCTAAATGCAAACTACCGCCTTTTCCGGGTGTCACACCACCAACAACGTTGGTTCCATATTCAATCATTTGTTGGGCGTGAAATGTACCTTCGTTTCCAGTGAAACCTTGTACAATTACTCGGGAGTCTTTGTTTACCAGAATACTCATAAAAATTGTTGCGCGAAAATAACCCACATTGACACAAAACCCAAAGGTTTTGCGAAAATTGCAAGTAAAGTTAATAATACACTGATTTCTACCGAGCTATTTTTAGCGGAGTGAAATTGTGAGAATTAACTTAATTATTTGCTGATTGCCGACTGAAGTTCTTCGCTTAACGGTGTTACAGTGGATGGGTAGTAGCCAATTAAATGGCCATTTTCATTTAACAAGAACTTATTGAAATTCCAACTTACTGTTGCATCCAAACTGCCGTTCTTCGCTTTTTGTGTAAGCCATTGGTACAAGGGGTGCTGGTTTGAGCCCTTCACATCTAGTTTTTCTGTTAACGGGAAAGTTACTCCGTAATTAACTTGGCAGAAGGATTCAATTTCCTCTTCCGTGCCAGGTTCTTGGCTTCCAAATTGATTGCAAGGTGTGCCAATGATTACGAGTTTTTCTTTGTATTTATCTTGTAACTGCTGTAACTCCTTGTATTGAGGAGTAAAACCGCACTTTGATGCCGTATTTACAATTAGGATTTTTTTCCCTTTAAAAGTAGAAAGGTCAAGGGTTGATTTTTCATCTAACTTCTTGATTGCGATGGTATAGAAACCAGACGGTTGTGATTGTAGACTCGCCACGGGTTCTACGGTTTTAGATTTACCAAAGAAGCAAGAGGTAAGCGTTGTAGTGATTGCAGATAGTATTGACATGATAAGTATTCGATTCATGTACATAAAACAAAGATAATTTAGAAGGGTTTGATTATTTTCGTGGATATGAAACAAAGTTGGGGTTTGATACAGCAGTTATTCAAGAAAGCTGGCGTTTTAGTAATCTGTTTAGTTACAGCAATGGTTATTTTACCGGGCTGTGATGAAGAGTTACCCCCAATCATAATGGTAGAAACAGAGAAGCCCTTACTCGATACGGCCTATCAAGGGGTTGTACCATCGCCGCAGTCCAAGAATGTTTTGTTAATGGACATTACCGGTGTTCGTTGTAATAATTGTCCGAAGGCCGCAAAATTGGCCCATCAAATTTCAGACGACAATCCTGGTAGAGTAGCAATTTTGGCATTGTATCCTTCAACGCCACTGCTTTTAACATTGCCTTGGCCTGGCTACGATACGTTAGTAACTCCTGAAGCACAGCAAATTGCATCATCGTTAGGAAGCGTTGGTCAACTACCATTGGGCAGTATAGATCAGGTTTTGGTAGGTGGTACGAGGCTTATTGACCGATCGTTATGGTCTAGCACTGTTACCGATCGATTGAAGAAAACCACCCCGTTTAATATTCAATTAAAAAGTACATGGGATGAATCCACCAAACGTTCACGCGTAGAATTCAAGGTAATAGCTAATCAAACAATACCTGCAGCATCCAGAATTATGGTAGGGCTATTGGAAGATGGAATAATTAGTAAACAATCCGATGCTGAGGATACGGTTGGCGTAAAAGGCATAGTAGAAGATTACGAACACAATCATGCATTAAGATCAGTTATTGGTTCTACCTCTGGTTTCCCAATAAGCAGTAACTTGCCGGCAGGGTGGGTAATCGAAAAGCATTTTTATTTCACTCCATCGGTACAATGGAAGCCTGAAAAAATGTCGGTGATGGTTTGGGTATACGATGAAACTACCAAAGAGGTTCATCAAGTGCAGTATATCAAGTTAAAATAAATACAGTGTCTTGGGAACGGTGTATCCGCGGTTTTAAGCATTATCTGCAGATAGAGCGATCCTTATCTAATAACAGTATCGAAGCTTACCTCACCGATGTTGGTAAGTATCAGCAATGGTGCGAGTTGAATGGTTTTCGTTCGGCTGAATTGGTTTCACGGAGTGATATTGAGAGTTTCCCGCATTGGATTGCGGATATGGGATTTGTTGCTACATCGCAAGCAAGAATTATCTCAGGAGTGCGTGCATTTTATCGGTATTTGGTTGTTGATGATGTAATTGGGGAGTCGCCGGCTGATTTTTTAGAACCACCGAAAACGGGGAGAAAATTGCCAGTAGCACTGAGTATCGAGGAAATTGATGCGATGATTGCGCAAATAGATCGCAGTAAGCCCGAAGGGGAAAGAAATATTGCAATTTTAGAAACGCTATATAGTTGTGGACTTCGGGTGAGTGAGTTGGTTGGATTGCGATTAACGCAGGTGCATGCCGATGAGGGCTTTGTTCAAGTAATTGGGAAAGGAAATAAAGAACGGTTGGTTCCCATTGGTAAACGAGCACTGAAACATATGAAAATCTATGTAAACGAAATACGGGTACATTTAGCAATAAAATCGGTGGATAGAGATGTTGTGTTTTTAAGTTCCCGTGGAGGTAAAATGAGTCGACAACTTGTATTTCTTTTTATAAAAGAGTTAGCCCAAAAAGCAGGAATTCAAAAGAATATATCGCCCCACGTTTTCAGGCATTCTTTTGCTACGCATTTGGTGGAAGCAGGGGCAGACTTGCGTGCCGTTCAGGAAATGTTGGGTCACGAATCAATAACAACCACAGAGATTTACACCCATTTAGACCGGAAGTTTTTGGCTAATACGCTATTGCAATTTCATCCACGATCCAGCTGATGGACGATGAATACAATTGTTGGATTATCCAGACCAATAATTTAAAGATTCGTTGGTTATTCAAGACAACGGACGGTGATTGGTTGCGGGATGTTAATTTGATTTTTTAAACCAAGAATTCCACGTTTTCTTGTTTCGAATAAAATAGCCAAATACAAGGGACTCGTTCACTGTTCCTGTAAGTTCTTCCAATAATTTTGGATTGGCAGATTGAATAAATTGTGCTTTTATTTTCTCAAATTCTCGATGGGCCTTTATGATCTCAGGAATTAGATTAAACTGAAATTTTAAAGCAAAAAAGACGGCCGCCAATCCATCCAAGATCTTTCTTTTGAAAATGAGCGACTCCCTAACTGCCGGATGTAGGTTTTTATACATCAAGAGTAAATTGTTGCGAAAGTTTAAAAATGTTTTTCTTGGACTTTGATTGGCTAAAGTAGCACCGCCCATGTGGTAGGCCATACTATTGGGCACAGAATAAATAGTATAACCAAGTAGTTGTAAACGCCAGCAAAGGTCAATCTCCTCCATGTGTGCAAAGAAGGCTTCGTCTAACCCATTTGCGTGTTGCCAAGCTTCTTTTTTAATGAATAAAGCGGCACCCGAAGCCCAAAAAATGGGAATTTCGTCTTGGTATTGTTGGTTATTGTTTTCTACATTGCCAAAAATACGTCCTCGGCAAAAGGGGTATGAATAAGTATCTAAAAATCCACCGGCTGCCCCTGCGTATTCAAATTTATCTCTATTGAAATAGTCTAAAATATGGGGTTGAGCGGCCCCGAAATTTGGGTGTTTATTCGCACATGTCAATAATGGTTGTAGCCAATTTTCATCCAATACGGCATCGCTATTAAGTAGCAGAAAATAATCTTCCGTTAAATGCTGTAGCGATTCGTTATATCCCCCCGCATACCCATTGTTTTTGGGTAATCGAATAAGGTTAACCTCGGGGTAGGAAATCGCTACCCAATCAGCGCTACCATCGGTGGAAGCGTTATCAACCACGGTTACTGAAACTCCAGGTAATTTGCATACCGCCAATACTTGAGGTAGGCATTCCTCCAATATGTGTATTGTATTGAAGTTTAAAATGACAACATTAACCGAGGGGTTGCTTTTCATTTTTTGAGCCACCAAAGTTATGAAAAACAAATTGAGGATCCGGCGGCGTAAGTAAAAGAATACAACACTTTTTTCTAGGATTTCCGAGGGTTTGTTTAAAACTATCCAATTGCTGTTCAGGAATAATATTTAATTCTATGAATCGTTCTAGGGTAGTTGCGTTTATTGAAAAAGCATAACCAAATTCTGTGCGATCAATAATCATTTCGCCAATTTTGGCTTGTTCTTGGTGGGCTACAAATATTGGTATTTGGGTGAATCCTCCCTCAATCATATCTTCAGATACTTCGGCAAGGAAATCGGATATTCCTTTCAACTGTTCGTTGAGTGCTTTTAAGTTATCAGTATTTGCAATAGACATTTTCTAAATCGGTTAACTGTTTTCTTTGAACCTACAGTTGGTGCAATTGAATTATTATAACAACTAAGCTCAGCGGGTAATTAAGTATAATTCATCCATCAACAGGGTATAGGAAAGTGCTGTATTATTTTGATTCCGTTATCAGTACTCTTTGAGTGAATGGTTTATCATTGCCAATTTGTATTTGTAAAATGTAGATCCCTGCGGGTAATTTTTCTACAGGAATTTTCCCGTCGGTTGGAAGCGGATTAATCCCCATGGTTTTTCCATTTATATCGTGTAGAGAGTAGGTAATTGCGGAAGGAAGGGGAGATCCATTGCTTGCGGATGATTGGAGAATTTGGCTTAAGCCTTTGATTTGCAAATAATTGCTAGCAGGTTGGGGGTAAACCGTTAATTTGGGTTGATTTGAATTAAATCGATATAGATTATTTGCTTTAATTTCTTTAATTGTAATCGCAAACATTCCTCTGCCATGAGTAAAGGCAAAAAGTTGACCGTCATCCCGCATTTTCAATTCGTGTATAGCAACATTGGGTAATCGGTATTCTTTTTCCCAAGTTTTTCCACTATCAACGCTGTAATACAACCCAAAGTCAGTACCTGCAAAGAAAACTTTATCTGGATTTCTGGGGTCAACAGCCATCATGTTAACGGGAAGTCCAGGTGGCAAATCACCACTAATGTTGGTCCAAACAGGTTTGTTGGTAAGGGAGTCTAGACCGGTAACGCGCCAAACTCTGGGTTGATTGCTAAAATTAGAAAGGGCAACATATACAATATAGGGATTGTTCGGATGAACGGTAAGCCCTTTGATGTTGTCATTGGTTATTGAAGTTGGTACAAAATTATTGTAATTAACTTCTTTGCCCGAAGCAGTAGTGGCACCGTATTCAATTTTATAAAATTGAGCCGATGTGCCGCCGAAATAAACAACGGGATTTAGATGATTACTTATACCTATGGCTTTAATTCCTGCTCGGATTACAGTGGTTATTTTATCCCAACTATTTCCTGCATCGGTACTTCTATAAAGGCCTCTATCTGTTCTATAAAACAACATGGATTGGTCTCCGGGTGCCATGCTATACAAATTGATGAAGTCTACACCGTCTGAGGCAAAACGAGAATCGGCGATATTCTGAGGCCAGCTTGGGGCATTTGGATTAAAATTATCCATTCTATGGGGCGTAGCGTTTTGATAACTCATGTAAGCTACACTTGCATCCTCCAATCCAATATGACAATATGCACCATCACCGCCAAAAAAAGATCTACTTACAAAGGGTCTAGAAGCTACGTGTGTTCCATTATCTTGCGCTCCTGCAATACCTATTAGACCCGTTGGGGCAAAGGCACCTGCGTAAAACTGGGTAACGCGATACCCATTATTTAGATTCGCAATATAAGAGTTGCTGTTCCAACGATATTTATATACACCACCGTCATTTCCTACCAAATATTCGTTGGTAGTTGTTGGTAAAAAGGCATACGAATGATGGTCTGCATGACCGGTGGGAATTTCTATCCAAGAATTACCACCATTGGAAGTAGTAGCGATATTTACTCCGCCGCATACCACACGGTTTGAATCGGTGGGGGCTACCCCCAACATAATACAATAGGCTTGATAAGAGGCTCCAATATCTGTAGGGGCAACGCGTTGAGTCCATGTTTTACCGAAATCGCTACTTTTATAAAATCTAACCGGTGTTGCATTGAAGTCAAAACCCTCAAATAGAGCATAAACAACACTAGGGAATTTTTCGCAATAACCCATCTGAATTCTGCGGTATGCACCGCTGCCTGGCATGTTCGGGAATTTAACCGCCGAGAAAGTGCCAGAATCGCCGTTGTTGTCTGAAGCATAAACTTGATTACTCTGCATGCTCATCATTACTCGGCCGTTAGGAAAGCAAAGAATATTATTAACCTGTTTATTGCCTCCAATAAATACAGGTTTCCATGAGCTACCATGGTCTTTAGAACGAAATAATCCGTTTGCATGTGTACCAACAAATATGGTATTAGAATCCGTTCGTGAATGTTTAATATCCCAGATTGCATTAAATCCAGCTCTATTTATGGTACTGTTAAGCTGGGTAAAGTTTTTACCCCCGTTGGAAGAATAGAAAACACCGTTACCGTCTACATCGGCACTGTTTGCTCTAGATTCTCCGGTTCCATAATAGACTTCGTTGGGATTAAATGGATTGTGAGTGATGCAGCTTGGCATTAAAGACACTTCATGCTCGTTTATAGGTTTCCACGCAGTTCCTCCATTTTCGCTGCGCCACATTCCTCCCGATATTCCTCCTGCTAATATGATTTTTTCATTTCGAGGATCAATCCACAAAGCGCGGGTCCTTCCACCCACGGCCAAAGGCCCTAATTCAATAACAGTATCAATGGGATTATTGTTGTTCCGAAGTGAAACAGTTCGTTTCTTTTTATCCCAATCATACCAACCTTGTCTAGCCCATGTGGGTATTACCCCTTGTTCGTTTTTCTTTTCATTAAACCACTGCTCAAAATAGCCGGGATGCTGCAATTTTTCACCCGCTCGGGCTGTTGGTTTTAACTCCACCAAAAGGACTAACAAGGAAAAAAACAATACAGGAAGGCTGATGGCAGCGAAGTTCTTGGCTAATTTCAACATGGTATTTTACAAATATACTAAGAAGTAAATCCACTACCCTTGCAAAAAATGCAAATCACTTATTGTTTTTATGAATAATTGCCAAGTATCTTTGATTTACTATGAAGTGGGTACAACGACTTTTAGCGGTAGTAGGAATCTTGGCATTGCTGACGGGATTGTTGGCGGTTTCTCCTTACAGTTACTTAATAAAAGGGGTTAGATTAACCTATTTAATTGGAGAAAAGTCTGCCAATTATTTGGATTGGATGAATTTTGATACTCGGGATGTAGAAATAGATTCCACAAGGACTTGGGAATTGGCAATGGCCGATAATCGACATACAGTACCGGTAACGCCGGCATTGGACAACATGTTATCCGAGACTAAATCGGGTGCATATCTAGTTTTTCGAAATGATACCTTGGTTTGTGAACGCTATATGGGCGCGTTAGCCGGTAGTGCAGACAAGCCGGATATGCAGTTAACCAATTCCTTTTCGATGGCCAAAACGATTACTTGTTTATTGGTGCAAAAGGCAATTCAGGAAAAAATCATTCCGTCTTGGGATGAACCCGTTCGGAAATATTTGGATTGGGTTGGTGTTTTGGATAAATCGGGCAATCCTAGCATACAAACCAATCCGAGTTGGGAAAAATGGGCCGATCAATTAACGCTAAGACATTTAGTTACAATGACGGCGGGTTTGGAATGGGATGAAAGTTATGTCTCTCCTTTTGGTATTACGGCAAAGGCATATTATGGGTCTGACGCAGAAAAAACCATGAAAACTGTGCCCGTAATTAGAGAACCAGGAACCCACTACCAATACCAGAGTGGCGCTACTCAGTTATTAGGTTTGGTGTTGGCAAAGGCTACAGGTAAAACTATAAGTGCTTTAACCGAAGAGTGGTTATGGAAACCTTTAGGAATGGAATCAAATGCAAAATGGCAATTGGACAGTAAGGATGGAAAAGAATTGAATTATTGTTGTTTTGATGCTACCGCCCGTGATTTTGGAAGATTAGGATTAATGGTGTTGCATCACGGTAAAGGGGTAATTGATTCTGCTTTCTTATCCCAGGCGCAACAACCGTTCAAATCCCCTAATTACGGTCATTCGTTTTGGTTAGGCGAAGTGGATGGTATTAAATTTAGTTATTATCAAGGTTTAAATGGTCAGTATATTTGTTTATTGCCGCAGTATAATATGGTGGTTGTAAGAACCGGTCATGGGGTTAAAAAAGGCAATAGTTTTCCCGTTTTTGATTGTGTAAAAACCTACGTGAAAGAAGCCGTTGCCATGTTCGGCAATGGTAAGTAATCTTGCTCCTTTCGTTGATTTCATTTGCGAACACAACTCATTTACCCACAATTACTGCCATTGAATTGCCAACGCTTGCTTGTTGGGTAGCAAATATTTTTTTAGTTCCATAGTATCCGTTAATATTATTGGTAAACTACTAGATAAATAGTAAGGATTTTACAAAATAAAAAAAAGGGCAGTTACATACCGTGAACTGCCCTTTTTTATTGGGGAAACCTTAGAAGCGGGTTGCGTTATCTATGGTTGTGTAACTAAATGACTATTAGGTCTATAGGTAGATTAAGCTACGTTTTTACGAATAATATTTAAAGCACCACCCGCTTTGAACCACTCAATTTGTTGTTCGTTGTAGCTGTGGTTTACGGTAATTGATTCTGAGCTTCCATCGGCGTGATTCAATACAAGGCTAAGTGGTTTGCCAGGGGCAAATTCTGTAAGGCCTAAAATATCGAAGCTGTCATTTTCTTGAATTTTTTCGTAATCAGACTTATCGGCAAATGTTAATGCCAACATACCTTGTTTTTTCAAGTTGGTTTCGTGAATTCGGGCAAAGGATTTCACCAAAACGGCACGAACGCCCAAATGTCTTGGCTCCATGGCAGCATGCTCGCGAGAACTACCTTCTCCATAGTTTTCGTCGCCTACAACCAAACTGCCAATACCCGCGGCTTTGTATGCACGTTGAACAGCAGGAACGGCTCCATATTCTCCAGATAATTGATTCTTAACTTCGTTGGCTTTATCGTTGAAAATATTGATAGCTCCAATTAAAAGATTGTTTGAGATGTTATCCAAGTGCCCACGGAATTTCAACCAAGGCCCAGCCATAGAAATATGATCTGTAGTACATTTTCCTTTTACTTTGATTAATAATTTCAAAGCGTGTAAGTTAGTGCCTTCCCAAGCCGCGAATGGATCCAATAGCTGCAAACGATTTGAATTAGGGTCTACTGCTACCTGAACATTGGAACCATCGGCAGCTGGAGCTTGATATCCTGGGTCTTCAACGGCAAAACCTTTGGTAGGTAATTCGTCACCGGTTGGAGGATCCAATTTCACGGCCTCACCATTTTCGTTGATTAACGAATCTGTAATAGGATTGAAGGTTAGATCACCGGCGATGGCCAAAGCGGTAACCAATTCAGGACTAGCTACAAATGCGAATGTGTTAGGGTTTCCATCGGCACGCTTGGCAAAATTTCTATTAAAGGAGTGTACAATGGTATTTTTTTCTTGCTTTTCTGCTCCCATACGATCCCACATTCCAATACAAGGTCCACAGGCATTGGCAAATACTTTCGCCCCGATTTGATCGAATATTTCTAAGAATCCATCGCGTTGAATAGTATAACGAACCTGCTCACTACCGGGGGTAATGGTGAATTCAGCCTTGGTTTTTAAGTTTTTAGCGGCAACTTGCTTGGCTAAACTAACGGCACGAGAAATATCCTCGTAAGAAGAGTTGGTACAGGAACCGATTAATCCTACTTCTACTTTAGTGGGCCAACCATTGGCGGCAGCTACTTCTTTCATTTTGGATATAGGGGTAGCTAAATCTGGAGTAAACGGCCCGTTTAAATGGGGTTCAAGTTCCGAAAGATTGATTTCAATAACTTCATCAAAATACGCAGCTGGGTTAGCATAGACTTCAGCATCGGCGGTTAAATGTTCTCTAATACCATTGGCTAAATCAGCGATATCGGCTCTATCGGTGGCTCTAAGATAACGCTCCATGCTATCGTCATATCCAAACGTGGAAGTAGTTGCGCCGATTTCAGCACCCATGTTACAAATGGTACCTTTACCTGTACAACTCATCGAGGTAGCACCTTCACCAAAGTACTCAACGATTGCTCCCGTTCCACCTTTTACGGTAAGTAAACCCGCTACTTTTAGTATTACATCTTTTGGAGCCGTCCAACCGTTTAATTTACCGGTAAGTTTAATACCAATTAGTTTTGGCCATTTAAGTTCCCAAGGAAGTCCTGCCATAACATCGCAAGCATCAGCGCCACCTACGCCAATAGCAATCATTCCCAAACCACCGGCATTCACGGTGTGGGAATCGGTACCTATCATCATTCCACCGGGGAATGCATAATTTTCTAATACTACTTGGTGAATGATACCTGCACCGGGTTTCCAAAAACCAATGCCATATTTGTTTGAAACGGAAGCCAGGAAATCATAAACTTCTTTGCTTTCGTTGTTCGCAATGGTTAAATCTTCCGAAGCTCCGGTTTTTGCCGTGATTAAGTGGTCACAATGTACGGTGGAAGGAACGGCAACTTGAGGTCTTCCCGCTTGCATAAACTGCAACAATGCCATCTGTGCCGTAGCATCTTGCATGGCTACGCGGTCTGGTGCAAAATCAACATAATCCTGAGCCCGGGCGAAAGCTTGAGGCTTAGCGCCATCCCACAAGTGGGAAAACAGGATTTTTTCAGTAAGGGTAAGCGGGCGACCCAGCGCTTGGCGGGCAGCGGCTACCTTGGCCGGCATTGCGGCATAAACCGATTTGATTAAGTCCAGATCAAAAGCCATAATTTATATATATAATTGAAATTTTTACAAATTTCGTGATTTTTCCCCGATTATACCACCAATTAAGCATCTTTGTGTGGTGGAGAAAAAAAGGGTAATACTGGGGATTGATCCAGGAACCAATTTATTGGGCTATGGCTTGATTGTGATAGCGCCTTCTGGACCTCAATTATTAGGCATGGGCGTAGTGAAATTGGGGAAGATTGCCGATGCGGGTATGAAATTACATCATATCTACGAAAAGATTTCCGGTTTGATTGATGGGTATGATGTAACAGAGGTAGCCATCGAGGCTCCGTTTTTTGGCAAAAATGTGCAGAGTATGTTGAAGCTAGGAAGAGCACAAGGGGTGGCAATCGCCGCAGCAATTTCCCGAGGACTACCCGTTTTTGAATATGTTCCCCGAACTATAAAACAGCGAATAGTGGGTAGTGGCGCGGCATCCAAAGAACAAGTTTATAGCATGTTGCATGCGCAGTTTAATTTCCAAGAACAGCCGGAAACCTTAGATGCAACTGATGGATTAGCCGCAGCGGTTTGTCATTTTTACCAATTTCAACCCAGAGAATTCGGCAAGAATAATAAAACCAGTACGCTGTTTAACCTTACAGGTACAGCCTCATTTGTAAACGAAACCAATAACACCGGCTCGGCGAAACAATTAACAACCGTAGACGGTGAAATCATTCAGCTCAATGCTAAGTCAACCGCTACTAAATCCAATAAAAACAAGTCCAGCGCTTCCAGTAAAAAGGGCGCCCGTAGTGATTGGTCTACATTTGTAGATGAAAACCCTAACCGACTTAAATAGGGCATTCGGAAGCGAAGATTGTCTACAAACTGTTGTAATTATTAGATAATCTTATGCTTCAGTATTGCCTTTCTGTGGGGAAGCTGAAGTATTTTTGTCTTGAATTTATGAACGAAAAACTGAGCAAAGTTTTGGCCAGTGGTCAAACATTTTCTACATTGATTATTTTGGCATTTACAGTCAGTTTTGGAATGGTTTCAAATCCATTGATTGGTCAAACTGCAGGTGAGATTAAACTTTTAAAAGCCGAAAAAATCCCTTTGCCCAAAGGGTACGATGTTTATACCGTTTATTCGTTGGGCCAGGCAGGATTGGTTATGCATACTACCAAATTAAGCCCTAAGGTTAGTGATTACAAGGAGTATTATAGCGTATACGACACTAATTTAGTTAAGATTGCAAATTTTGAAGAGACCATGATTTCTGGATTTTTTACAGAAAGTAATCCAGAGTGGTTTGAATCCGATGCCGATGGAGCCTACCACCACCTCTACATTGAAAAATCGGGAGTTTTTGCGCTTAGAAACATATACGCATCGGGTAAGAGTATTAAAATCTCGAATATACGTGGGCAGTTCGATTTAGCAGGAAAGAAAATCAGAAGATTTCGGAAGTTTTATGCCTTTGGAAGTTATGTATACATGGAGTTAACTACCGAATCTGCAGATATTGTTTTATTGCGTTTGAATTGGCGAAATGGCTCGGCCAAGGCGATAACCTTAAATATTGCCGGACTTGAAAATAAATTGTATTCTGAATTGGTAACGGTTGCGCCTATCGCTGGTTCGGATGATTTTCTTGCGGTAGTTCGCGGGGAAATGCAGGTGCCGAAAACCATTGATGATAAAAAGCATCGACCCAAAAAATATTTCTTATACCGCGTAAATAAGGAAGGTAGCATTGTTCAAGTCATTAATTTCGATAAACAATACGCCGGGAATTTATCGTTTATGACAATGAAGGTTCATGCCATAGGGGTGGACCGATATGCAGTAATGGGTACCTATACCATGGGTGAGGAGTTGAAACAATATGGCATGTACATTGGGGTTTGTGATCGGTATGGAATGCAAGTTTCTAGCTTTATGGATTTCCGAGAATTGAAAGGGTTCTACCAATACACGCCTCCCGGGGATAAAAAACATTTGGGCGATTTTAAACCGGGTAAAAATCAACGCGATGAGAAATTTCCAATCGAGTATGAATTTTCACCCCAAGCTTTAGTGCCTATCCAAGGTGGCTACTGGCTTCAATTGGAGATGTTTTATAAAATGACCCACGAAAATCCAGGCAATAAAATTGATGTAATCACGGATGAAGGGCATCAATACACTCATCTGTTCCAATTAAAACTGGATGAAAATTGTCAGCGAGAAACGTATCAAACACTGCCAATGCAATATTTTACTACCTCTAACGATAAATATCAGCAGGTTCAGGTGAAAACAATTTGGGATACAACGGTTGTTATTAACGATATTAAAACTCCGATGCCTTCGGCGTGGACGCTGCGGTATAAGCATAATTTCACGGTAGTCAATGGTACATTTACCAATGAAACCAATTCTTGGATGCAGCAGGATGTTTACAGTATCAATGCTGCGGGTGAAAATGCGGAGTTAATAAAATCGGTTTACGAATCTATGCAGTTTTGGTATGGTAACTCCTATCACAACAATGGCTTTACCAACGGTAAGAAAGAGGCCGTGGTTTTGGTTAAATTGGGTCTAGAGAAAAAGTAGTTCCTATGGTATTACACACAAAGGTTTTGTGTGGAGTGGGATGTCATTATTACCGATGGAAACCCAATAGGTTCCTGGGGTTAACTGGGGAAGTGAAAGGGTTATTTCTTTTTCACAGTGGCTAAATGTTTGGGTAAATAATACACTACCCTTAGTATCGGTAATTTGTAATTTTAATGGGGTTTCGCTATGGGATTGGCTTAACCAACGCTGTGGGACAGCAACTGTAAGTAATTGATTGCCGGAAGTTGGATTTGGGTAAAGGTGAACGTTGGTTGTAGTTGCATTATCCAATTCATCTCCCGAATTTGAATTGCAAGAAAGCTGTTTGATATATTTCCAAATATCATCGTTTAAGGCAACTGAAATTGCGCTTGCGGGGTTGTTGTCAGGAGCATTCCCCATCCGAATAAAAACCAAATTTATACTTGGGACAACATTGATAATTTGACCATTTTTCCCCAATGCAGCAACCATGTCGTTTGGGGCATTGATACAAATGCTTCCTGGGAATTGGTATTGCAACGTGGGCAGCATAAACGATGGCTTGCCGTTTAACCAAGTTAAGTAACCATAACTTTTATTTAGGGATTGGCTTGAATTGGTTTGTTGCTTAAAATATTGGGTGTCGTCTAATATCTTATTGCCATTCCAAGTTCCTTTTGCCAATAACAGGAGGCCAAATTTTGCCATATTCCTCGGGGTTGAAAAAAAGACATTGTTGTAACCTAATGGTACAAAAAGTCCTTTAATACCTGTTTTTGTTGAGATATTTTGGGCGATAAATGGATTAAGGGATTTTCCGGTGCTGGTTTCAATCACCTTGTCTAACAGGGTGTATGGAGCGTTGTGGTAAGACCATCGGGTACCAGGTTTGGCTATATAGGTTAGGCAACTGGGGTCTGTACAATCGAGATTTGATACGGCATCATCCAACCCCGTTGTCATGGTGAGATGATTCCAGATGGTTATGGAATCTTCTTGGGATTTGGTAAGTGACGACCATCCTTTGCCTAAATATTTGTTGGAGGGTTCGTTGATTTTCAAGCTGCCTTGTTGTTGTGCTATACCTACACAAAATGCAGTGAGTGTTTTTCCAGCACTGGCCCAATACCATGAAGAATCTTGTGTAAACGTACCAAAATATTTTTCTAGCACAATTTTTCCGTCTTTAAGAAGAATAAAGGCTTTAGAATTTTTACCTTCTAAGTAGTTGTATAACGAATCGATTTGAGGTTGGCACCAGCCAAGGGTAGTAGGATCTATACTTTCCCATGCAGTACCGGTAATTGGCGGAAAATAGAGGGACTGGGATTTTACGCCAAGGTGTTGAAGGGTTATAAAGCATAGTATAATGCTTCGAAGGAACCAAGATTTTTTAGCAGGAATAAACAGATGCATACGTTGTTCAGTAGACGCAATATACGTCTCAAGGTTTAATCCAATGCTGTGAAATAACTTACATTCGTTCCACTACGTCAATTCCAAGCAACGATAGCGCGTGTTTGAGTGTATTGGCCGTGAAATAGGCAATTTTTAAACGATTAATTCTTGCCGATTCGTTGGGTTCGTTTAAGATGCTCACTTCGTTATACAATCGATTAAATGATTTTGCTAAATCCAAGCAATAACTACAAACATCGGCGGGAGAATAGGCGGTGCAGGCTTCCTGTAAAACTTCGGGGTAGCGGTATAAGGTTTGAATGGTTTCTAATTCTACCGGCAGTAAGGAGGTGGAATCTTGATTCATGGAAGCTGTTCCAGACCACTGCTCCACGGTGGGCGCTTTACGCAGAATAGATTTGATTCTTGCGTAGGTGTATTGCACAAATGGACCTGTATCGCCTTGAAAATCAATGCTTTCTTGGGGGTTGAATAGCATTCTTTTTTTTGGATCTACTTTTAGGATATAAAATTTAAGCGCACTGAGCCCCAAGGAATGGTACAGGTGCTGTAGTTCTGTTTCTGCTAAACCGTCTGTCTTGCCCAGTTCCTCGGTTTTTGCTTTTGCTTCGTTGATCATTTCTTGGATTAGATCATCGGCATCAACCACGGTACCTTCCCTACTTTTCATTTTACCTGAGGGCAAATCCACCATTCCGTAGCTAAGGTGATACATACCATTGGCGTAGGTGCGTTGCAGTTTTTTCATGATTAGAATCAGCACCTTAAAGTGGTAGTCTTGTTCATTGCCCACTACATAAATACTGTTATTAATCTCGAAATCGCTGTACTTTAAATCGGCGGTTCCAATATCTTGGGTAATGTAAACCGAAGTTCCATCGGAACGAAGCACAAGTTTTTCATCCAACCCCTCACCAGTTAAGTCGATCCAAACCGAATTGTCCAGTTTTTGGTAAAATACTCCGGATTGAAGTCCTTCCTCAACGATGTCTTTCCCCAAGGTATAGGTGTTGCTTTCGTAATAATATTTATCGAAATCAACGCCTAATTTGGTGTACGTGGTATTAAAACCTCCATACACCCAACCGTTCATCGTAGACCACAATTCGATAATTTCAGGGTTCCCTGCTTCCCATTGTCGAAGCATTTCCGAAGTTGCCTGCATAATTTCCGATTGGTTTCTAACAAGATCTTTGATGTCATCGGTTAATTTATTGATTTGTTTTTCTTCCTTGGCCGATTGTAGTGTTAGCCACAGTTTTTGGTATCGTTCCTTGGTGGTTTGATTTTCGGGTTGCCATTGTCCCTTTTTGGCTAATTCTAGGGTATCTCTTGTTTGTTCTACCAAAGCATTTTCAAAGGCTACGTAGTATTTCCCTACGAGGTGATCGCCTTTTAAACCGGATGATTGCGGGGTTTCGCCGTTGCCAAATCGCTGCCAAGCAATCATGCTTTTGCAAATATGTATCCCCCTATCGTTCACTAAATTCGCCTTGATTGTTTCAAATCCATTGGCCGATAAAATATTGGATACGCTATATCCTAAGAGTATATTTCTAATATGTCCTAAGTGTAAAGGTTTGTTGGTGTTGGGCGAGGAATACTCCACCATAACCTTTTTTCCAGTACCTAGGCTTGTAGACAAAAACGAAGGGTTGTTCCACTGTTTTTCGAGGAAATTCAGGTAAACCTGGGTATTTACCACAATATTTAGAAAGCCTTTTACAACATTGTATTCGGCGATAAGGGAATGGCTGGAAATTTCATTTCCAATGGCAACTGCCGTTAGTTCGGGTGTGGCTTTTGAAAATCGCAGTAAAGGAAAAACAACAAAGGTGTAATCGCCGCGAAAATCCGCATTGGTAGATTCAAGTTTAACCTGTACTGACGTATCTCCGTACAGTTTTTTAATTGCTAAATCAATTAAATGGATTAAATCGGCTTGTATGTTCATTGTTCTTCTGCAAAAATAGTTCAAATTAAAGGGATGTTGTTAATGGAGTTTTCAATCAATGAAAGGGTGTTGGTAAAGATTACGGGAGTAAATGGCTGGGGATTTATTATTAGTAAATCTTTGATTGCCTTAGTATCAACTCCGGGATTTTACATTAATTCGGGTAGTATTAATTTGCCAACGTATTTTGTAAGTAGTTTTGAGTTGAACAAAGTAATACAGGGTTACGTATGGTGATAGCCTGTTCCTTTAATGATATTAAAGGATCGGTAAATTTGTTCAACAAGTACTAAACGGGCAATTTGATGAGGGAAAACCCATTCGCTCATTTTGAGTTTTGGGAATTTTTGTTTTGCATCGGAAGTAAATCCGTAGGCTCCTCCAATACAAACAATAATTTTGCCGCGGGATTGATTGAGGGATTGAGTAATTAGATTAGCGAATTCCAGGCTATTGGTGGCTTTACCGGTTTCGTCCATTAAAAATAGGGTATCTCCAGGTTTGGCCAATTTTAATAGGGATTCTGTCTCTTTTTGTTGCTGCAACGCGGAAGATTGAACCCTCGCGGCGGGTAGGAGAGTAACGGATACGGGATGTAAAGGTTGAAGCCGCTTTATGTATTCGGCGATTAGCGCATCGATTTCTGGATTTTTATGATTTTCGATGGCGGCAATCAGAATCATACGTTAGTTGGTGTTCAGAATTTGAAGAATTTTATCCAGCTGCGGAGTTAAAATGATTTCAGTTCTACGATTTTTAGCCCTGCCTTCTGGGGTTTCGTTGGAAGCGATGGGTTGTGTATCCCCTCTGCCTACTGCCTGAATTCGTTTCGGGTTCATTTTAGCATCATCAATCAAGATTCTCGCAATAGAGGTAGCTCTTAATACACTTAGATCCCAATTGTCTTTGATCGCTTCACTGCCTTTCATAGGGATATTATCTGTATGTCCTTCGATAGCCATTTGAACCGCAGGTTGTTTGTTGAGTGCTTTCCCAATTTCTACTAATGCTTCTCGGCCTTTAGGGTCAACGTTGATACTCCCAGAGGCAAACAATAGTTTCTCCGGCAGGATTACGTATACTTTACCATTGCGGTATTCTACGCGTATATCTAATTTCTCAAATCCAGCCAGAGCCTTTGCAATTGCTTCTTTCAATAATATTACTGCGCTGTCTTTTCTGGCTAGTTCTGCCTCTAATTCACGAACTCTGCCCACGGTGTTTTCTAATTCTTTCCGCAATGCAGTAAGTCGAGCTCGTTCTTCTTCTGCTTTAGCTAAGGCTGCATTTAGTTCAAGTTCTTTGGCTTGCAGCACTCTATTTTTTTCTGTTAATTCGTTAGCGAGGCTTTTTTTCTGGGCATCAAGATTTTCACCAAGATTACGAATATAATTTAGATTTTCCTGTAACTCTGTATGACAGGTTTCTATGGTATCTTTTAGGGAAGAGATGGTTTTTTCTAGTTTCCCTCGTTGTCCCTCCAATTCGGCAATGCTGCGAATCAATGCGGCATTTTTTTCGTTGCAATCATTGATTCTATTTTGATTTAGGGCTTCCGAATCTGCCTTGCTTTTTTCCAATGCTTGGTATTCTTTTTTACTAACACAAGATCCAAACAACAAGATCACGGATACTAACAATGCAATCGGTCTATTCATAACACGCGAATTTAATCGGCGAACAGGTTGTAAAAGTTTTACCTTATACACATGTGTGTTTGATTAGACAGTTTGGATTAAAAGTCGATCTTATAATAGAACAACGGCAAGAATCCTAGTTGGTAGGTTTCGCGATAATACGGTGCTGAATCGATAAAGCTGTACTTTAATACGTTCTTTCTGTTGGTTACATTAACCAAATCAAATGCAATTTCATGCGATGTGTTTTTTGCATTAATGCGGTAAGCTATTCGAACATCAAAACGAACATAAGGTTTACCAAATCGCAAGGTGTTTTTCTGCGCATCCAGTTCTACATATTCGCGTTGATTGATTGTGGCTAAGGTATCCATCGGTGAGTATCTGCGAGCTCCAGCGGTAGTGAATTTCATACCGTAGTTCAAAGAGTTTTTATTTTTAAATACTTTCTCTTTGGCAAACAGAGCATTGGCGGCATAATTTGTATTAAAATCGCTAGAGCGCCACTGTTTATCGGATCCTTGGTATTGCGCATCAAATAACGAACCCGATAACAAATAATAAAAACCTTTAGAGAAGAAGCGCTCCAAGGTGAATTCGATACCATAGTTGTATCCTTTCCCTGCATTGGTAAGGGTGTCGGGGAAGAATCGAGAGAATCCAGAGCCTGTATTTGCGAGTGAGAAACTGGATGGACGAATTTCAACAGGTAAATTACTTAGCTGTTGGTAGTAGGTTTCAATTTTAAAACGGGAGCTTTTATTGATGGTATGATCCCATCCTAGAATTGCATGATTGCTGTAGGATAACCCCATATTTAAATTGTGGGGTGTGCTGTTTCCTGGTTTTTGATAAAAGTAAATATAGGCACTTTGATTTTGAGAATGCATGCCCAATCCTAAGTTGAACGCATCTTTTTTGCTTATTTGGTAGCGTGCACCAAAGCGTAATAATGGCCCAGTTGTGCTGGTGTAGGATTGTTTTTCTGCAGTGGGATTTTTATAAGCAGCATACGGCACATTGTTAGCATCGTAAGTAACGGTGAATGATTGCATTTGAATACCACTACTGATTGTAAGGAGCGGAGAAACTTTGTATTTCCATTGAACATAAGGAATTACCATTAGTCCCGTTCCATTCGAATTCCAGCGTACAGAGAATTTATTGAATAGTGATGGATCTGATTTGTCGAAATTTAAATTAGAGTCCTTGAATGTATAGAAATATTGGGTTAATTGAATACCTGCTTTCATGCTGCTTTTCGCAGAGAATTTTCGGTTATAAAACAAATGACCGCCCAAGGTATTGGTGCTGAATGTATAGTCTAAATTGGGTCGAATACTATCAATAACAAAGGGGAATTTACCTTCATCGTTAGGTTTAGTTGAGTCTAAGTGCCTAAATATTAAAACATGATTAGCATTAACATCTTGTTTGGTATAGGCAATTGTAGCTTTCAAATAGCTTTTGCTGTTTAAATTGAGCTGAGTTGAGCTACCCCAAACGTGCATATTAGATCGGAAATATTGATCTCTGTCGTTATCGCCATACAACTCCGTACTGCCATATTGTTGGTTGCTAATAAGTATATCAATTTTTGATCCTCCACCAATTCCGAAGAAGGAGATATTTCCTTTATTGTTTTTGAAAGGGAAATTAAATTTAACTGCATAGTCTTGGTATTGGGGGATTGCATCGGTACCAATTGGGATGTTTAGGGCACCAAACATGGCCAAGGTGGAGTAGCGGTATGTAAGTAAATAACTCGCGCCTCCTTTTTTTCCTAAATAACCTTCGGCATGCGCATCCCAACCTAATAAACCCAGTTGCGAACTAAATTCTCGTTTTTGATTGTTCCCATTTTTCATCTTCAAATCAAACGCACCTGCGTTAGCATTGCCGTATTCCGCCGGAAAGGCACCGGTAAAGAAGTCGGAATTCCCGAGCATTTTATTATTGATAATAGAAACGGATCCACCGGTTGTACCTGGTATGGCAAAGTGATTGGGATTGGGAATATCTATACCTTCTAATCTCCAGAGAATACCTTGGGGTGAGTTTCCTCGAACTACGATATCATTGCGTGAATCATCAGCTCCTTGAACCCCTGCGAAGTTAGAAGCCATTCTCGCTGGGTCCCCTCTACTTCCGGCAAATCGGTCTGTTTCATCAACGGTAAATAGTCGTGCAGAAATTAGAGCCGCGTCGTTATTGGGCTTGTCTCCTTTGCTTTTGGCTGTTATTACCACTTCTCCAACACGCTCAATGCTTTGTTCTAGTTCATAGTTTAATATTACCTCTTTACCGGAAGTTACTACAATGTTGTTGGTTCCGAAAACTTGGTATTCCGTAGCTTCGATGGCGATGGCATATCTACCTACAGGAACATTATCGAATACAAATTCTCCATTTTTATTGGAGGTGGTTTGAAAACTTTCGTTGCTGGCATTGCCTGAGGCTGCTGAAGAACTTTCAAACAGCACTTTAGCATTTTGAATTACTGCCTGCGACTCTTTGTCTTTTAGAAATCCACGAACGGTTTGATTTTGAGCAAATCCAACGGAATATGTAAAAACTAAAAATCCAAGGAAAACGATATTTTTAATATTCATCGCTCCAAAAATAGAAGGTAATTCGCTCGAAAAAACAGCGGTTGCGATAATTGCAAAAATTAAGAGTGAAGCTGCGGGGTATTACGGAAAATCGCAACAAGTTTATTTTGTAGTTGCGAAAAATGAAAATCTGTGGAAGTTGTTGATGGTAAAAGTTAAACCTGAAATAAATTGATATTCAGTGAATTATTCAAAAATCCTAGTGTTTTCAGGGGTTTAAGACCCGTAATTTAAGTAAAAAAAATATTTTCTAAAAATTAAACAACGTATTTTTTAGTAAAAACAAAAACAACTTGGTAGTATTGTGGTTACTAATATCACTAACCATTGTAAATCATATGATTACACATTTACTTTCAACCGAAGCTTCGAGCACTGCGCTTGAACTTCTAACCGGAACAGGGTTAAAGTCGTACGTGGCTTTCACCTTTTTTGTAGGTACCATGGCTATGATGGCTGCATCGGTATTTTTCTTCTTTGAAATGCGCAATGTTTCAGAGAAATGGAGAACGTCGATTTTAGTCTCTGGTTTAATTACCTTTATTGCTGCTGTGCATTATTACTATATGCGCGGTTTTTACATGGATTATCAAGAGTCTCCAACGTTCTTCCGTTATGTAGACTGGTTGTTAACCGTGCCTTTGATGTGCGTAGAGTTTTATTTGATTACTCGTAAAGCTGGGGCTAAGTCTCAGTTGATGTGGAAATTGATTTTATTCTCCGTAATTATGTTAGTAACCGGATATTTCGGCGAATCAGTTGACAGAGCGCACTCTTGGCAGTGGGGTTTTGTTAGCGGCTTGGCTTATTTCTATATCCTTTACATGGTTATGTTTGGTGAAGTTGCTGCTTTGGCCGCAAATGCTGGACCTGCAGTACAGAAAGCTGTTAAAACTTTGGGATGGTTTGTATTCGTTGGATGGGCTATCTATCCTTTGGGTTACATCTTCGGAACCCCAGGTGGTTTGTTCGGTATGAGCTTAGGTAGTTCTTATGCTCCTTACATGGATGTTATTTACAACATTGGTGACGCCGTAAACAAAATTGGATTTGGTTTGGTGATATATGCTTTATCTCAAGCGGATAAAGACTAAGTCAACAAAATTTGAAATAAAAAAAACCTGCTTTCGAGCAGGTTTTTTTTGTTTTATAGCTTTTAGTGCTAATGTTTTTTTGTGAAAATATTCTTCGCACCTCACATACAGAATTGCTAAACTCTGTTTTTATGCTTCGTTATGAATAATTTGATGTTGATTATTTTCAAAATGATAACCGGTAAGTGGTAGGTCTGCATCATCGTACAATTTCAACCATTGTTTATATTTCAAATACCAGGTCATACGTTTGGAAGGGAATCCAATTTTAAAGTAAGCGTTAATTAATGGGTTCGCTCTTAGGGTAATGGATTTTTGGTTCATATTCTCCCATAGGTAGAGCACTTCATTTTCAATTTTATCGATCAATTGAACCGATGAATCCATTTTTCCTGTTCCTCCACAAGCGGTACAATTCTCTTGATTGGAGATTTCCATTTGCGGTCGTACACGTTCTCGAGTAATTTGTATTAAGCCAAATTTACTCATGGGTAGGATGGTGTGTTTCGCTCTATCAACGGCCATTGCAGATTTGATTGCCGCATGAATTTGAGCCCGTTTTTTGGGGTCTTTCATATCGATAAAATCGATCACAATAATTCCCCCCATGTCGCGCAATCGAATTTGACGAGCAATTTCTTCTACCGCTTCTAAGTTTACTTTGAGTACATTTTCTTCGCGATTATTAGAGTCAAAGGAAGTACTTCCACTATTTACATCAATCACGTGTAGTGCTTCGGTGTGTTCAATAACCAAATAAGCACCACCGCTGAACGGTACATTTTTACCAAAAGAACTTTTTAGCATCTTATTGATGCCTTGCTGTTCAAACAGACTGTTTTTTCCGTTGTATAGTTTTAGGATTTTGTCTGCATCTGCTGTGTTATACTTAGCCAACAATTCTTTTAGTTGACTATGGGTTTCAGGGTCGTTGGTAATAATATTGGAAAAACTGCTATTGAGTATGTCTCTAAGTAGGGTGTGTAATCTGCTCCCTTCTCCTAAAATCTTACTGCCAATGGAGGCTGATTTCAATCCCTTCACTAGTTCTTCCCACTTTTTCACCAATTCCCGCATATCTTTATCTAGCTCTTCTAAGGCAACACCTTCGGCTACTGTACGGACGATAACGCCAAAGTTCTTTGGCTTTATGCTTGCGGCTAAATCACGAAGTCGAACTTTTTCTTTCGGATTGCCTATTTTTCGGGAAATCGAAATTTGGTTAGTGAACGGAACCAAGATAAAGTACCTGCCAGGGAAACTGATATCGCACGTTATTTTAGGACCTTTATTGGCAATAGGTTCCTTAATAATCTGTACCAATAATGGTTCTCCAGATTTAAGTACTTGGCTAATTTTTCCAGTTTTGACGATAGGTTCTTCTAATTCAAGTCGATCTAAATCCAACGCACCCGGTTGACCGGCGAGCGCAGATTTCGTAACTTTCCTTAAGCTTAATAAATTAGCTCCTAAATCGAAATAGGTAAGAAAGCCATCTTTTTCACCACCAATATGGATAAAAGCCGCGTTTAGTGCGGGCGATAATTTTCGAACTTTTCCGAGGTAAAAATCGCCAACCTGATAGGCTCCAGCCGCGGTTTCGCGGTGAAATTCCAAAAGTTTTCGATTGGCTATTAGCGCGATTTCTACCCCAGACGAGCTTTTTTGAATTATTAACTCGTTAGACAATATAGGTAGGGTCTAGGGGTTAGCAATCAATTACTTCTTCTTGTGACGATTCTTACGTAAACGCTTTTTGCGCTTGTGAGTAGCGATTTTATGTCTTTTTCTTTTCTTTCCGCTTGGCATATCGGTTATTATTTATTGTTTCTTTTTTTGTGTTTTAATGGCTAATTCCAAATAAACTTTGGCATTAACCGAATCTCCTGCAGTTCCGTACAAATTACTCATTTCAAACAACCAGTCGGAATTTTGGGGCTGCAAAGATATTAATTTCTCGCATTTTTTCAGGGCTTTTGGCAATTGTCCTGATTTTTTTAGCAGATTTAAGTGAATTATATTGGTTTCAATGTTGTTTGAATCTAGGCCAAGGGCTTTTTTTAGTGTATTTCTAAATTGCATTGGCTGGTTTACGTATTCACTTTCGTATACAATTAATGCATTCAGGAGCGAAATATTTTTGGGCTCTAATTGCAAGCCTTTATCAATATATATTTTTCCTTGTTGAAACAAATAGGAAGCGATAATTGGTTTTTCACCCAGGTACATATCACCATTAAAAATAAATGTTCTGGCGATATCCGTATAATTTGGTTTTTCTTTACTCAAATCAATATCGGTACGAATCAAGGTGGCTAATGCAGGATTTTGTGTTTCAATCGCCCAATTGAAGGCAAGTTCCATTGTATCGGCGGGAATACTGCCCACCGGCGATGTTATAACCCTTGAAACTAGAGGGGTAGGTTTTAAACCATCCAATACTTCATTGAGGAATTCAATTCGGGTAACTTCTTTTTGGGGAGCGGAAACACCCATAGTGCCCATCAAACTTTCTTGTTTGGCGGGCACCACGAGATCAGAGGTCTTCCAACGGTTGGAGACCATCCAAATTCCAACTAAAACTACGGCAGTGACCATAAGACCAACGCGAAAGCGGCTGGCGTTTGCGTTGCTATTGGCCATGCTACTTAGATTTTTTCTGCTAAGGTCTTGCTGTCTTTCACCAAGGCAGCAAATTCTTTCGCGGGTTTAAAGCGAGCCACAAAATGGGCAGGAACAACCAAACTGGTATTGCGTTTGATATTTCTAGCAACTTTAGTTTTGCGCTTTTTAAGTTCGAAAGTACCAAACCCTCTTAGATAAATGTTGTTACCATTTACCATGGAGTTCTTAACTACCACGAAGAAGTTGTCAATTGTGTCGGCAATCGCGGTCTTCTCTAAACCTGTGCGCACAGCAATTTCGTTAACGATTTCAGACTTTGTCATAGGATTGAACTGCAAAAAAAGTACAAAACATCTTTTTTTGCCAACTATTATGGAAATATTATGGTAAGAGTTATCCAAACCTTATTGACATGGTACCAAGAATACCATCGAAAAATGCCTTGGAGAGAGACGAGCGATCCATATAAAATTTGGATTTCGGAGATAATTTTACAGCAAACTCGGGTGCAACAAGGCTTGCCATATTACCTTAGGTTTATTGGTAAGTTTCATACGGTGAGCGACTTAGCCTTGGCCGATGAATCGGAAGTATTAAAACTTTGGCAGGGATTGGGTTATTATTCAAGAGCGCGGAACCTTCATAAAGCCGCAAAAATTATACACCAAACATTTCACGGACGATTTCCTGAAAATTTCGATGAAATCGCATTATTGCCGGGTGTAGGGGATTATACGGCCTCGGCGATTGCTGCTTTTGCCTTTAATTTAAAAACGGTAGCGGTTGATGGTAATGTAAAACGATTTGCAGCGCGATGGTTGGGTGTTGATATTCCCATTGAAAAACAATTATTTGTGCAACGAATAAAGCATGAATTGTTGGAGGTGCTGGGAGATTCCCCAGATTCCAACTTATTTAATCAGGCAATTATCGAATTGGGCGCCACTATTTGCACGCCCACGAACCCCAGTTGTTCTCGTTGCCCTTTGCAAGAAACGTGTGTGGCTTATTCAAACAACCATCAAACTATTTTGCCGGTAATTACTAAGAAATTAAAACCACAACCACTCAATATTGTGTTTTTTGCCATTCAACAACTCGATTGTTGGTGGGTTGTGCAACGCGACGAATCCTCTGTTTGGGCAAATTTGTATGAGTTTCCTAATAGGGAGGTGAATGCGTTAGAAATGGATCCTGTAGTTTTATTAGACGAAATAACAGGGAATGCAGTAGATTCGAAATCAATAAAAATTCTTGGGTTTAAGGATTTTAAACATCAGCTATCCCATCGAAGTATCCAAGCCCGATGTTGGCATTTTTCTATTGAGGTAGAAGGCGATTTACCAAAATCTTGGGTTCGATTACCTTCAGCGGCTATGGGTGAGATTCCGGTGCATCGCTTGATGGAAAAAATGATGGAATATGTTAGGGTTTGGAAATAAATCCTTTTTGCATTAGGTTTGAGTTATTATTGTTTATTAAAATTGGATTTAAACGCGTTTTATTATGATTAACAAAGTGATTTTATTAGGTCGATTGGGAAAAGACCCCGTCATCAGAAGATTGGAAAATGGAAGGATTGTTGCTAATATAACTTTGGCAACCAACGATTATTACACCAAAGACGGCCAGCGAATGGAAAGCACGGAGTGGCATAATTTGGAAATGTGGGACAAGCAAGCCGAAACAGCGGAGAAATACCTTAAGAAAGGAAGTTTGCTTTATGTGGAAGGGAAAATCAGAACCGATCGATATACCGATGCCGAAGGTCAAGAGAAACAAATGCGTAAAATTCGTGTAAATAATTTTCAAATGATGGGCTCGATGATGGGCGATAGAAATAATGACCGCAACGATTCAAGCACAGGAAATACGAGTTCTGGGGATCAGTCTTCGTCCATGGGGAATGATTTCAATGCGGGTGTTGGAGGGATGGATGACGATGACTTGCCATTTTAAAGAATCTATAATCCATGCCTGACCCGTTACCGTCGATTTTAGCAGCGAGTAATTTTACTGTTGAAATTCCTCTTATTTCTTCTAATCAGATATCCATTTTATCAATTGTAAAACCTCTACAACCGGAGCAAATAGGGCCAATGATTGCATTGGTTATTTTAATGGTTGTGTGTTTGGCGATTTCTGCGATTTCTTCGGCTGCTGAGAATGCGTTTTTTTCGCATCGAGATAGCGATATTGATGATTTACGAGAGGAGAATTCCACAGGCGCAAAATTGGTAGTTGCCTTTTTAGAAAAACCCAAGCATCTATTGGCTACAATATTGGTAGCTAATAGTTTGGTAAATGTAGGTTTTGTTCTATTGAGCTTGAATTTAACTGAAATAATCTTCAACTTAGATGAGGCACCTTGGTTGAAATTTTTGGTTGAAGCGATTTTAGTGACCCTAGTAATTTTAGTTTTTGGTGAAGTAATCCCCAAAGTTTTCGCTACCCAAAACTATCGAAGGGTTGCGCGAAAATTAGTATTTCCAATGAAACTCTTGTCTACCGTGTTGTGGCCATTAACGCATTTTTTGGTTCGTTTGGGTGTCTTACTTGAAAAAAGAGCCAAGCCCAAGGCCAACGAATTAACAAGTGAGGAATTAACAATGGCCATTGATATGGCTACGGACGAAGAGGATGCTAAACAAGAGAAAGAAATCCTGAAGGGGATTGTGAACATGGGCAATATTCAAGTAAAACAGATTATGCAACAACGGATGGACGTAATTGCGTTATCGAATTCCTTGAATTTTCATCAGGTTCTTGCTATAGTTCGGGATAATGGATTTTCAAGAATGCCTGTTTACGAAGGCAGTTTAGACAAAGTAATAGGAATATTAAATATCAAAACCCTAATGCCCCATTTGGATGAATCAGAGGATTTTAATTGGAAAACCTTGATTTTATCGCCCTATTTTATACCCGAAAATAAGCCCATGGATGATACCCTGGCGGAGATGCGTCAGAAACACAGTCATTTTGCCATCGTAGTGGATGAATTTGGAGGAACCAGCGGAATAATTACCATGGAGGATATTTTAGAGGAGGTTTTTGGCGATATGCGGGATGAATTTGATGAGGAGGCTCAGGGATTTGTAAAACTTGCCGATGGTGGTTTCTTGTGCGAGGGAAAACTCTTGTTGGTTGATTTTATTCGAATTGCTGAATTGCCTGTGGGCGTATTTGATTCTTACGAATTGGAAAGTGATTCTTTGGGTGGTATGATATCGGAGCGATTGGGTAGATTGCCTAAGCGCGGCGATGAAATTGAATTGGCGGGGATTCGATTTAGGGTTGATGCTGCAGATCCCAGAAAAGTAAAGAAAATAAAAGTGCTATTCTCCCGTTAACACTAATAATATGGTTAAAACTTGCATTTATTGCCTAACCATGATGGTTTTGGTTGTGTTTTTTTCTGCCTGCGGAGGCGAGGATTCCTATGTGCCTAAGCCCCGAATTTTCCCTAAAATTGAGCTCGAAGCGAAGTATTACACCCAGGTCAAAAGTGATGATTTACACGCCAGGTTTGAGTTACCCGGATACGCGGTGATTAAACAGGATAGTCAGAACGCTGCACCGCGACAAGGGTGGGCAAATATTATTTATAAACCCTACGATGCTACGTTGCACCTTACGCATTATTCCTTTCAGCAGTGGTCGTTGTACGATAGTTTGGTTCAGGATACACGCAAGTTAGTGTATAAGCATTTGCAGCGAGCGGAGGATATTGTGGAAGAGCCAGTATCGGTGTATGGTTCTAAACAATGGGGATTGGTTTATCGGATTAAAGGGAATACGGCCACCAACTTGAATTTTTTCATTACCGATAGTGCACGGAATTTTGTTCGTGGAGCTTTATACTTCAATCATGCAACCAATCCGGATAGTATTGCGCCTGTTTACGACTATATAGAACAAGATATTTTTCACATGATAAAGACATTCCAATGGCAGTAATTTCTTTAATTGGTAAGAATTTTCGCGTATCGATGCTTTTAGTAATTGGGCTATGCGCAGGTTCTTCTTGTTCCATTGCTCAAACTAAAAAGGATAAACCATCGGCGAATGCATCAACCACATCGGCATCCGATATTTCTCCGGCTAAGGCGAAAAAAGCGAAGGAATTTTTGGATGCGGCGATGAACCATTTTAATTTAGGCGAGCGGGATAAAGCGTTACAAATGGTCAATAAAAGTATCGCTACGAACCCGATGGTGGCGGATGCATATTCGTTACAAGCGATGTTGTACGACGATAAGGGCGATACAACATCGGCTCGGAAATCGTATGAAAATTGTATTGCGGTGGCGCCCTTGTATCGACCTAGTTATTATTATTTTGCTGAATATCAATTTCGAAAAAAACAATTTGGACAGGCATTAGCGTTGTTAGACTCGTTTGATGTATTGCCCAAGAAGGTGGGCTATGTTGAGTCTAAGCACAAAGCTTCCCCAAAACTGATGGAAAAAGCGCTACGATTGCGAGGAATCGTTATTTCGGCTCAAGAAGATCAATTGATTGGCGTATCGATTAAGCTGGAAAATGCGGGCAATGTGATTAATACAAGTTTAAACGAGTATTGGCCGGGGATGCCTTTTAATGGAAAGACATTTGTATTCACCCGTTTAATGCCGAGTCCCACGGGACTTCAGGAAGACTTTTACTACTCCGAAATCAAGCAAAATGGGGTGCAGGGCACCGGAGGGTTTGTAGAAGCTAAACCGGTACCTGGGAATATTAACACACCCAACAACGAAGGAACACTAAGCATAAGTGCCGATGGAAAATCGTTGTATTATTCCCGATGCAATCAACCGGGGGATTCTGGAAGTTGTGATATTTATGTAAGTACTTTAACCGATAGAGGTTGGGAATATGGATCTAATGTGGGCGCTCCCATTAATTCTAAATCTTGGGAAAGTCAACCCTCGGTTTCAGGAGATGGTCATACGTTGGTGTTTTCTAGCAACAGGTATGGAGGGTATGGAGGAAAGGATTTGTGGATGTCTACCTTGAAAAATGGCGTTTGGAGCAAGCCCATAAATCTCGGCGCTTCTATTAATACAGTAGGTAATGAAGAATCGCCGTTTTTGCATTACGATGGTCAGACCTTGTATTTTTCGAGTACGGGTTTACCGGGGTATGGTGGGATTGATATGTTTATGAGTAGACAACAGCCCAACGGGGGTTGGAGTACTCCCATCAATTTGGGGAATATAATCAACTCTCAAGACGATGATTTTGGTATGTACATTGACCCTTGGGGCAAAGGTGGATTTATACAAAGTGATCGAAAAGGCGGATTTGGCGGATTGGATATTTACCGATTTAATCTCCCCGAAAAGTTTAAACCCAAAGCCGTTACCTATGTTCAGGGGCGTGTTATAGACAAGAGTACCAGAAAGCCCGTAAGAGGGTTAGTAGAATTGGTGGATTTATCAATCAATAAGGTGGTTTTTTCCGATAGTATTGAATCTTTTTTCATACCGTTGCATGCGGGTGGCAATTATGCCATGCACGTAAGAGCGCAAGGATATAAGTTTGATTCAAGGAATTTTCAACCAAAAGATACGGGGTTGAAGAATCCATTTGTAATAATTTCGGAATTAGAGCCATTTAAAGAGAACGACATAATTGTGTTAAAAAATATCTTTTTTGATACGGATAAATTCGAGTTAAAATCGGAATCAATTAGTGAAATTCAGGTGTTGGAAGGTATATTGAAATCGAATCCAACGATGGTATTGGAAGTTCGAGGTCATACGGATAACCAAGGGAATGAAGCGCATAATATGGAATTATCCAAGAATAGAGCAACAGCGCTGGTCCAGGCCTTGGTTGCAAGAGGTATTTCTGAGAAACGATTTGTAGCGAAGGGTTTTGGTGCATCATTGCCTATGGCCGATAATTCTACGGAGTTGGGAAGAGCGATGAATCGGAGAACAGAAATAAAGGTGTTGAGAAAGTAACGGGGCTATTCTTCGAGTTTTAAATCGAAGTGAATTCGCATAGTTTTATGTTTTGAATGGTATTGGTGCATTTTATACAATGAGTACACGGAAATTCACCATTACCGTTTGTGACAGTGATCTGAATGGGAATCGTTGTGGTGTAGACTATCAATAATATCATTGCTGTCTGAATAAAGTTCTTTGGCGTAATCATTACCGAAGGAAGGCGTAGGGGCGAAACGCATTAATGGAAAGGCGACAGATTTTTTGCGATGGTGAACAAATGCCTTGAATTTAGAATTAAACTTGTAATCTCTGATTATTGGGAGATTTGGTTGTCCGGCTAGAATCCAAGCGGTATACCAGCAGGAAGCAACGCGATGGATAGCCAATTGCAATCTAAGAGCCACTGAGTTTTCCATGGCTTTTTCGCATTGAAATAGGTAGTGTTCTGCAAATTTCTTTATCGGTTTTCCCGTGTTTTCAACGGTGGAAATAGCATAACGTTGTTGGGGCTTAATTTGATTATTTATCCATTTTTCTGCCTGCAAAATCATCGAAATTAATTGATGAGATTCTGTTATTATGGTAAAAATAGTGTCGGTTTCCGAATACCAGAATTGTGCTTTGGGAATGATTAAACGGTAATTATCCATTGCGTTGTCTGGAATTTTAGTTTCCCATAAAGCGTGAATACCACGTTGATTGGTTAATTGGCCGTCATAATTGGCCGTAGTATGCAATGGTACATGCGCATCGGCTACATAATGGCCTAGCTCTGCCGAAATTTGTAGTATTTGTTTTAAATCAGAGGATTGAAAAGCTTTTTTAAGCTGAAACATAGACCATTGAATTTGCCAAGGCAGACTTCCGAAATTCTTAAGGTGCGATTCACCGTATTTTTCTATTGCATTTTTCCAAAAATGGGGGATAGTGTCTATGGGTAGTTGCTGTTCATAGAATTCTAAATCTAGGTAATGTTTGGATGCTTCGTTGGTGTCTGTGTATCTTCTTTTATCGGGGTCTACGGCATGTTCTTCCAAGTATTCTGCAAATTCTGAATAAAAAGCAAACAAGGGAGAAGGCAGCGACTTTGTTGCTTCTCGATTGATGAATCGATGAGCTTTAAATCCCCAGGGATATCCAATTTTCCAACCCAGCAGTAAACTACTTGCAAGCAAGAAAATGCGCAATATGCTGTTCTGTGATTTGCCCATCTATATTGCAATTGGCCGTACTGTTATTTACTTGAAGGATACAGAATATGTTTCCTTAATTGTGCTAAGTATAACTGAATGGTATTTTGAAGTCCGTGATACAATGCATCACAAACAAGTGCATGTCCAATCGAAACTTCTTGTAATCCCGGCAAATTTTTAGCTAGATAGGATAAATTTTTCAGATCTAAGTCGTGACCGGCGTTAATTCCAAGTCCATATTCTAATGCTTTTTCAGCGGTTAATACATAGGCTTGAATGGCTTTTTCTGGCGATTTAGGGAAATTAACAGCATAGGCTTCTGTGTACAGTTCAATCCGGTCTGCCCCTGTTTCGGAAGCATATCCTGTTAAGGTTGGATCGGGATTTAAAAATATTGAAACTCTGGACTGCGTTTCGGCTTTTATTCTGGTAATTACTTGACGTAAGAATTGTAGTTGTTCTTTTGTATCCCACCCATTGTTGGACGTTAAAACATGGGGAGGGTCGGGGACTAGGGTTACCTGGGCTGGCTGTACCTCAGCAACTAGTGTTAGGAAATCTTCACTCGGATAACCTTCAATATTAAATTCTGTGGTTATATTTTTTGATAAAACGTAAACATCTGCTTTGCGAATATGTCGTTCATCCGGTCTGGGATGCACGGTAATTCCTTCCGCTCCAAACAATTCACTGTCTAACGCTACTTGGAGCACATTAGGATTATTACCACCTCTAGCATTTCTAAGGGTTGCTATTTTATTTACGTTAACACTTAGTTTTGGTGCATTCATCGTAGCCATATTACTGCAAAAATACGCAGCGAAAGCGGCTGATTATGATTAAAGTTTTGCATTATTTGCAACTGTAAAAGTTGGGTTAATTGACGTGCTGGTTTATTTCGGATTCCAAAGAATAAAAAAAACCCTTGATTATTTACCATTTGGAAGCTGTTTAGAGAACCGAGCTGTAATCCTTGAACCATTATGGGGGAATTGGTGTTGTATAGTGCAATGCCGGATTGAGTTTGAACGGATGAATGCCACTGTTTGTTTAAAATAAATTCTAGACAAGCTGAACTATTATTATCCAACAATTGATTATAACAATGAAATTCAGTGCTTATTTTTTTTTGTTGGTTAAACAGAATTTCTGTGTGTAGTTGCACCAATCGATTTGGGTTTGGTTGTTGCCAAAGATTTTCTAGATAGTCTAAATCCATGGGATTTAAACTGTGTTCCAATTCTTGAAATGCAGTATTTTCTATGGTATTGGATTCTCTGCGCGATACTTTTATGGTTTCTTTTACTGAAAACCTTGGCTCATTGTAATGAATTTTACAGCGCAACGAATTTTCCCAAGGTGAAGGTTGAAAGGAATAAGCGGGAATTCGTTGCTGTACTGTATAAATGGTTGTTATGTTAACTGACGAAGATGCTGAGTTTTGCATCGCTAATTGAAATACATTGAATCCTTTTTTCTGTTGTATTTCCCAATTTTCAATGGATTCAAATTCTGATCCAATATGTTGATATCGCAAACTTATATCGCTGGAATTATTGAGGGGAATTATCCAGCCAGCGGTAAGCGATAGTTGGCGTTTAGTCTCTCGGGCGTTCCAACCACTTGATTTGTTATCACTAGTTGAAAGTAGAACCGAACTGCTGGAAGATGCAGGGCCGATTTTCGTGGCTATTTGTTTGACGGCATTTATAAATAAAAGATTGCCATTTTTTTGGGAATGCGTGAACCAAATTTCGGGATAATATAGTTGTTTTAAATATCTATACTCATCTGTTAGTAACGAGTTGTAACCAATCGTATCATTTCCAATGGCTGCATACCATGCAGCGGCAGCAGTTGTTACAGGTTGTCTGAACAAAACAGGTGCAGAGAACGTGTAGGATGAAA
Organism: Flavobacteriales bacterium; assembly: GCA_947457565.1. Lineage (GTDB taxonomy): Bacteria > Bacteroidota > Bacteroidia > NS11-12g > UBA955 > JAGKXC01. Next base: position 51,737 of record CANGWH010000005.1, read on the forward strand.
TTCCCAAACCAGCACTCAGAGATTTGGTTTGATACCGATAGGCAGCTGTACCGGTAAGGCAGTTAAAATTATTTTTTTGACTTAGTTTAATGGAATCGGTAAGCAGCCCAGATTTATACCAAGTGACAATAGATCCATTTACTTTTTTACCTGATAGTTGAGCGTTACCAATAGCCACTAAGGTTTGGTGTTTACGTGCAAGGTTAAATTTACAAGCTATACCGTTGATTGGGAAATTCCTGCTAAAGCCTCTATATTCTTTTAGATTCCATTCTTCTAATTTGTTTGCCCATGCGGGGTTGCTTAGATAACTTGGATTTCCATTGGTTTTAATAATCCCTTCTCCTATTTGTAAACGATAGCTGCCAACAATCCAAGTAGATTTTCTATTGGAATAGCGTAAATATAACCGATAAAAGGCGATTGAATTTAAAGGTTCATAGGGATCAGTTTTGCCGATGAATCCCGCGGAAGTTCGTGAATTTTGAATTTTAAAAGAAAGGTTGTACCCACTGCGAATCAGTGTATTATCTTGTTGTGATAAAAAGGCAATTTTGGTTTCATGGCTCCAACGCTCTTTTAACATTGGGTGAATGGGTGAGCCCAAAATCGAGGACGTATGAACGCTGAATCCCCAAATAAAAGGAGTGAACTTTGAGAATGTAGACTCACCAATTACTCGCATGATTTTAGTGAGATTTAAGTAAAAGTGAACAATGAGGAATTATCCCCAAATGATTATGCCACTCAATACCGGCTTTCCAGTTAATGAAGATTCGTTTTGTGTGTTTGTTGGACGAAATGGTTCTCCCTACTGCGTAAATCATCAATGGGGTTTCTCCACTCATTACATTGATTTCTATAAAGTCAATTCCAGAGAATTGTATTGGAAGCCAAGTTGATAAACCGTAGGAAGAGCCCCTATTTCCTATTTTGGTTCTAAATAACCCGGGTATTTTACTGTTTGTGCCGGTGAGAATAACAGCAGATTCTAGATTCCATAACCATGTAGTTGGATAGTACCAAGAAATTCCAGGGTTTTCAATAGTTGAGAAAACACTGTGAAATGGGTATTCGTATACAAGGGTGTTTTCTATGTCTTTAGTCGATAGGTAATTTCCAGTTGTTGGTACTATACAATTTGCATTTACTAAAAATGCCCATTGTTTGGATATAGTTTTCACCCATTGAATTCTACCCAGTAGTGTTTGATGATTATTGCGGTTTAATTGGTTAGAATTGGCAGGGTTGAAATTTGCGCTATTGTTAGCCTTCTTTTGCAATGCATACTGGTTGGTATGTAGGATCCCGAGGCCTGTAATTATTGATGTATTGCTTGAAATAGGTATTTCAATGTCCAAGCCATGTTCTTGTTGAATTAAATCGAGTAGATAGGTAATTCTATGGTGAGTATATCTACTTTTTGATGGAGTGAAGGCCGTAGATGTTTGTGAAGAAGATTCCTTTTTTAAGCTGTACGGGTTGTTGATCCGCCAAGTAGAGTGTACCACTAAATTCCCCACAGGATGGTTGGATAATGGCAAGTTGCGAAAATTGCAAAAGATTGTTGGACGAAGTGCTTTAGGGGAGGCGGAAGGTAAGCCTAAGGCTGCCGAAATCCAAGGATTTTCGGGTATGGGTTTAGGGGTGAAAAGTACAAAACTGGTATCAAATTTTCTGTTATCTCTTGCATACAAACCTTGTGAAAAAAAGTAAATCCCCAAGGTGTATACAAAGTGTCTCATTCCAGTTGTTGCCTAAGTTTAAGTAGTTTTTCTTTTAATTCTCGAAGGGCTTTTATCGCTGCCATTTTTGGGTCTAAAATGGCATCTTCGCGTTTAACTTTTTTCGAAACTTGCGCTAGTTTTACGCCCTTCTTATGAGAAAGATAATGAATATTTTTAAGGACGTCTAAATCCTTAGCGGTGTACAAACGATCGCCTTTTTTTGTTTTTAATGGCTTAATTTGGGGAAATGATTTTTCCCAAAAGCGCAAGGTAGAAGCAGGAATTCCCAGCATCTCACTGACTTCACCAATTTTGAAATATTTTTTAGTGTATTCGTTGGGGTTTGCGGGATTTTCCATGTGTTTTGAATTAATTGTCAAAAATAATGCATCAATCGAAACGTGTGGCCTCTCGTTGTGATAATTCAATCATGCGCTGATATTGTTCATCGGTGAGGTCGTTGCGGTAGAAGAATGCCGGATTCAATGGGTTTTTAAACTTTCGAACTTCGTAGTGTAAATGTGGGCCGGTAGATCTTCCTGTATTTCCCACATACCCCACTAACTGTCCACGGGTTACTTTTTGACCCGGTCTAACGGCGAAACGAGATAAATGTCCATAGAGGGTTGTGTATCCATATCCATGGTCAATAATTACGTGATTACCGTAGCTCCAAGCTTCGGATTTTGTGATTTGCACAGTTCCGGCAGCGGTAGCGTATACCTCAGTGCCAACTTCGGCGGTAAAGTCCATTCCTGGGTGAAACGAAGGGGTGTGATAGAACGGATCCAATCGATATCCAAAGCCGCTGGCCCATCGTTTAAGGTCTTTGTTTGCCACAGGCATAATTGCAGGAATAGCATCGATGGCTTTGATTCTATTTTGCGCTAATTTCTCTAATTTAAGGTAGGATTTTTCTTGTTTTTCCGATAAGGCATTTAAGCTATCTAGTTTTTGTTGAATTCGCACAACCAAACGACCGTAGGGCATTTTGGATAATTCGCTGTAATCTTTTCCCCGCAGATCGATGGGTTTTGGTGGGTCAACATTGAAAATTCCTCGGTAAATGGAAACATCTTTGTCTTCGAGGTTTAACAATCGATCTTCCAATGCTTGAATTTGGCGCTGACTATTTCTTAGTTCTTTCAATACGGCACCGGTATTTTGTTGAGAGGGGAGCAAGGAATAATTAACATAGAAGTAGGAGAGTAGAAAACTAAGGCCAACCACGGTTACTAAAAAGAGTGAGGTGGTTCCAAAGAATCGCCAACGGACATAACTTTTATGCTCCGAAACTTTCTCAAAGCTGAGTGTTTTGGGGTTGTAAAAGTACTTGGTGCGTTTACCGGCCATGGATCGTTTATAATTGAGATAACTTTTCAGTTATTGATTTGGATACAAATATGCAGGATACAAATACCCAAAGAGGGTGGGAATTTCGTCATTTTGGAAGAAAAAAACCATTATTTGCGTTGAGAATTATAATATTCTCGGTAGGTTTTGGCGCGCAACACATATTCATCGGCATTTTTTTCAATAGAATTTATCTGTTCTTCGTCTAGCGTTTTAACCACTTTTGCAGGAACTCCTAATACGAGTGAATGCGGAGGTATTGCCATTCCTTGCGGTACTAAGGCATTGGCTCCAATGACGGAACCTGAACCGATTATCGCCTTGTTTAATACGGTAGCATTCATACCGATTAGCACATTGTTTTCCAGGGTTGCTCCATGGACAATGGCCGAATGACCAATAACACAATTATTTCCGATTGTACAGGGGTCTCCTGGATCGGCATGAATTACGGCATTGTCTTGAATGTTGGTGTTTTCACCGATGGTTATTCGGTCTGCATCGCCTCGGAGTACAGCACCAAACCAGATGTTCGCATTTTTTTCAAGGTGAACGTCACCGGTAACCGTTGCTCTCGGCAAAATTATTGCCTCTGGGTGAATGGTTGGGCCTAAAATTAATTTTTGTAAAAGTTCTTCTCGGTTCACGCTACCAAAAATGCGTAATTTGCATGGGATGCACAAACTTTTTATTGGTATTTCTAAACTTTGGGGCGTAGCAGAATCGGCCGGTATGGTAAAATATGGATTGGCTATGCAGGCAGTTGACTGTTTAGAACATGCGTGGATTTGGGTACACAATGGCAGTATTTATAAGGTAGGGATTATGTCCGATTTATCAGAAAGTACGCAATCTGCCCTTCAGAATAGGATTACAAGTACGGCGCATGACATTGCAGGGAAGTTTGTGTTCAATGATGATTTTCAAGGGTTTGAGTTCTCGATGTTGGTTTGCTTGGGGAATAAGGAAGTTATGCCTGGTTTTGTGGATTCTCATACTCATATTGTTTTTGCCGAACCGAGAACCGAAGAATTTAAATTAAGGATACAAGGAGCCGGTTACGAAGCGATAGCCGCAGCGGGTGGAGGAATACTGAATTCTGCTCGTAAGCTCCAAGGGATGAGTTTTGATTTCCTTTTAACGGAAGCTAAAAAACGATTGCATTGGATGGTAGCTCATGGAACTACAACGGTGGAAATCAAAAGTGGATATGGATTAACGGTGGAATCGGAGTTGATGATGCTGCGTGTTATTGCCGCTTTGAAAGCTGAGTTTCCAGGAATCATTAGATCTACATTTTTAGGGGCGCACGCATTTCCTTTGGAGTATAAAGGCAGGGAGGAAGATTATGTACAGTTGATTATCGATACTATGTTGCCTGCGGTAGTTCAAGAAAATCTAGCGGATCATGTAGATGTTTTTTGTGATCGGGGATTTTTTAGCGCAGAACAAACCGGAAGAATTTTAACAGCGGCTAAATCATACGGGTTACCTGGGAAGATCCATGCCAATGAACTTGGCATAACAGGAGGGGTGCAAGTAGCCGTTGCTAATAATGCATGGAGTGCGGATCACCTTGAATATTTGGGCGAACAGGAGATTGCGGAATTTGCTAAAAGCGTATCGGCTGAAGGCGGAGAAACTGTTCCTGTTGCTTTACCGGGTTGTAGTTACTTTTTAGGAATCCCCTATGCTAATACTAGAGCCTTGATAAAAGCTGGATTACCGGTGGCCTTGGCCACGGATTTTAATCCAGGGTCTAGTCCAGTATGCAGTTTACAAATGGTTTGGTCCTTAGCATGTACACAGCAAAAAATGCTGCCGAGCGAGGCTTTTAATGCGATAACGTGTAATGCTGCTAGAGCGCTTCGATTGGAGAAAAACGTAGGTAGTATTGCCCCTGGAATGGATGCTAATTTTATTACAACATCCACGCTCAACGCGTTGGATACTATTCCTTATTTCTTTGGGAAAAATCATATCGAGGATGTGTTTATCCGGGGTAATCGGTTTAACTGAGTTTGCCGATAATGGTATCGTGGCTAACCAAAGACCATCGATCGTTAATTCATCGATAATGTATGTAGCTCAATTGTATTGAACAAGAATAATACTATTGTCGCTGAACACCCCAGCAATTATTTGGGCAAATGCAATAATCGACCTTGAATATATTTGATTTCGTAGGGGTTGTTTGCTGCATTGTATTCGATTCGATAATTATAAATTCCAGGTTGAACTAATTTTCCTGTAATTCCGGTATTGGTGCGATTATCTAGGATTATTTTACCGGTTAAATCAAGGAGAATTAATCGGTGCAACTGCCAATCAGGATTAATGATCTGCAAATCTGAATTGATCCATTGGGTTAAGACTTTGTTGTTATTGTTGTTGTACTGGGAGATTACATAATTAATATTTGTTTCTCCATAACAGCCGCTGTTACCCCAACCGCGAAGACTTACAGGATATATGGCCGGCTTCTTATCGTAAGCCCAGTTTAAACTAGCTACATTGGCGGTATCGCTGTTATTGCCGGTTCCAAAGTTCCATCGAACTCTATTAGCATTGGTTTTCGCTTCAAAAAATATAGTAGCAGAGGGAAGTAAAGAACTGTCTTTTGGGTCTGTGTTAATAATTACGTAAGGGGTATCTAAAACAGTGATTTCTACAATTGCATTGGACCAGCATTTTTGTGTTGGTGCTGCTTTGAAAATGAATAAACCCTGCCCCATTCGCGGATGAAAATTGGATCCTTTTACTAGTTGTTTTGGGAAATCAGCGGATGAAGTATCGTAGTTCACAGAGAATAACTTAAACGAATACAACGAAGAATCTACAACCATTTTATCGAACAATAACTTCGTGTGTAAGGGGAAAGAATTTTCCGTTGGACAAAGAGTGATGGGGGTGTTTGTTGCTTTATTAATGGGTTTAGAAACAACAATGGCGGTATCGCACCACGTACATTTATCAAAAGTATCTTGAGTACAGGCTTGAATTTGATAGATGCCTAAGGGGAGACTGTCTGCATTGTTTTGTAATTGAAAATCAGCCACGCCGCTTGTTCCAGCATCGAAAATCAGGGGTTTAGACACGCGTGCGGGCCACTTTAATGTATTCCACGAGTAGTTTTTTGTATTTATTGCGGGTTTAACAATTAATTTATTTAATGAGATATTGGGTATTTGGGTACATTGAAATAAGGTGTCGGAAATTAAATTAAATCGGGGTTTTGCCATTACAATTAGCTGCGTTGTATCTGTAGATGTGCAGCCCATGGTATCGTAATTGACATAAAACGTAACGTTGATATTTCCAGTATCGTTATTGGGTGGGGTTCTGAATCGGAAACGATCGGGTCCTAAACTATCGAAATAATTGGGGAGGCTGGATTTTATGGTTCCACGAACAGAGGCCGCACCTAAATTTTTTGTAGTTACGTTAACCATTAACAGTTCTTTTTGGTTGTGGCAGATGCTGGGTAGGGGTTTGTTAATCCATTGTATACCATCGCTGTTTATCCA
>CANGWH010000006.1 GCA_947457565.1 Flavobacteriales bacterium
CCTTGCTTGATGTCGTTGTACTTGTAAATCTGCCACACCTCCAAGTTGTATCGGGCCGCCAATTGTTCTGGGGTCTCACCGGGTTTCGCCATAATCGCCGGTATCCCATTAACGTCCGATGCCGCCTTAGTTGTGGTAGAAGGCGTGTAAAAGTCTTCCCCCATAACCACCATAGAATCGTACATCGCCAACCGATATTTTTCGATAACCCCAATTAATAAATTCCCGTACGAAGGATTGGTAGCATAACCGGCTTCACGCAACCCGTTGGCCCAATTTTTATAATCGGTAGACGCCAACTCAAACAATTTTGCATACCGCTTGCTTTCGTATAAAAACAAGGAATGATCTCGGTAACTCTCGTTGGCGGTTAAATACCCGCGAAAACACTCGTCCTTGGCATCATCATCGGCCAAACAAAATCTGCCCGTCCACGTTGATCGGCACTTTATTCCAAAATGATTATTGCATTCTTTAGCCAATTTACTGTTGCCCGAGGCGCTTTCTAAAATCCCTTGACCCAAGGTAATGGATGCTGGAATCCCGTAAGCTTTCATCTCCACCATCGCCGCCAGTTTAAAACTGTCGATATAGGACCGTGTAGTCATCTTGGGCTTAATGGCCGGTGCTGGTTCTGCCGGTGGATCCTGTTGTTTAATGGTTTGTTGGGCAAAACTATCGACAAAAAAGCTGCCTCCTAAGACTAAAAAACACAATGCCAATCGGCCCCCTGATTTAAATTCCATCGCCTTCAAACCTCAAAAATACTTACAACTTTTCAGAGTATTGGAAAAGGTTATCAAGCGTCCTACCTATCGAACAATTTTCTATGCACAACGGATTCCAACAACTTTGGTGCTTTGGCCGCACAAACTTTAGGGAAAATAACCGATTTTTGTAAAACGATGCTAAAACGATTCGCATTTTTATTCGCTCTAGTAACTGGAATAATCAGCCTGCAAGCAGCGGGATTCCCTAAACCCTCTTTCACGGCAAGCTTCTCCAAAAACAATGCAAAAGCCGGAGATATCGTTGAACTAATTATTCGATTTGATGTTGCCGCTGGATTTCACGTGTACAGCGAAAAATCCGATTGCCCTGAAGATGATGGACCGATTCGTGCTTCCATCGATTTTACGCCCAATGCAACCTATCAGTTGGTGGGTAAATTCTACGGTGTGGGTGATAAAATGGTTAAAGAAACCGAAGTCTTCAACTGTGCAACGGGTGAATTTACCAGCAAAGGCGAATTCAGACAAAAAGTAAAAGTATTGAAAGCCATTCCTGCCGGTGGAATTGAAATGATCTTCAACGGACAGATTTGTAACGAAGGCGGTTGCGATAATATTAGAAATGTTAAAATAAGCAGCCCAGCACTAGCAGTTACCGGCAGCATTGCCGCGCCTGTTGTACCTGCAACCAATGGATCAGATCCAACCAAGAATAGCGATCCAACCCCAAGCAGCCCCAATTCTTCAGAAAATTCACAAAGTCCAGAAACCCTTTCCAATACCCCAGCAACCGCTAGCACTGCAGGTGTAACTACTGATGCGGCTTACAAAACCTGGAAATCAGGAGAAAAAAAGATGTTTACCGGCAAATCCGTAAAAGACGGTAATGCCAACGAAGACGGCGAAAGCTATTGGGGATTGTTTTTGCTCGCTTTCATTAGTGGATTAGCCGCGTTGCTAACCCCTTGCGTATTCCCAATGATCCCCATGACGGTGGCCTTTTTCATCAAAAGCAACAACAACCGTGGGGCAGCCATCCGCGATGCCTCGGTTTTCGCCTTATCCATCATCGCTATTTATACCATTTTAGGCACCATTACCGCCATGGTATTTGGCCCACAAGCCGCCAATTGGTTAAGCACCCATTGGATTCCCAATATTTTCTTCACCGTAATTTTCTTGGTATTTGCCGCTAGTTTCTTCGGTGCCTTTGAAATCGTTTTACCCGCTTGGATTGTGAACAAAATGGATTCTAAATCCAACGGTGGCGGAATTGCAGGTTCCTTTTTTATGGCAATCACCATAGCCTTAGTATCGTTTTCTTGTACCGGTCCTATCGTAGGCACCGTTTTGGTTGAAGCGGTTCATGGAGGCGCTGGAAGACCCATCATCGGAATGTTTGGCTTCTCCTTGGCCTTCGCCCTGCCCTTCGGTTTACTCGCCATGTTCCCAAACCTGATGAAAAACTTGCCCAAATCGGGTGGCTGGTTGAACAGCGTTAAGGTGGTTCTCGGATTTATTGAAGTAGCTTTTGCCTTGAAATTCTTAAGCATTCCCGATCAAACCTACCACTGGGGTATACTGGATAGAGAAATTTACTTGTCGATTTGGATCGTTATTTTCTTCCTACTCGGCTTATACCTGCTGGGCAAACTTAAATTCCCTCACGATTCCGATGTTCCTCATGTGAGTATTCTTCGATTGTTCTTGGCTATCGCATCCTTCTCCTTCGTAGTCTACATGCTCCCTGGAATGTGGGGCGCTCCGTTAAAAGGCCTTGCCGGTTACATGCCTCCGTTGTCCACCCAAGATTTTAACAGCAATTTAAAAGCATCCAAATCCGGCGAAGGGAACATCGCCAATCCCCCAAGTTACACCAATAGCAAATTGCATATCCCCCATGATATTGCTGGCTATTTCGATTACGATGAAGCACTGGCCGCCGCAAGGACATTGAATAAGCCCTTGTTTATCGATTTCACCGGACATGGCTGTGTGAATTGTAGAAAAATGGAAGAGAAAGTTTGGTCCGATCCCAGCATAATGAAACTGCTAAAAGAAGACTTCGTAGTGGTGAGTTTGTATGTAGATGATAAAAGCATCGCCCTGCCTGCCAATCAGCACTTCACTACCCCTTCTGGGCAAAAAATCTCCATGTTAAGCGATAAAAATGCCTACATCGAAGAAACCTATTTCGGTCAAACTACACAGCCCCTGTACTGCATTATAGATGGCAACGAGCAATTATTAGAACAACCCTTGGGCGCCGATTATTTCCAGTTTAAAATAGAGCCTTTCCGCAACTTCTTAACCAACGGAAAGAAGAATTTTAATCTAAATAAATAACGAATATCTCAACCTAATTCCATAACGAAACAAACCATCTATTATCTAACCTGTTTCAAAGCAACAAAACTAACCCTGTTTAGACTACGATAAGCTTAAAAAACAATCCAAACTACTCCCTATCTTTTTACCCACCGTATGGAAAATACCCACGTAATCAAACAGCATTTTTTGGAAGCACAAGAAATCCTGATGCAATTCCTCAACGATGAACAGCAGATTCAGAATATATCGCTCGCTGCTGAAGCCATGATTACGGCGATAGAAAACGGCGGAAAAATTCTAAGCTGTGGGAACGGTGGAAGCCACTGCGATGCCATGCACTTTGCCGAAGAACTTACAGGCCGATATCGAAACAACAGGCCTGGCATTGCTGCGATAGCTATTGCCGATCCATCGCATATTTCGTGTGTAGGTAATGATTATGGCTACGATTTTATTTTTAGCAGATACGTAGAAGCTTTAGGCAAACCGGGCGACGTCTTGCTGGGAATTAGCACTTCCGGCAACAGTAAAAACATAGCAAACGCAATGGAATCAGCCAAATTAATCGGCATGACCACCATCGGTTTAACCGGTAAAGACGGTGGTTTAATCAAGGATTTGTCCGACATCGAAATCCGTGCGCCCTATTCAACCTACGCCGATAGGGCTCAGGAAATACATATCAAAGTAATTCACAGCCTCATCGATTCCATAGAAATTGGATTGGGATACCGATAAATCTGCACAATAATTTGGGAATATTCCCGTAATATTGTTGCCGCATGAATTTTGTTGGAATCATTGGTTTCATTACCATTTTGGTGTTGGCATTTGCCCTATCAAATAATAGAAAAGCCATTAATTATCGTACCGTTGGGGTTGGACTATTAATGCAAGTGTTATTGGCTGTATTTATTTTAAAAACCAGTTTAGGAAAATCTGTATTTCTATATTTAGGGAAAATCGTACAGAAACTGTTGATGTTTTCCGATAAAGGGGCCGAATTTGTCTTTGGTCCGCTGGCACGTGATAAAGCCATGGCCGACACTTTCGGTCAGAATTTCATTTTCTTCTTTCGCGTAATCCCCACCATCATCTTCGTGGCCGTTTTGGTGAAGATATTTTATCACTTGGGGGTATTGCAATGGATCATCAAACAATTTGCGCGTTTCATGAACAAAACGATGCGGGTAAGTGGCAGCGAATCACTCAGCAACATTTCCTCCGCATTTGTAGGCCAAGTGGAAGCCCAGTTAATGATTGGACCTTATGTTAAAGGCATGACTATGAGCGAATTATTGGCGAGCATGAGCGGCTCCATGGCTTGTATTGCCGGTGGTGTTATGGCTACTTATATTGCATTGGGCATCGACGCCTCCAGCCTTCTAGCCGCTAGCATCATGGCTGCACCTGGGGCTTTAGTAATATCCAAAATCGTATGGCCCGAAACCGAACCAAGTGAAACGGTTGGTGAAGTAAAATTAGAGGTAAAAAAAGAAAACGCCAACTTATTGGATGCCATCAGTCAAGGCGCCGCCGATGGTTTAGGTGTAGCGTTAAACGTGGTAGCTATGTTGATTGGATTTCTGGCATTGATTGCCTTTGTGGATTTTCTTTTGGGCCAAGCCGGCACATTATTAGGAGTTTCACAACTTTCCCTGGAATGGGTATTGGGGTATGTCTTTTCAGGGTTTGCTTGGATTATGGGTGTCCCCACCAAAGATATTCATGCCGTAGGCGGACTAATGGGCACAAAACTGGTAGTTAATGAATTTGTAGGATATTTAAAATTAAAAGACATACAATCCAGTTTGCAACCCATCAGTGCAACCATCGCCACCTTTGCCCTGTGTGGATTCGCAAATTTCAGTTCGATAGCCATTCAAGTTGGGGGTATCGGGAAAATAGCTCCAAGCAGAAGAACGGATTTGGCTAAATTAGGATTTAAAGCATTGTTGGTTGGTACTTTAGCCAATTACATGAGCGCAACTATCGCCGGTTTGATGTTACAATTCTAGAGGATTGTCGCCTTCGCTCGAGGTCCATTCGTCCCTGGAGTTCAATTTTCTTATTCCCCATAAATCTTCCAGCTGAATTACCGTTAAAGTTTAATTAATTGATCTCTTCCCAAACGGTATTGGTTTTGATCGAAGCACCATCAACCAATTTCCACCCAAGCATTAACCCATCCTGCATCAAATTGGGCATTGAATTGCTTATAAAATTCAATAGCGGGGGTATTCCAGTCTAACACCTGCCACGATACGCGTTGATAATTTTTCTCTTGCGCGTACTGAATACATTGCTGCAGCAGCGCTCTACCTAAACCCCGCTGTCTATATTCCTCTTGTACAATTAAATCCTCTAAGTATAAGGTTACTCCTTTCCACGTTGAGTACCTCAAATAGCAAATAGCCATCCCACGAACTTCATTATTCAATTCTGCTACCCAGGCGATAGCAACGGGAGATTCCGCAAATAGGGCCTGATGTAGGGTAATCTCGGTAGCAATAACTTCTTGGGGTGCTTTTTCGTATTCGGCTAATTCTACAATAAGCCTATGCATAGTAGTAACATCTGAGCTACGTGCATTACGAACATTAACCATAAATAGAGTATTTAGTAAGGGGGAAGTAAATCGATGGGGAGAGAGAAATCTTTAAACATCAAAATTAGCGAATAGCTAACTTCAATGTTTTGGTGGCGTCGCCACTTTTAACTTGAACAAAATAAACGCCTTTGTCAAGCATTGCATCGGCTACATCGATGCGAATTCTACCCGAAGCATAATCATTCTTAGTTAAACCATAAGAATAGACTGTTTTACCTAAAACATCATTAATAATGATACCGGCTTCTGGATATTGAGCTTCGGAAAACGACAAATTCACATAAAAGTGAGAGCCAGTAACGGGGTTGGGAGTCAATGAAAAAGAAGGTCCGGCTGCGGATACAGCGGCTGGCGGATTGTCCCCATTTTCTAGGGACTCAGCGCGCATTACTGAACTCAGTAACAACATTAACGCTATAGCCAGGATTTTCTTCATCAGCACAAAAGTAATAAAAAAAGCGCTTGTTTCCAAGCGCTCTTAAAATTTCTTTTTAATTTAATGATTAGTGAGCAGCAGGAGCAGCAGCAGGAGCAGCTACAGGAGCAGCAGCAGTGTTGCTATCGTTAGCGTTAGAATCATTAGCCATAGTATCTACAGGAGCAGCAACGTTTGAATCGTTGTTAGCAGTAGAATCACCAGGGGCAGTTTCAGTTCCGTTAGAACAAGCAGCGAAAGCAAATAAAGCAACAGCTGCAAATGCGAAAGAGATCTTTTTCATTTTTTTGTTTTTCCTATTTAAGTGTGGTGCAAAAATATATTGGAAATTACAAATAGCAAAAAAAAAATAAAAAAAAATTTTATTGTCGCAAAAATTAGACAATCACAAGTAAATCAAGGGTTTAACAAGCACATAAAAGATATATTTCTATGCCGGTCCCCTATTTTTCAAACAAGTTTTATCCGATGTTGTTCCATAAATATGAAAATCGCGGTAATCGGAGCCGGAGTAGGCGGCTTGGCAACAGCCATTGAACTGTCAAAAAAAGGTCATGAAATACATATTTTTGACAGTAGCAATAGCGCCGGCGGTAAATTAAAACAAATTCAATTAAGTAACTACCGATTTGATGCCGGCCCTTCTCTCTTTACGCAGCCGGATTGGATGTTATCCTTATTATCCCCCAAACAAAAAGATAATTTTAAAATAATACAATTAGAAACAATTTGTAATTATTTTTTTGCAGACAAAACCAACTTTTCGGCACCATCCAATATTGAGAAGTTCATTGCTACTGCCGGATTAACTTTCAAGGAAAACCCTAATAAAATAAGGCAGTATATACATAAATACAATAAAATTTATCAGATAACGAAACCCGTATTCCTAGAAAATTCATTGCATAAACTTAGTACCTATTTTTCTAAATCTGGAATTAGAGGAATTGTCAATCTTTGGAGAATCGACATGCTAAGAACCATGAATTCCGCCAATGAGACATTCTTTATCAACCCCAATTTGATTCAATTATTTAACCGTTACGGTACATATAATGGCTCCAACCCTTACAAAGCCCCGGCAACACTCAATGTTATTCCACAATTAGAAATGTTGGATGGCGCCTTTTTACCGGCCCAAGGGATGTACAGCATCACCGAAACATTAGTAGCACAAGCGCTAGAAAATGGTGTTAACTTTCATTTCCAATCCAACGTCACCGCCATCAACTACCTTACCCCCAAGTATTTCTTTTCCAATAAAAAAAAGGTTACGGGTATAACTGTCAATCACCAAACGCTGCCATTTGATGCCGTTGTAGCCAATGTAGATGCGAAACGTGTTTATAATCATCTGCTTAAACATCCCCTACCTGGTAAAATAAAAACTGCAGAAAATAGTTCCTCCGCGCTCATTTTCTACTGGGGCATAAAAAAAGAATTCCCGCAACTCGATGTACATAACATTCTTTTTAGCGATAATTATCCCAAAGAATTTGAACATATTTTCACCCACAAAGATTTGTACCAGGATCCAACCATTTATATCAATATAACGTCAAAACACTGCAAAGACGATGCACCTCCAGGCGGCGAAAACTGGTTTGTAATGATAAATACCCCGGCAAATTATGGTCAAAATTGGGAAGAATTAAGAAAATTTGCTCGTAAACAAATCATAGCAAAAATTAATACGCGGTTTAATTGCGATTTGGAATCATTGATTGAAGTTGAAGATTATTTAGATCCAATTAGAATAGAAGAACGAACAGGCTCTAATCGAGGTAGTCTTTACGGAAGCTCGTCTAACCATAAGATGAGTGCCTTTTTTAGACAAGCCAACTTCTCTGCTGCCTTCAACGGACTTTACTTTTGTGGTGGCAGTGTGCATCCCGGCGGTGGGATACCCTTATGTATACAAAGTGCAAAAATTGTAGCGAAGTGCATACAATAGCCTATCGGGGTTAATAAAAAAGAACCCACAATACTTATCTTTTCCAATATTACGTCGAAATTTGTCCTTGTTTTGCATGCCTTGGGCATTTCATAGAATCTCCATAATTACAGCAACCATAATGAACACCGTTGAAAATAGATTTATTGCCATCATTTGCATTATTTATTCCGTTGGAGTGTTAGGCTTTTTAATCCCTTCTTTAAATCCTCTGTTTCTTAAATTAACCCCATTCAACCTTATTGGGGCCTTCGTTATTGCGTGGGTATTTCACAGAAAATGGGAAGCAAAATTTGTTATGCTTATCCTAACCGCTGGTATCTTAGGGTTCTTTATTGAGTATGCTGGGGTGAAAACAGGAGTAATATTCGGTAACTACCACTACGGAAAAACCTTGGGGTTCGGTTGGCAAGGTATTCCTTACTTGATTGGGTTAAACTGGGCCGCCCTCGTGTTTTTTACCGGAGCCATGGTCTCAGGTAGAATTACCAACCCATGGCTTGCGGCACTGGCAGCCGCTGCGTTAATGACTATCTACGACTTTTTCATGGAACCAGTGGCCATGCGTTACGACTTCTGGCAATGGGAAAAAGGAATAATTCCCTTGAAAAATTACATTGCATGGTTTATGATTTCCTTTGGGATGCACGGATTAATCAATAGCAATGTTAAACCTGCAAAAAACAGGATGGCAGCTGCCATGTATCTTATCCAATTAGGTTTTTTTATCCTACTTTTCGTTTGGATAAAACTGATAGGCGACTAAAAAAGCACTACTAACCTTAACCCTCCTGCTACTTATTTGTACATGGCCTCAATCTGCTCATTGTACTTTTCCATTACTACTTTGCGCTTCACTTTTAAAGTAATTGTCATGTCGCCGGCTTCTACACTAAAAGGCTCGCGCTTGATAATGAAATCTTTAATCCGCTCAAACTTAGCCAATTTATCGTTCAGCTTTTTAATATCCTCCAACATCCATTTTTTAATCGTATCGTCTTGAATAAATGGATCGCTGGATTCAAAGTAATCTTTTCTTCCACCGAAGGCTGTTTTTAATTCCTCCATATTGGGATGAATTATAGCGGTTAAAAACTCTTTTTTATCGCCGATTATAAACACCTGTTCTAACCTTGGGCTTCGCAACAATACGTTTTCAATCTGCGTTGGATAGATATTCTTACCCAACGAGGTTTTTAACATGTTTTTTAATCGGTCTGTAATCTTTAAATAACCGCGCTCAAATCGACCAATATCTCCAGTATGGAACCATCCATCGGCATCAAACACTTCCTCGGTTGCTTCTTTCTTGCCCCAATAGCCTTGCATAACGTTGGGGCCTTTTACCAAAATCTCCCCTTCTTCCGATGCATAGTTAGCCTCAAAACTATCATAGGTTTGAACCGCCAAGATCTTTTTAGTTTCAATATCTTGAATAGCTACCATTTGCCTTGGAGCAACCCTTCCTACGGTACCATATACTTGTCGTTCAAACTCATTCACTGTAACCAACGGTGATGTTTCTGATAGTCCATACCCTTCCTGTACTTTCATTCCCATAGCAGCAAAAAACTCTCCTACGTGCACGGGTAATGCTCCGGCTCCGGAAACAAACATCTTTAATCGGCCACCCATTTTGGCTTTGATTTTTGAGTAGACCAATTTTTCCGCAATGGCTCGTTGAATAGCCAACATTGGACCTACCGAAGTACCTTGATCCTCACACTTTCTAACATCCGCCCCAACCTGCAATGCCCACAAGAAAATCTTTGCTTTAATACCGCCGGCTTCGGTACCGTTCTTATACACTTTATCATGCACACGCTCTAATAAACGGGGCACGGCTGCCATCAACGTAGGGCGAATCTCCCCAATGTTCTGTGCAACCTTGTCAATGTTCTCAGCAAACGCTACCTGAGCTCCAATATACGTGCTCAAATACATGGTTGCTAGCCGCTCAAATACATGACTCAACGGCAAGAAACTCAAATACAAATCATCCTTGGTAATCGCAGGACACAATTCTTTTGCATCGTAACAATTACTCATAAAATTATAGTGGGTAAGCATTACGCCCTTCGGCATTCCGGTGGTGCCCGAGGTATAAATTAAGGTAGAGAGATCGTCTTTCTCCACGGCATCAAACCTTGCTTCTATTTCTGCCGCGTGCTTGGAAAGTAAAGCCTGACCTTCCGCCCGCACATCATTAAAATTGGTAAATAATCCGCCTATCTCGATATCGTCCGGTAAATTAATTGCTTTAATAATCGTTGGGCATTTTTCTTGTACTTTTTTGAATTTCTTTTGCAAGAATGCATTCCCAATAAATATCACTCGCGCACCAGAATCATTGATGATATACTCAGTTTCATCCGCTGTTAGCGTTGGATAAATCGACACATTAATTAACCCCAGTTTTTGAACGGTTTGGTCAATCATGTAATATTCCGGACAATTATCCACTACCATCGCAACACGATCCCCTTTCACTAAACCAATCTCAATAAACCAAGCACCCAATTGGTTAACCACTTCTTCGATATCTCTATACGTGTAATTCTCCCAGTTACCGGCCTCTTTATACATAAGATAGGGCCTGTCGGGGTGATGTATCTTATTGGCTGCGAATGTAAAAAACTGGTGTAATGATTTGAAATCCGGATCCTTTTTAGGTATAATTTCTAACATGATTGTGCTTTTCGATTTAGTGCGATTTTGGGCAAATATGTTGGAAATTAGCCGTATAAACAAACCAGAAGTGCATTATTTATTTGCAAAAAATGCAACAGCCCGAATTTGTTTTACGGATTTACGATAAGAAATCGCAAGACAAAATCGTTGCGTTAACAATGACTTAACGATTCGCATAAATTTCTGGCAGCAACGGCTGATCGTTCAATACATCGCTACGTATACCAACGCCAACAAACCAGCGCAATGATTATGATAATTGTGACGCAGTTTATGACTGATTAAACCCCGGAAGTAAACAAGGGTAAACGTCAACAAAGTCTAAGGAATGCTAATTAAATCAAACAGCTTCTGCTTCTACAGCTACCACTTCGGGCACCATGCGCTTGAGCAGATTTTCTATTCCTGCCTTTAAAGTCATAGTACTGGAAGGACAACCACTGCAAGAACCTTTCATCTGAACGGTTACAATTCCATTTTCAAAGCTTTTGAAATCTATAGCACCGCCATCCATTTCAACTGCTGGCCTTACGTGATCCTCCAATAACTGTCTGATCTTGCGCTCAATTTCGCCTTCTTCGGCTTCGGATAGTTGTTTTTTAGGTGCCACGATTTCTTTCCCTTGTTCTACCCATTCTTGGAAAAATCCACGTAAATCAGGAATTAAATCAAACCATTCGTAATCGTTATTTTTAGTGATACTAACGAAGTTGTTCATGATAAACACCCCTTTCACAAAGGGCATATCAAACAAGGCTTCAACCAAAGCCCCACCCCCTAAAGCTGATTCTTTGGTACGGAAATCGGCGCTGTCATTCGGCAACAACATTTTGTTAACCACAAACTTCATACTCTCAGGATTTGGAGTGGCTTCCGCGTATACGGTAATTACGTCTTGCATGCTTTTTTCCATACTACAAAAATAGCAACAAAATCAGCGAAAATTCCATCTATTTAGAAAGATTCTATATTTTTTACTATGGAATAATTTCATCTATAAGGGCACCACTCTCGTCGTTTAATTCAACTTCCAACAAAATTTGCTACTATCTTCGCGTATTATGAAAATAAATCGCCTGTTTTTTTTATTACCATCGGCAGCGTTAGCATTATCGCTAAACTCTTGTAAGCCGGAAGAGCAACCTACTCCAACGCCGGAGCCTACGCCTTCTAATGTTATCGAATCAATCGCTATAAGCTTTGATGAAAATGGTAACCCTACCGATACTACCGTATCTACAAACACCTTCGATGCACAAGGAAGAACTTCAACTACTACTACCAATGATGGTTCTGTAGTTAGCTACACCTACACCGCAACAACAGCAACCATCAACTCAGTTAATTCAACTGACCCAACTGAGTCCTTCCAATTGGTTTACACATTGGATGCTCAAGGCAGACTTTCCTCTGCTCCAATTGAATTTATGGGAGTCAAATTCGGTTCTATAACTCATTCCTATTATTCTACCGATAAACTAAAAGCCATTGACGTGTTAACCATGTTGTCTCCTGATACCTCTAGAACCCTGTACACTTGGACCGGTGACAATAACACACTACAAAATGATGGCGATATTTCAACCACATTCGATTATGACCTAACCAAACGTGATTTGAGAAATTTCGGTCAAGAGGATTTACAGCGTTCTCGCAATAAAAATATCCTTACCAAAGAAACCGTTGTAGTTCCTGCAGAACCTACCATTATCAGTACTTACGAATATGAGTTCGATGCTACTGGCAGACCCGTTAAAGAAATTATCAAACAAGGTGGTTTGAAAGTTTCCGAAACTACTTACAAATACTAAGTCGATCTATTGCCTCGATTTCAACTGTAGGTAACGGAATTACCTCTAATTCCACCCACTATCCGCAACGAAATCAACCAATAAAAATCGCAATAATTCTTTTCAGGGAATTCATCTAGGAAAGGAATTAATTTCAAGTACCAACAGAGGTTCCATCCTTACGATTGAATACCTTTGTTGGTACTTTTTTTATACCTATACCATGAGCAAGTCCAAAACCACCTTTTTTTGCCGAAGTTGCGGATTCGAAAGTCCAAAATGGATTGGCAAATGCCCAGGATGCAATCAGTGGAATACATTTTCCGAGGAATTAAAACCCAGTAAATCGGTTACAGCTTGGAAAAAGAGTGGTAGAAAGATAGCCGAACCTAAACCCATTCAAAGTATTGAGACGGCCGAAGTACAGCGATTGCAGCTTTCAGACGATGAACTAAATCTAATTCTCGGTGGTGGATTGGTGCCCGGCGCCATGGTTTTATTGGGCGGTGAACCGGGAATAGGAAAAAGCACCTTACTGCTACAGGTAGCACTTAGAACTCCAATAAAAACCTTATACGTAAGCGGCGAAGAATCCGATACACAGATAAAATTGCGTGCCGAACGATTGGGGATTCACACCGATCAGTGCAATATTTTAACCGAAACGCTGCTGGAAAATATTCTGGATGCTGTTGAACGGGAAATGCCAGAATTGTTAATCGTAGACTCTATACAAACCTTGTATTCCGAACAATTGGAAGCTACACCGGGCAGTATTTCCCAAATCAGGGAATGCACCGGAAAACTGCTTCAGTTTGCCAAAGAGAACGACGTTCCTGTTTTTCTAATCGGACATATTACCAAAGACGGCAGTATTGCAGGACCAAAAATCTTGGAACACATGGTGGATACGGTTTTGCAATTTGAAGGTGACCGACATCATGCCTATCGAATTGTTAGAACCTTAAAGAACCGCTTTGGAGGTACCCAAGAATTAGGTATTTATGAAATGAATGGTAACGGGTTAAACGCCGTGAAAAATCCATCCGAAATTTGGTTAGCCCAACGCGAAGAAGTGCTCAGCGGTATTGGTGTTGCAGTGGTGTTGGAAGGTGTTAGGCCCTTGTTACTCGAAACGCAAGCATTAGTAAGTACGGCGGTATACGGAACTCCCCAACGATCAGCCACGGGATTTGATCTTCGCCGATTGAATATGTTGTTGGCTGTTTTAGAAAAACGATGCGGGTTTAGATTGGGGCAGCAGGATGTATTTGTGAATTTAGCCGGCGGAATGCGTTTGGAAGACCCCGCACTAGATTTATCCTTGTGTGCTGCTATCATGAGCAGTTTTTACAACCAACCCTTGCCTACAAAATGTGTATTTAGCGCCGAAATTGGGCTAAGCGGTGAAGTTCGTGCGGTTCAACGCGTGGAACAACGCATTGCCGAAGCACAAAAATTAGGGTTTGAGGAAATTATCGTATCCAAATACAACAAAATACAATCAGGCAATCATTCCGGAATCAAGGTTCACACTTTTGCTAGAATCGAAGAGGTGTTCTCCTGGTTGTTCGGGTAATTAATTATCTAGTCCTGTAACCCGATTCCTCTTTAGTAACCTAAGTAAAGGCTTTATCCCTCGAACTAAAACCGAGATTAAAGATCAATCGATAGTGACGAATGCCTACGCACTCATCATTTTCTCTTTCAAATAGCTCTCTGCCAATAAATATATTTTCTGTGTATTGGGAATTCGAATTCTGCTTTGTTTGATATCCAAGGCGGTGGTTCGCTCTATTTTTTCCAATAATTTCAAATAGTAAATATAGGCCGTATATACTCCTAGTCTGCAACCAACAGGCAATTGAACAATCCCTTTATAGGCATGCGAAAAGTCTTTTTTTACATCCTGAATGATATCAATTTTCTCCTCATCGGTAAAATTCGAAAAATCAACACCAGGGAAATAAACCCTACCCCGTTCGTCGATATCACTTTTAATGTCTCGCAAAAAATTAACTTTCTGAAAAGCGGCGCCCAAACTACGGGCATGGGGCAACAAATGTTGATACAATGAATCATCGCCCTTGCAAAAAATTCTCAAACACATCAACCCTACCACTTCCGCACTACCATAAATATATTGGTTGTAACTATCAGAACTGTGCGTTACGGTTTGTAAATCCTCCTCCATAGAATTGAAGAACGGCTCAATTAAATCCTTGCCAATACCAAACTGATTCACCGCTAATTGAAACGAGTGTAAAACCGGATTAGTACTAATTCTATCTTCGATGGCTTGATAGGTTTGTTGCTTAAACTCCGATAGTAACCTAGACTTATCGTATCCGTGAAAGGTATCCACAATTTCATCGGCCACCCGAACAAAGCCATAGGTGGCAAAAACCGCCCATCGGTATTCCTTAGCTAACAACCTAATTCCTAGCGAAAAGCTAGTGCTATAATTCAAAGCCAGTCGTTGACTCATGGCTTTAGAGGTCTGATCAAACAGCGCTATGCTCATTTTCTATCCTTTCCGTTATTAATTTCGATCCTATTACTACAATCGGAAGACCTGTACCGGGTGTGGTACTAGCACCAACGTAATAAAGATTATTTAATTTCTCGTCCTTGTTGGAAGGTCGGAATGCACCAATTTGGTTCAATCCGTGCGCCAACCCTAACCCACTTCCGCGGTATAGATTGAACATTTTCTCCCACTCATTGGGTGTATAAACAACCTTGGTGAGGATATTGTTTTTAATATCATACCCCACACGCTGACCCAAGTCTTCCAATATTTCATCCACCAATTTATCGGCGTCTGACCAATCCGGTTTTACACGCAAATCCGGAACAGGGCATAAGATGAATAAATTCTCGCATCCTTCAGGTGCAGATTCTGGATTGCTTTTACTGGCAACATTCACATAATAATATGGTTTCTCCGGAGCTACGGAACTTCTGAAGATAGTATCCGCATACGCCCTGAAGTTATTTCCCAAGAAATAATTGTGGTGTTGAATACCGTTAATTTTCCCTTTAACTCCTAAGTATATGGTAAACGGAGCCAGTGTCCATTCCAGTTTATCCAATTTTTCTGGGGTGTATTTAGCACGACTTAAAAATTTGCCACGGAACCAAGCGGCATCCGCATTAACTACAAATAAATCGGCATCAAATCGCTCTCCTGTTGAACTAATTACAGTCTTCACAGAACCGTTGGATTGTTCTACACGAACAATTTCCGTATTCAGTTTTATCTGTACTCCTTTTTTATCCAAAAGCCCCAAAATACCTTCCACAATCTTGTACATTCCGCCTTTCACATTCCAATATCCATCGTGCTGTAATTCTGTGTAATTCAACAAATTATAAACAGACGGTGTATTGAAAGGAGTAGCGCCCAAAAAGAAGGCTACCAACGAAAAGATAATTTTCACTTCTTCGCTATCGAAATGTCGTTCCAGCTCTTGCCAAAATGTTCGGAACATCTTTGGAAGATGCTTCACCGGAACGGTGGCCATGCTTGCCAAAAAATGCAGGATACTGTTGAAATTTTTCTTAATAATACGGTATTCTGTATCGTGAAAAATCTCTTTGGCCCCCAACAAATATTTCTTTGCTTTGGCCTCAAAATCATCTTCTAGACCTCGAAATTCTTCGGCCAATTTGGCTAAGTCTTTATAAATTTTAAATACACGATCGCTACCGGCAATATTTACCGTGTATAACGGATCTAATTCGTTTAATTCAAAGGGAATTGGCTCGCCGATTGATTCGAACAGTTCCTTAAATTCATACCCCATCGAAAAAAACGAGGGCCCTATATCGAACGTAAATCCATCCTGTTTTAATATATTTAATCTACCGCCAGGAGTAGGTTGTTTCTCCACTACGGTAACCTTGTACCCTTTATAACTTAATCGCAAGGCTGTAGACAAACCGCCTAACCCCGCTCCAATTATCACTACAGACTTAGTCATGCGAATATTCTTTTAAAAATTTACGTTTAACAAACAAAAAACCGAACGCTTGCGCCCCTTGCTTGGTGTGTACAGCGTGATGCAAATGGTGGGTCTGTCGCATGGCTTTAAAATACCCCAAACGAGCCCTAGTGAGCCATTTTACCCGCTGATGCACAAATACATCGTGCACCAAAAAGTACGCAACTCCGTATAAAGCAATCCCCAATCCTGCAAAAAATCTCCAATCGAACGCATCGGCGCCAACCACTATAAGCCAAACCGATGGAATAGCGAACATAAAACCAAACAAATCGTTTAATTCCAAAGTACCTTTCCGTGGTTTGTGATGACTTTCATGCCAAACCCATAAAATTCCATGCATGATGTACTTGTGCGTAAACCAAGCTACCCCTTCCATCAAAACGAAGAAAAATAATAATACAAGTGCGTTAATCATATTTAGCGTTTAAAAAAAACACTCCAACAAAAGAAATGTTTTGTTTAATTTTTGATTTAATTTGAGACCAAAAAGATAAACATTTAATTTAATATTTTAACTACTATTATTTTAATAAAGTATGAACTAGGCATTAGGGTTAATCGCGGATGATTTACCTTTGTTCCATAACTTTCTCTAAATCATTACCATGTTGGACATTTACCATGATTATCCGTTGCTATTGCTCAACACCTTTGGCATCCAAGCCCAAGCAAAAACGTGTGTTTTTATTGAAAGTCCCCAACAATTGCAAGAGAGTATTACTGTATTTGCGGGGCAACACAAACTAATTTTGGGAGGCGGCTCCAATGTTGTGCTTACCCAAAGCATAGAATCTGTCTTATTGGTAAATCGAATAAAAGGAATTTCTATAACGGCCGAAGACGATGAGTGGATTTGGTTAACCTGTGGGGGTGGAGAAATTTGGCACGATACGGTTATGTACACTATTAACAATGGCTGGGGAGGATTAGAAAATTTAAGTTTGATACCAGGTACTGTTGGGGCAGCACCGATACAAAACATTGGTGCATACGGAGCTGAACTAAAAGACAGCTTTGTGGAATTAACGGCCGTAAATCTGGCCTCGGGAGAAACCATCGTTTTTACGCATAGCGATTGTAAATTTGGCTACCGTGAAAGTATTTTCAAACACGAAGCAAAGGGGAAGTTTTTTATCCAATCGGTTACCTTCAAATTAGCAAAAAAACCAATTATCAAAACTCAGTACGGCGATATTCAGCAAACCCTGCTAGACTGGGGTATTTCAAATCCTGGCGTAGCCGATGTGAGCAAAGCGGTTATCCATATCAGACAAAGCAAGCTTCCCAATCCCGCTGAAATTGGAAATTGTGGTAGCTTCTTTAAAAACCCTGTAATTAGCCAAGAACACTTTAACTTTTTATTATTGAGCTACCCCTCCATTAAATCCTACGATGCAGGACCAGGCAAGGTGAAAGTTCCTGCCGGTTGGTTGATTGAAACGGCCGGTTGGAAAGGGTTCAGGGAAGGCGATTACGGCGTGCATGAAAAACAGGCCCTTGTTTTGGTGAATTATGGTTCTGCCACCGGCTCCAACATCATCGCATTGGCGCAACGAATTCAAGCCGATGTGCTGCATAAATTCCAAATCCCGTTGGAAATGGAAGTCAATGCTTGGTAAAAGCAAGGATATTTCCTTACTTTGCTTTGCATGCGTTTTAATTTTCGATTCTGTTGTGTTTTATTAGGGACTTCAATATCCATTTTCTTTGCTGAAGCCCAATCGGTAAGCACCCAACCTGCGGGCTCCATAAATGCCAATTGGATCGCGAAAAAAGCCCAACTTAGTTCCGTATCACCCATTACCATTAAGCAATTTATTTCTGCCGATGGTAAAGCAACCGGTTCAGCGATTTTCAATCATACTACCCCTATTTCGCATGTGTTCAATCCCGAAAATGCCCCGGGCATTTGGTTGGTACCCTTAGAGAATAAGCAGGCATCTTGGATCGAAAAAGAAATGCCCCTCCCCAGCGGAATCAACGATCAGCTGCGGAAAGAAATTGATCACGAACGTTCAAGAAGATTGCAATCGACGGGTGTTAAACCCCGAAGATCCATCCTGAATGATCCCCAAACAAAACCATCGGACATCACTCCGGAAGTGATAAAGGGTTACAATTTACCCGCTGGCGGAGGCACTCCTAACGACAACCACATTGCGGTGGGGAACGATGGCAAATTTGTATCCGTAATGAACACCGTGATCCGGGCTCATCGCGAAGACGGAACAATTGCTCGGGCCTTTACTTTAGTCAATTTCGACAATGTAAACAAAGAGATTGACACCATTCCAAAGATGGATAGAACCTACGATCCGCGGGTAATTTACGACCCCGTAGCAGACCGTTACGTAGTTTTATACATGCATGGGGTTACCGATAAAAGTAGCTTTATCGTGGTTGGATTTTCTCAAACCAACGACCCAACCAAATCCTGGAATGTCTATAAAATTCCCGGCACCCCCATTGCAGACACCGTGTGGAGCGATTATCCCATTGTTAGTCAAACCAAAGAAGACCTATACTTCACCGTAAACTTGTTAGCTAACGGTTCCTCGTGGGAAGAAGGTTTCCGGGAAGCGGTTATTTGGCAACTGAGCAAACAGGACGGTTACGATGGCAAACCCTTGCGAAAGAACTTTTTCCATAACTTAAAATACGAAAATGTATCGCTGTGGAGCATCTGTCCTATGCAAAACAGTCCGTTTCCGGATGGCATCGATAACTATTTTCTTACGGTTAGACCTTATGCTCGACAAAACGATACGGTTTTTCTTCACAGGATCACCAACAGTTTGAGCAGCGGAAATGCCCAATGGACATTGGATGTGTTAAAAACACCGCAAGCTTATGGATTCCCACCCAGTGCATTACAACCCGATACAGCCTACAAACTAAGAACCAACGACGCCCGTGTTTTGAGTGGCATTCGTTTAGGTAGCACCATACATTATTTTCAAAATTCCATTAATTTCAGAACCTACCAAGCAGCAATTATGCATGGTAGTATTTACGATCTTCCGTCCGTTAATCGAAGAAAAGATATTTCACTTCCCGTACCGGCAAAACCTACTATTCAAGCAAAACTATTCACCCATGACAGTCTTGATTTTGGATATCCTGCGGTTGCTGCGGCTAATTTATCCAAAGACGAAGACGGAACTTTTGATCCTGCCATGGTTGTAACTACCGTGCACTCAAGTCCTTGGCACTACCCTTCTGCCGGTGCGTTTTACATTAACCGTTACGGAGAATATTCTAACTATGTACCTTTTAGGGAAGGCGATAGTTTAATTTATTACAGCTTTTTAGGGAAAGGCGAACAGCGATGGGGCGATTACGAAGGGATACAAGCAAAATTCAATGAACCGGGGGTGTTTTATGCGGTAGGTTCCTATGGTGCACTGAACTTAAGCATGTGGGGCCACGTAGCGAAAATTAAGGTTACCGATACGGGTTCTCAACGCGGAATTTCATCGGTTAAAGTTTTCCCAATACCGGCTACGGAAACAGTGAACATAGAATTTCAGACGCTCAGCAAAGGGTATGTTTGGGGAAAATTGTACACGGAAGATGGGAAACCGGTTAGAACCACGCGTTGGAATTACAATGATTATACAATCCCTGAAACGCATATAGTTGGCACTGATTTGCAAGGCCTATCGGCAAGTAAAATCAATGACCCAGCAGCTCCAAGCTCCGATGAATCACTCTCATTTGCTTTATATTGCTATCCCGGAACCCATCGCTTTGCGGTGCATACTACGCATTTAGCCCCGGGAATTTACTTTCTGAAAGTTCAAACCAACGGAAACTTTGGTGGCAGCAACAAAAACGAATATTCCTTCAAAATTATTATTCAACCTTAATAAACAACCTTTGGAATCTCCAATCCAACCTTCCG
The DNA here is from genome assembly GCA_947457565.1 of Flavobacteriales bacterium. Classification (GTDB taxonomy): domain Bacteria; phylum Bacteroidota; class Bacteroidia; order NS11-12g; family UBA955; genus JAGKXC01. The sequence continues at coordinate 20,459 of CANGWH010000006.1, forward strand.
TTTCTCAGGAAAGCGATAGTCCCACTACTGATACAATTGCAGTTAAAACGCCCCCTCCTACCAGACCTGAAGGAGAAATATTGTTGATTAATAAACCGCTAGGTTGGACCTCCTTTCAAGCCGTAAAAAAAATCAAATACATAACCCGTGCGAAAAAAGTAGGGCACGCTGGAACACTGGATCCATTAGCTTCTGGATTGTTGATTATTTGTACTGAAAAACAAACCAAGACCATTCAGTCTATTCAAGATGCTCCTAAAGAATATACCGGTTCCATTCACATTGGTGCCGTAACGCCCAGCTACGATTTAGAAACCGACCCCTGTAATTTTATGTCGATTGATGGAATTACAGAACAACAAATCCGGGAAGTTGCCGAAAGTTTCTTAGGGGAAACCGATCAAATTCCTCCGTTGTTTTCGGCCGTTAAAGTAGACGGTAAACGCGCCTATAAATTAGCAAGAAAAGGGGAAGATACTGTGCTGAAATCTCGAAAAATCACCCTAACTGAATTTGAAATCACCGAAATTAATGGCCCCGAAATATTCTTCCGAATAGCCTGCAGCAAAGGAACCTATATTAGGAGTATTGCCCATGATTTTGGTAAAAAACTGGGTTGCGGCGCATATTTAAGTTCGTTAGTTAGAACTAAAATTGGCGATTTCAACCTAATTAATGCTACATCTATCCAAGAATTTGAAGAGGCTAGGAGAAAACGGCCAGATTTTTGCTAATTTTGAAATAAATGCGATTCATTATGTCATTGTCTATACGGGCCTTATTGCCAATATCCGCTTTTGCTTTAAGCTCTTGCAGTAATTTAAATGCAGAGAAAATAAGCAGCGACTTTAGTAACTGGATTAATACATTAACTACACAAAAGGAAAATTCCTTAGAAGTTGCTGGCGGTTTCACCATTCGCGGCACACTGAAGAATAAACCCAACCAATTGATTTACTTACAAGAAATGGCCCCTGAAGGGTTAGTGATGATTGATAGTGTAGTAACATCCAAAAACGGAAGCTTTAGTATTTCCGCCAATACCCAAGATTTTTTGTTTTGTGCATTGCAAGTATCTCCGCAACAAATGGTTTACCTCGGCGTAAATAATGAATCGGATTTAAATGTCAATATCGATCCATCAGGAATAGAGTTTACCTATGAAGTAACCGGTAAAGGTTCCGATGAATCCCGCGGATTAAAAGAATTATTAGAACTAAACAAATCCTATTTAATTAGAATCAATAGCATTGAAAAATCAGCTTCTACAATCAATCCCAACACAGACGAAGGCTATGAGCAAATGATGAAATTAAGCAAAGATTACAATGCTTTAATGTTGGAAAGAGAAACAAAACTGTTTGATTTTGCTACTGCCCGTGGCGCTTCTTTCCTCCCCTATTTTATCGTGCAGTATAATGTGATTAATGAACCTAACTTCCAATGGCTAGAATTAGCCGTGAAAGCAGCCAACAAAGCGAATCCCGCTGCTAAATATAGTAAGGCTATTTCAGAAAGAATGGCGAAAGAAGGGAAATTAATGGTAGGAGCCGTGGCACCAGATATCAACCTAGCTCAACCCAATGGAGAAAATTTAGCCATGAGCTCATTGCGTGGCAAGATTGTGTTAATCGACTTTTGGGCGAGTTGGTGTGGCCCTTGCAGAAAGGAAAATCCGTTTAATGTTGCCTTGTACAATAAATACAAAGACAAAGGATTTGAAATTTACGGGGTGTCGTTAGATCAAGATCCTAATCGATGGGCCGCGGCCATAGAAAAAGATGGATTAACGTGGAAACACGTAAGTGACTTAAAAGGTTGGGGAAGCTCTGCTGGACAATTGTACGGTATTCGCTCCATCCCAGCAACCGTATTGTTAGACTCAAACGGCAAAATCATTGCAAAAAATCTTCGAGGCGAGGAATTAGCCGATAAACTCAGAGAAATATTCGGTCAATAACAATTAGGCCTTCTTTGTTTAACACAAATTTAACATGAAAGGAATTGATAATTTAAATTACATCGATTCCTTTGTAACAATATGTTAAAAGGTTTACCAAAGATTCTTGTTGTTGATGATGAGCTAGATATTTTAGAGCTTATTCGACATACCCTCGCTAAGGAAGGATTTGAGGTACATGTAGCCGCCAATGGTGCACAAGCCCTGGATCAAACATCCAAAGTTAATCCAGAAATCATCCTTATGGACGTAATGATGCCCGTAATGGATGGCATGGAAGCCTGCAGACAATTAAAAGAAAATCCTGATACCAAGAATATTCCTGTTGTTTTCCTAACCGCGCGCAGCGAAGAATTTGCAGAATTAGCCGGTTTTGAAGCTGGTGCCGATGATTATATTGCGAAGCCCATTCGTCCCAGGGTGTTATTGAGCAGAATTAAAGCCATTTTACGCAGACGTAACGCCTTACACACACCTGAACCCGAAGCCATTGATTTTGGAGTTTTAAAAATTGATAGAGAACGTTTTGTGGTTGAATTTGAAGGCAAAGCCTTACAATTTCCACGCAAAGAATTTGAATTGTTAAGTTTTCTTGCCTCAAGACCCGGCAGAGTTTTTTCTAGAGATGAGATTTTAGAAAATGTTTGGGGGAACGAGGTATTGGTGGTAGACAGAACCATTGATGTTCACGTACGTAAAATCCGCGAAAAGTTAAACGAGCGGTTTATTTACACGGTGAAGGGTGTTGGTTATAAATTCGAAATCGAATAACCCGCGGCACTTAGCGTTTTAAGCACCGCTTCGGCCTTTGCCAAACATTCTTGATATTCTTCATCGGCAATGCTATCCATAGTGATTGCGCCCCCAACGGCATATTGTAAATAATGTAACGATTGGTCAAATTGCAATGTTCGAATAACCACATTAAGGTCAAAACAATCGCCACAAATCCATCCAATACTTCCGCTGTATAATCCTCGTTTGAAATTCTCCACTTGTTCGCAGGCCTCCATTACAGCGATTTTGGGTGCACCCGTCATACTCCCCATGGGAAACGTTGCTTTAATAACATCGGAGAACCGAATACCGCTTTTCTTTTTACCAATAACCGTTGATATCATTTGTAATACGTGGGGAAACGCATAAATCCCGCAAAGTTCACGTACTTTAACAGAATCCGGTAGGCAAATCCGAGATAAATCATTCCGCACTAAATCTACAATCATCACATTTTCGGCCTTATCTTTTTCCGATTGATACAGCGCATCCGCTAATGATTGTAGCCGCTCTGCATTATTTCCCGATGTATTACGCATCGTTCCCTTGATGGGTTGACTTAACAACCACGTTCCATCGCTTCGTAAATATCGCTCCATGCTGCTGCTCATTAAATAGTAATTACCCCGTTTCATGAATGTCATCATAGGTGCAGCCGAAACTTGCGTCATAACCTCGAAAACCCAGTACGGATCTATTTCTGCCGATGCTTCAAACGATACACAATAATTCATTTCGTAAAAATCACCGCTTATTATCTTGGATTTAATCCACGCTATGGTTTCATAATATTGGCTTTTTGACACCTTGGCCTTCCATTGTATATGTTCTTCACAACCGGCAATTGTGCTTGCTTGGTTATGCAGAGAATTTACCTTTTCAACTTCCGTACATTGGGTATCGGTTTCCTCGGCCAAATTCATCGTTAAACGAACAGTTCCGTCCCAATGTTCTACCAAATTTACCGAATGGTCCAAGGAATGATTGGCACCGAGCGAAAGCGATGTTACGGTTGTTAAGTCCTTCTCCGTATCCACAATCTCGCCGTTGCGTAGCAGCATCTCCCAATGATTGGGCGTTATTAATTCTATGATAGGCCTATGAAAAACATCCGGATTATTGGATCGTAAAGACGGCTCAATCTCGTTCTTCACATCGTAGGATAAACTCACAATTCGCAATCGATTATCACCAACATTCAACGACTCCCAATCCTTATCTACCCGTTGCTGTCCGATGGCTAACAAACCTTCAAAAATCCCATAAGTATCCGGATAGCCCGCACTCCATAAAATGGTAGCCGAATCTTCCTTCCGCACAACTTCCAACCAATTACGCAAAACTTCGCGTTGATTTCGAACTTTATTCATGGTTGGTTCGGTAATATTTCCAGACAACAGTTGCCTTTGATTTTCCTACAATTTCCTGCAATTCCTCCAGTTCAGCAACCTGAATTTTTTTTATGCTTTTAAAATGTCGCAATAACAAACGCGCCGTTTCCTCTCCTACTCCTGGAATTTCCGTTAGCGAAGTCTTTATCACTCCTTTACTACGCCTCGCCCGGTGATGCGTAATTCCAAACCGGTGAGCTTCGTCCCGCATTTGTTGAATTATCTTCAAAGTTTCGGATTTTTTATCGATATACATGGGCAAAGAATCGCCGGGATAGTAGATTTCCTCCAACCGCTTTGCAATCCCAATTACTGCCATTTTCCCGTACAAATCCATCTCCTTGAGTGCCTCCACCACGGAACTCAACTGACCCTTACCCCCATCAACTACAATTAACTGGGGCAACGATTTATCCTCCGATACTAATCGGGAATACCGCCGATTAATCACCTCTTTCATGGTTGCAAAATCATTAGGACCCTCCACCGTCTTTACGTTAAAATGCCGATAATCACTTTTAAACGGTTTTCCATCCCTAAATACCACACAAGCACTTACAGGATAAGTACCTTGGAAATTAGAATTATCGAAACACTCAATATGTCTGGGTTGTTCGGTTAATCGCAGATCTTGTTTCATTTGCTCCATCAGCCGATCTATTCGCATTTCGGGGTTCAACTTATCGTACTGAGCCAATTTCTCCTGTTTATACAACAAGGTATTCTTCATGCTCAACTCCAATAATTTGCGTTTTTCTCCCAATTTGGGCACGGTAATTCCCACGCCAGGAATGGATAATTCGATGGGATGCGATAGTACAATTTCTTTGCAATCATCGCCATATTGCTGTCGCATTTCAACGATGGCCGATTCCAACAATTCTTCGTCGCTTTCTTCTAGGCGTTTTCGAATTTCTAAATTTCGGCTAACTACTATTAATCCTTGGCTTACGCGTAAAAAATTAACAAAAGCAATCTTCTCCATACTGGTGATGGAATACACTTCTAAATCGCCAAGATTGGGACTAATTACCGTACTTTTTGCTTGGTATCTGTCCAACGCATCCAATTTCTCCTTGTACCGTTGTGCATCTTCAAATTCCAACTGCTCCGCGTGCAGTACCATGGCCGATTTAAGATGCTTCTTAACTTCGTATAAGTTTCCTTTGAGCAGTTTTCGGATGTGATCAATATTTTCTAAATAATTCTCTTCCGATTGTTTGCCTTCGCAAGGTCCTAAACAATTCCCAATATGATATTCTAAGCAAATTCTGAACTTCCCTGCTTTAATGGACGCAGGATTCATAACCAAATTGCAATTCCGGGTAGGATACAGTTTTTTAGCCAAATCCAACACCGTTTGCATCACTTTTACATTCGCATAAGGTCCAAAATATGCACTGCCATCGCGAATTACTTGCCTGGTTTGAAATACCCGCGGGAAACGCTCCGCAGTAATACGGATATACGGATAGGTTTTGTCGTCTTTTAAACTAATATTATACCTTGGTTGTAATTCTTTAATTAAACTATTCTCCAGGAGCAAAGCATCCAATTCCGTGTCCACCACCGTAAATTCAATCCGGTGAATTTTACTAACTAAAACTGCGGTTTTGCGATTTTCGTAATGCTGTTTTGTAAAATAACTGCTTACTCTCTTTTTTAAATTCTTGGCCTTTCCTACATATAAAATAGTATCGGTTGAATCAAAATACTTATACACTCCAGGGGTTTCTGGAAGAGCTTGTATAACCGATTTAAATTCATCCGAAGCCATCGAATTATATTAAAATCACGTGCTGCGATACTACAGAATCGCCAAAAAATAAAGTGGCTTGTTCATTGAATATTGAAGCATCGTCAGTAGTAGCAAACAACCGATTCCCATTGCGGGAAAGTAGAGTAGCAATTTCTTGATGTCGGAATAAGTAATCCTCCAATCGTTCGGCTACGATGGCACCTTGCGACACCAATTTCACCTGAACTGGCAAAAACTTCCGAATTGTTTTTTCCAACAATGGATAATGCGTACACGCCAATAATAGCGTATCAATCATTGGGTCCTTTTCTAAAATTCTACTAATATTTTGGTGTACGAAATAATCGGCGCCTTCCCCTTCTAGGTGATTGTGCTCTACCAAATATACCCACATTGGACAGGCTTCTTGCGATACTACTAAATCGGGGAAAAACTTGGCGATTTCCATGGGATATGAATTCGACTTCACCGTGCCTGCAGTTCCCATAATTCCAACATGCTTGGTTTTGGTATAATTGCCGATATTTTCTGTTGTAGGTCGAATAACACCCAACACCCGTTTGTGGTCTTTTCTAAGCGGCAAGTGCATCTGTTGGATTTGCCGAAGTGCCTTAGCCGATGCCGTATTACATGCAAGCACAACCAATTCACAGCCTTGACTAAACAACCACTCTACCGCCTCCAATGTATACTGGTATACTGCATCAAAAGAACGATTCCCATACGGAGCACGTGCATTATCCCCTAAATATAAATAGTCGTACTCAGGAAGTCGATCTACAATACTCCGCAATACGGTTAGGCCACCGTAACCAGAATCAAATACCCCAATTTTCCCTGTAGTAGCCATGGTATACAACGTGCGAAGATACATGGTGCCGATAAAAACAAAAAGGATGGCGTATAGCTACACCATCCTTTTTTCAAATTATTTTCTATCGAAAATTACTTTTTCAATAATTGTGCGATAACTGCCGCCGTAATATCATCAGCTGGACTGGCACTCCACAAAACAATTCCTTGCGCATTATCAATAACATGGGCATATCCCTTCGCTTTGGCTACATCACCCACCGACTTTTTGATAATTTCAATCAATGGCTGCAACAACTTTACACGCGCTTCCTGTAATTCGTTGGTTCCCATTTCCTCGGTTTCTTTGTATTCCTGCACTAAACGCTCATAGCTCTTTTGCAATAACTCTAACTGCGACTGAGAAGCCTTTGCATTTACTTTTGCTTCGAACTCTTTCTGTTTATTTTGCATTTCCATTTGTAAATCGCGCAATTTCTCGTCATAAACTTGAGCAATGGCAGCTAATTTCAAATCGGCAGAATCTTTTTGAGGCATCGTGTCGATCAATACTTGTGTGTTAACCGTAGCTACTTTCTGTGCCTGAGCCTCGGTTACAAACAGTACCGAAAGGGTAAGGGTAAATAATAAGATAAGTTTTTTCATGTATTCTGATTTATTGTTTTACTAATAATTATTCTTCGTCTGAATCTGATTTTTTCACAGGAGGCGTGGGTTTATTTTTACCTCCAGGGGTTACTCCCCCCGGAGCTATTGGTTTGCCAGAACCCTCTTCGGCAGTAGCTATTCCTAATACCTCTAAAACTTCCAATGTTTTATCGTACCGAGCATCGGCATACAACATCAAGGCCCCTCCGTTTTTATCAAAAATATAAGAGTATCCTTCTTTTTTTGCCACGGTTTGGATTGCATCGTAAATTTTATCCTGCAACGGTTTCACCAATTTCAAACGCTCCTGATAAATAGCTCCGTTAGGACCAAACTTAGCCTCTCGAAACTGGTACAAATCCGATTCCTTTGCTGCGATAGCTTCTTTGCGCTGCTTTTTTTGATCGTTCGTTAACAAGACTTCTTCCGCCAAATAATCGCGCTGCAATTGGTCTAATTGTGCTTTAATTTGCGAGGCTTCTGCTTCCCATTTTGCCGATAAATCCATTAAGTCTCGTTGAGCAGCTTGAAATTCTGGCATTTTTGATAGAATCACATCCGAATCCACAAACCCTACTAACTGATTTTTCTGACCCTGAACCAAGCCAGCTGTCATCATTAATGTTATCGCTACCAAAAATCGCTTCATTGTTGCAAAGATTTTCAAACGCCGTGCCAATTCAAAATTTAAAAGGCGAAAATATCGCATTTTAATCGATAATTAACATACACTTAACCGATTTCGCGGTAATTGGAGAAATAACCGCCCCAAAATCCTCTCCCGGTGAGCGTGGAACTACCCAATACCAAACGATATAACCATTATTCTTTACTGCCTATTGCTGATTTAGTGCTTCAACCTCGCCACAGGAGAAATTTCCCACCCGCTTCGATGCAACATTCGATCAGAAATTCTAAGGGTAAATCGAACGCTATCTGTCACAAAACCGTAGGGCTTTGCGGGTATAATCAGCCTCATCTCACCGGTAACTTTTTTATTCTTTCCGGGTGCAGACAACCGAGGAAGGCGTTCATGAAAGGTAATCGTGTCCGTATTCCCCGTAATTGGATTTAATGCATAATGCCAAATCCCATCCTTGCAATAGTGCATATATACTTTTAAATTCTGAAAATCGTACTTACCATAGGCAAATCCGCCCATCGTATCTGATTCGGATAAACCTAAATCACCATCCTGATCTTCAAAAATCAAATCCACCCATACCAAACTATCGTGTCCCATTGGCGAAGGAACTACGGTGGTTGATAGAATTTTTAGTTGCGGTGTGCTAAGGGTTGTATTTTTGCTATCGTTGCAAGCACCTAACAGCACAAAAATGCCAAGAAACAATAGGGAGAACCCTTGGGTAGATATGGAAAATCGAATTTTAACCATCGAGGAATCCAAATTTAATACTCTGGCCGCAGAAATTTATCGCTGGCAGCAAAGTGTTTGCGGTAGTTTTCATCAATGGTGCGAATTAAATAATTACAATAGCCACAATCCCACCTTCCTGCCAATTCAGTTTTTTAAAACACATACTATTTTGTCCATTGAAGCAGTAGGGGAGAAAAACACGGGCCATCAACCCAATTTCGGGACGCGCAAGGAACGAGAAAGAGACCAAGAGCACAGTGCCTCCTTCCTTGTTGCAGAAAACCACATCGAGCCCTATTTATTGTTTGAATCCAGCGGAACCACCCTCAATCAACCATCAAAACATTGGGTGTTTAATCCAGCGTTGTATCAACGGAGTTTTGTAAACACCTTCGAACAGCGATTTGGAAACGTGCAAGACCTTTGCATCATCGGCTTACTGCCCGCTTATTTAGAAAGAAAAAATTCGTCCTTGGTCTACATGGTTGATCATTTAATCAATCGAAGCAACCATGTGGATAGCGGATTTTATTTATACGAATACGAAAAATTGTGGTCGCTAATTCTCCATAATGAAAACCATCAAATTCCCACGGTAGTATTTGGAGTAACCTTCGCACTGCTAGAATTGGCCGAATATGTAAATAGCCCCAGCGCCCCCCATAACCAGCAAAATCCACCCTCCTTTGCTCACATTCAATGGATTGAAACCGGTGGGATGAAAGGCAGAGGAAAGGAATTAACACGAGCCGAATTGCATGATCGATTAAAAACCGCCTTTTGCACCTCAAGTATAGAATCTGAGTACGGTATGACAGAATTGTTGTCCCAAGCTTATACCCGACCAAGCGACGGAAGGTTTCAATGCCCGCCTTGGATGAAAGTGATGATCTGTGACCCGATGGATCCCCAAGATTTCCTTCCTTGGGGTAAAACGGGTAGAATTTGCATAATCGACTTAGCGAATCTCTACAGTTGCAGTTTTATTGCTACCGATGATTTAGGGAAATGCTATGAAGACGGTAGTTTCGAAGTTTTAGGGAGAATTGATTTTAGCGATTTACGGGGCTGTAATCAGTTGATGTAGTTGGCTCAGCATCGTCTTCCTCTTCAATATCTACCACGGTATCTTCTAATTCTTCTTTGGGGTTTAAACGGTGTTCTAAGGATAAAATCAACGCTGGCAATAAAAATAAATTAGCGGCCATACCCACAATCAGCGTTAAACCGGTTAACCATCCCAACCAAATAGTGCCTTGGAAGTTGGAGAATACAAAAATCAAGAACCCAGCACAGATAGCCACCATGGTGTATATCATGCTGAAACCAACCTCAGAAATAGTATTGCTCAAGGCTACCCGTACGGTTCGATTATATTTTACCAATTCTCGTCGGAAAGTAATAACAAAATGGATGGTAGCATCTACGGTTATCCCAAAAGCGATACTAAACACCAAAATGGTTGACGGTTTTAACGGCACCCCAAAATACCCCATCGTTCCTGCCGTCACCAACAAAGGAATAATATTGGGTATAATGGCGATTATAATCATCCGGATAGAGGGGAACAATAGGCCCATGGTAAGCGATATAATGAGTATACTCCAAAAAGTGGCGGAACCCAAGCTATCAAAAAGATATCCATTTCCTTTTAAGAACACCGCCGATGTACCCGTAACCTGTACTTGGTATTCTTCTTTAGGAAAAATACGGTCCAAAATTTCATATATGGCCGAATTGATACTGTCCAAACGTACAGAACCCACATCTTTAATCTGGTAACTTACCCGCAGCGTAGAATGCGTTGAGTCCAACAACCCTTTCATCATAGGTGCGCCGGTTTTTTGTTCAGGCATTCGCATGGCAATATCTCCTAGGTCGGTTACCTTGGGCATCCGATAATAAGCCGGATCGCCTTCATTCACTACCTGATTGGCGTAACTAACAATCTCCACCATACTCACGGGTTTCGAAAGCTCTGGGAACCGTTTTAGTGCTTTTTGTAGGGAATTAACTTTGGCCAACGTTGTAGGATTAGACGCATCATGCTCATCGTTGGTTTTAATTAAAATTTCATACGGCATTACACCTTTGAAATTATCTTGGAAGTATTCTAAATCCTTGTAGATTTTCGAATCGTGAGGAATATCATCCACCATATAAGCCAATGGCCGCAAACGAACCACAAAAATGGCACTTACGAGGGTGAACAAAATGAACCAGAAATAAATTCTCCGCTTGTGATTGAATGCCATAAATTTCACCCAATCCAAGAAACTTGAAATACTCTTATTCTCTAAGTGTTTAATTTGTTTGTCGCTAGGAACACGCAAATAGGAATAGAAAGCGGGTAATCCAATTAGGGTAATGAAGAAAATAATGTTTATGGTTAAAAATGAAACCAAACCATATTCTTCCAGCATCTGAATTTTGGTAAAATAAAACGTACCAAAACCAACAGCAGTGGTAAAATTAATAAGGAAGTTTGCCAACCCGATGCGAGAAACAACTCGGGTTAACGCCCTGGCTTGCGAACGGGATTTAGCATATTCTTCGTGGTATTTATTAATCAGGTAAATGGTATTTTGTACCCCAATAACAACCAATAACGGCGGTAAAGTACCGGTTAATAAGGATATTTTAAAATGTAGTAAGCCGCACAATCCCAACATGGTTAACTCCCCAATGATGATAAACAACAAGGAAATCAACAACGTGGAGATACTTCTGTATAGGATGAAGATAAGCAGCGAAGTAACCACAAAGGCGATGATGGTAAGCATTACAATTTCTTGCTTTACTTCCGTTGCATATACAGTTCTTACATAAGGCAAGCCGCTCATGTGCACATCTACCCCGATTTCTTTTTCAAAATCCTTTACCATTTCGGCCCATTTCTGAACACTGAATTTCCTTTCGGGCGAATTCAAGAACTTATCCTCGATGTTAACCAACATCAAAATAGCGTTGGTCTCCTCATTGTATAATAAGCCGCGATAGAACGGTAGATTAAGAAACATATCCCTCAGGCTATCTACTTCTGCCTGGGTCTGCGGCATGGTGCCAGGTACCTGGTGAATAATAAATTTCTCCGCAGTATCTAAGGATAAATTATAAAATCTAGACGGTGATACAATCTCCTTAACCCCGCGCTGGGAAGCTAGGTCTTGGGAAAGCTTATAAAAAGCTTGATAATTTTTTAAATCAAAAAGTTTATCGGTGGAAAATCCAATAACCAGTTTATTACCGTCCTCGCCGAAAGTCTTGTTAAATTTCTTATACGCTATGTGATCGGGGTCGTCCGCAGGCACCAGCTTTTGAAAATTATATTCTAGCTCTACTTTCGTAGCATAATAGCCCATCACACCGGTAAACAGTAGAATGATGGTTAAGAAATAAACCCTTTGCTTAAGGATCAGGGTTGCGAAACGATCCCACATAAGATGCAAAAATACAACAAAACAATAAAGGCCGCCTTGTGGGCGACCTTCATTTTACCTATAACCTATACAATTAATCAGCAACAACATCCAAAGTGATGCTGGCGTTAATGTCTTTTACTAGGTTGATGTTAGCTTCAAACTGACCAATAGTTTTGATATCATCGAAAACAATCTTGCGACGATCAACATCAAATCCTTTGTCTTTCAAAGCATTAGCTACTTGCAATGCAGTAACCGACCCAAAGATTTTACCAGAATTACCTGCCTTGGCTGCGATTTGAACAGTGATACCATTCAATTTAGCCGCAAGTGCTTCTGCGTCTTTGCGCAATTTTTCCATTTTAAATTCGCGCTGACGAATATCTTCGGCCAACATCTTCAATGCTCCTTCAGAAGCTAATTTAGCTTTTCCCTGAGGGATTAGAAAATTACGACCGTAACCGTCTTTAACGCTTACGATATCGTCTTTATGACCTAAATTTTTTACGTCTTGTGTTAAAATAACTTTCATCGTTCTTTCCTCCTATTTTAATCCGTCTGCTACGAAAGGCATCAAGGCCAAATGACGGGCACGCTTAATTGCTACCGACATTTTACGTTGATACTTTAATGATGTACCTGTAATACGACGAGGTAAAACCTTACCTTGCTCATTCACAAACTTCAACAAGAAATCCTTGTCTTTGTAATCGATGTATTTAATACCGTGCTTTTTGAAGCGGCAGTATTTTTTCTTCTGGATTACTTGGGGAGTTTGGTTAAATACGAAATTTGTTTCTTTGCTCATAATTCAGTGTCCTCTCCAACTTTTACATCAACAGCGGGTGCTGCTGGTTTAGATTCTTTTGCTGCAGAACGCAACTCTCCGTTACGCTTGCGCTTGTTATAATCAACACCCCACTTGTCTAACTTCACTGTCAAGTAACGCAATACGCGCTCATCACGACGGAAGGCAAGCTCAAAGGTTTTGATAAAATCCGTGTTAGCGGTGAATTCGAACAGGTGATAAAAACCGGTTCCTTTTTTCTGGATGGGATAGGCTAGCTTGGTTAGGCCCCAGTTTTCTTCATGGACCATTTCCCCACCGTTGCTCGTGATCAACTCTCTGTAGCCAGAAACAGCATCTTTCATCTGCTGTTCAGAGAGTACGGGTGTCAGAATGATCACGGTCTCGTACTGTTGTTTGTTCATTTTATTTAAGGCTATAAAATTAGGGCTGCAAATATAGGTAAAAAAACTATCAAAAACAACCTAAATGTTCTTCATGGAACGGGATCGTAACCGCTACCACCCCAAGGATGACATCTACCTATTCGCTTGATGGTTAACCACCCACCTTTCAGAGCACCGTGTTTTTTAATGGCTTCAACACCGTACTGACTGCAGCTGGGAGAAAACCGGCACGAAGAGCCAAACAATGGACTTATTGCGTATTGGTAGATGCGTATGAACAACAAAAAAACATATCTCATGGGTAGCGGATATCTACGGTTAATTCTTTTATGATTCGGCGGCCACAGGGGATTCGTTAAACGCATTGAGCTTTTTTATCAATCGGGCTTGCAAATCCATCCACAATTTCTCTAGTTGAACATAATCCACCAAATCACTGCCTGTATATATAATAGCGATAGACAGCTGTTGGTTGTTTGTTAATGCCCAAGTCCACAGCGATTGCTTGTTTTTTCGGTACACTTCCCGCAATAACCGCTTAACCCGGTTGCGATCAACGGCCCGAGGAAATCTCCGTTTACTGGCAGAGAATAAAACCTGAACGGTACCCGTTACTGCCACATTATTGGAATCAATAGTCTCTTTAATTTGATTTACACCGCCTTCGCCCCCTGAAAACACGGAGAATGTTTCATTTACCTCAGCAGAATCTACCAACGGGGATTCCATCGCTGTAGCCTGCACCAAGGTTAAATCCACCACAGTAGGCTGCACCACAATTGGCTGCACCATAACCGCCTCCACCACGGCGTTCAATCGCAATGGATACTTGGAAACAAAAACGCCCGATTGGAATAATCGGGCGATAATTTTTTCGCTACAAAGTCTTTCCTTTTTGGGAAGATCTTGACGCATACGGTATGTAGACTCTGGATGTTGCATCCAAGAATCTTACGAGCATCAGCCTTTATGGCTGCGCTCGGCGCTAACTGTCAAACTCTTACGACCGCGCTTACGGCGTGAAGCCAATACACGGCGACCATTGGAGGTAGACATGCGCTCACGAAAACCGTGACGATTTTTGCGTTTTCTGTTCGAAGGCTGGTAAGTACGCTTAGTCATAATACTATTTTTTTACGAATCGGGCTGCAAATATAGCAAAATAGTTTCACTACAAAAATGGTTATCGAAATAAAATTGTAAAAAAAGACAATTGGCAACCCATTATAACTATCTATCTTTGATTTCAGATTGATAATCAGCCATGGAAATCATTACTCGCAAGCATGTAAATCCGGAGGGAACACTCACCTACTCAGAGAGTTTAAGCATGCGAAAAATGATTTGGGTTCTTTTGCCCATTACCTTGGCAATTGTATTTATTCCTGCAGCCGGATTGAATTTCGATCAATGGAAAAGCCAATGGAATGTCAATTTCTGGTCGATGCTTACCCCCTATATAATAATGATCGTTATAGCCATTTTATTTTGGAACATTCGGTTAACCTGGACTTTATCGGCTTCTGAATTTAGTTTTACCTATTTCCCATTTGTGCTAAAAAAACGCCGTTATACCTTATCAGAAATCGAAGATATTCAAGTATTGAAAATTAATTCTCTGCTTGAGTTTGGCGGTTGGGGCTTGCGTAATGGTAGACTGGGAAAGGCCTACACAACCTCGGGTAACTATATTTTACACGTAAAGCTGAAGCAAGGCAGACCCATTAATTTGTCGGTCTTGCGACCCCAACAAGCAAAAGATTTTCTTTCTCAAATAGGCCTATCGAATTAACTTGAAACCCCACCGTTATTGAGAATCGTTCCCTGTTGATAATAATCGATTAACTTAGTTAATATTAATTCAAAGCTATCTTAAAGATCCCATAGGAATCAAACAATACTATCGCAATAATCAGCAGTGAATTTCGCACAAAACTATAACCATGCGAAAATTCATCAGAAATTATTGGCTTCTAGCGCTATTATTGCTTTCAGCCAAGGTCAACGGGCAAGCACTGTTGATTTCAGAAATGTACGTCAATCCTGCCGGTACAGATTCTTGCAAAGAATTTGTGGAGTTGATTGCCACAAAAGACATCGATTTCAGCAAAACTCCATATTCAGTAATTGTCTGTAATAATGGAACAGCTACCATCCGTGGTTGGAAAGAAGGCAAGGCGATTACCTACGCATTTGAGATAAATTCAGGCAGCATTAAAGCCGGAGAAATCGGCTATGTTGGTGGATCCTGCATGAAAATCACAGGGACTAAATTAAGGACAATAAATACCATGACTACTAGCGGTGACGGCGGAATAGGCCAAAGCAACGCCAGTGGAGTGTTTGGCAACGGTGGTACTTCTGCGGATGGAGCGGCTGTATTTGATTTACCGTTATCCTCGGTTGATTCCATATCGGTACCTATTGATGCTTTATTTTACGGATCAGCATTTGGCGGAGCCATCGTTAGTAGCGGTGCGGCGGGCTATCAATTGCCAAATAACGATTTGTATAGCGGCGGAAAATTGACAGCTGCAGCTTATTTAACGGCCGATCCAAGTGGAAATTATTTGGTGGCCAAAGGAGAATTCGATCCCTCAACAGGAACATTCAAATCGAAAAGAACCCATACTACATCGTCTACATCCCCAACCGATGGTAAATCCGATATCACCTTCGCTGGAGCTAAAGACACAACAAAACCTACGCTTAGTTTCAATATACTAAACAACGATAGCAATATTGCCATTAACTCATCGGTAATAATTACTTTTTCTGAATCGATTCGATTAGCCAATGGTAGCGCTATAACTTCTTCAAACGCAGACACTCTAATTCTGTTTAAAGAAGGCAATAATACTGGCCCCAACGTTGGGTTTAGTGTAAGTTTTGTTAATAAGCAATTGACAATCACTCCAACTTCAGTATTAAAAAGCAGCCAGCCCTATTACATCCTTTTAAAAACAAATTACATTACAGACTCTACGGGCAATTCGGCTACAGGCAACAACACTATATTATTCAAAACACAACCTATACAAACACAGTTTAAAGCTGGTGATTTAGCCTATGTGGCCTTCCGAATGAATGCTACCGGTGCCGACGATGAATTCGCCTTTGTTACCTTTGTTGATATTTTACCAGGAACACAAATTCGTTTTACGGACGCTAAATTCACAACCAATGCTCCCGCCCAGTGTGCCGGCGGTTTAATTTGGACAGCTCCAGCTTCCGGCGTTGCTTCCGGGACAATTATCACCATTAAGAACGATTTGCCATCAACCAATTTGGGAGGTGTTTCTGGTAGCAAATTTGGATTGTCTAGTGGTGGCGATCAAATCATTGCTTATACAGGACCCAATACTAGCCCTACGCATATTACTGCCTTGAGTTCTAATGCTTGGTTAAGTGCAAATACTGTTTGCAGTGGCAGCCTTTCTATGTTACCAACTTCGCTAACCAACGCTACCAATGCCATAGAATTTTCAGGTGCAAAAGGAAGCGTTACAGGAAACACAGCGAATTCATATTATAATGGAAAAACCAGTGGATCCATTGCCGAGTTAAAAGCATTAATCCATGACACCGCCAATTGGATAGGTTCCGCTTCAGGCACCGCACCACAAACTTGGCCAACTTGGGGTTTCCCCGGTTCGCCCACCGTAACCAAAGTTGAATTGGTTAATGCTACCACTTTAAGGGTTATTTTTTCTCGCGATATGGATTCTACATCGGCTGTTGATGCCAATAATTATAAAGGCATCAGTGGATTAAACACAATAAAACGCACCAACAACGCTTCAGCGTTAGATACCATTACGTTAGTGTATAGCAGTGCATTTAGCACCGGTACTACCTACACAATCACGGTTCAAAATGTAAAAGATGCTGAAAGTAGAATGCTCTTCAAACCCTTTGACTTTACCTTTACCTACGAAACAAAAGTGTCGTTTGCTAGCCGATTTATTGCAATAAATGAAGATGCAAAAGAAGCAATTGTAAAAATTAATATTCAATTTCCAGGCGTTGGAACCTTGCAGGTTTCTCCGATGATAGGCGCTTGGAGCACTGCCACCAACGCAGATTTCACCTATGTAGGTCAAAGCATCAATATAGATGCCTCTGCTAATGCAAGTATCGATGTAAAAATTCCAATAATTGATGATAATACCGCAGAAAGTGATGAATACTTCGCTTTGTCGTTGGAATCCAAAACACCAGGAATTTCCATAATTGGAGCTGCCTTTTTTACCGTTTACATAAAAGATAACGATCGGAAAGCCCCTGTACCTCAAAAAGAAATTTCATTAAATTTCGTGGAGAGCTTCAACCCTAATCCAATTAAAGGATCTACCACAGAAATCGTAGTGCACGATGCTAAATCTCAGCGCTTATTTATGACCAGTGCAATTCAAGACCGATTAGACATTGCAGATTTCGCCAATCCCAAAGACATTACCCTTATAAAAACAGTGGATATGTCTACCTACGGAGGCATCACTTCTGTTGCGGTTAACAACGGATTAGTTGCCGTAGCTTCACCCAATGCTAATGAACAATTGCGTGGCCAAGTTGTATTTTTCGATACCGATGGCAATTTCATCAACAAAGTAGAGGTAGGATTTTTACCTGATATGATCACCTTCTCCCCGGACGGAAACAAAGTGTTTACCGCTAATGAAGGGCAGCCCAATTTGGATTATTCGATAGATCCTGAAGGCTCGGTTTCCATTATCGATTTAACAGCGGGTGCTTCCAAAATCACCAATAGCGACGTAAAAGAAGTAAGTTTTGCATCCTTCAATAATCAAGAAACCGCCCTTTTAGCACAAGGGGTAAGGAAACTTTATGCACCAAGTACCTTGGCACAAGACTTTGAGCCTGAGTTTGTTACCATTTCTGCCGATAATAAAACAGCATGGGTAACCTTACAAGAGAATAATGCCATAGCAGAAATAGACGTAGAGAAAGCCAGTGTCTCTAAAATTTGGGCAATGGGCAGTAAAAATTGGAGTAAATCAACCTTAGGGTTTGATGCCAGTGATAATTCAGGGCACGTATTAATGAACAAATGGCCGGTTAACTCTTTCTACATACCAGACGCTATTAATAACTATACCGTAAATGGCAAAACCTACCTGTTAACAGCCAACGAAGGGGATGAAAAAGAATACACGCCATTAAACGAAAGAACTACAGTTTCGGCGGTAAAACTTGATTCTGCTACTTTTCCCAATCGCGCACAGTTGATGGAAAGTCATGCCTTGGGTAGATTCCGCATCACAACCCTTAGCAAAGACATAGACAACGATGGGGATATCGATGAAATCAACAGTGTGGGTGCACGCTCATTCACTATTTGGAATCCCGAAGATGGATCTCTAGTTTATGATAATGATGCCGATTTTGAATTAATCACGGCACAACACCCAGCCATTGGAAGAATCTTTAATGCCGATAACGAAAATAATACGTTTAAAACACGTAGCCGTGCAAAAGGACCTGAACCCGAGGGTGCAACGGTTGCTGAGTACAATGGAGAATATTTTGCCTTTATAGCGTTAGAGCGAACCGGCGGGGTGATGGTTTACAAGGTAACCGATCCCAAAAATCCCATTTACCAAGACTATCAGAACTCAAGAAGTAACACCCTCTACAGCGGCGATAATGGACCGGAAGGCATTCAATTTATTCGTCCAGAAAACTCCCCTACAGGTAAACCTTATGTAATTGTAGCCAATGAATTAAGCGGCACGGTAGCTGTTTTCGAAGTTCAAAACAATATGCCTATTAATAATACCGAAGAGTTAACCGCTCCAGGGAAATCGTTATCTGCTTATCCAAACCCAAGTAACGGTTTAGTAAATTTAAACAAGACTGGAATTGTACTGGTAACAAACGCCTTGGGACAAGTAGTATTCCAAAGCGAAAAACCCGTAAAGTCTATTGACCTTTCCACGTGTTTACCTGGGATCTATGCCATAACCGTAGGTAATGAAACCACCAAAGTAGTTGTGAAATAAAGGAGTGTAAAATCAACTTTATCCTCCATCGTTGATGAAAGGCTGCTTCTACTTAAGAGGCAGCCTTTTATATTTATTTACCAATAACTCCTTGAATTAAATTCAAATTTCTGTACTCAAGAAACAGCGGTAGTTACAAATTAATTAACCCCTGTTATAATAAATATTTCGAACTAGCCCATCGGCTAAGCCGATTTTTGGAACAGAAATTTCACGAGCACCGGCCCAACGCAAAATAGAGGTATAGATTTGTAAAGCCGGTACAATTACTTCGGCTCGTTCAAGACGCAACTGGTAAGTATGCATGCGCTCTTCCATAGTCATCGAACCCAAATCACGCAAAAAAGTTTCCAATTGTTGCAGACCGATTGGCTGTCCTTCCTTTTGCTTGGATAAGGCAAAAAGTTTATTGATATTGCCGCCGCTCCCTACCACTTTCAATGGTTTGTGATCTTTAACTGCAACCCTAACCGACCGTTTAATCTCATCCCAAATTTCCTCTTTTACTTTTCCGCTCATCAATCGAATGGTACCAATATCAAACGATTCCTGTAACACTTTTTCACCAAATGAATACAAGGTTAATTCCGTACTACCACCGCCAACATCGATATACAATGTACTACCGTGTTGAGCGCCAGACTGACGTAAATGTGTTTCGTAAATGATTTCGGCTTCTTCTCTTCCCGAAATAACTTCAATATTAATTCCCGTCTTCGCAAGTATTGATTGTACGATTTCCTGTGAATTTCTGGCATCGCGCATGGCCGAGGTTGCACAAGCTCTGAAGTGTGTAACGCCGTAAATTTCCATAATCAACCGGAAACTCTCCATGCTCTTTTCCAGTAAATCTACCTTTTGCTGAGAAATATATCCCGATTCAAATACGTCCAATCCCAATCGCAATGGCAACCGCAATAAACTCAATTTTGTAAAATCAACCGTTTCGTTCTTGTACGGAATTGCCTGTGCAACAAGCAGTCGTACAGCATTGCTGCCAATGTCAATGGCTCCGAGGTTCAAGGGTGTATTCTTTGGATGCAAGGTATTGGTAGATTAGTATCTGCGATCGACATTCAACATCTCCGTCTTCTTTATCAACGTATTGATTGCTGAGCGCAGAATCCAAAATTCGGGCTTTTTGATTTTCTCGCAACTGAATGTTCATAATATGGGATAACTCATCCTGCCAAATTTGATTTTCTATAGGACAGGATATCTCTACTCGATTATCTAAATTTCTTGACATCCAATCGGCAGAAGATATAAACACTTGTCTACTGGCTCCTTGCCCAAAAATCATTACTCGGGCGTGTTCTAAATACTGATCCACTATACTTATTGCTCTAGGTCTAACTTTGAACGATTTTTGATCGGTAATTGCACAACAAATACCTCGAATAACCAACTCTAATTGAACCCCAGCTTTAGAAGCGTTATATAAGTTCTCTATCATTGGCTTATCGCTTAACGAATTCAATTTCACAATCACCGAAGCGGGTCTTTTCTTCTTGGCCAACGCTACCTGTTTATCAATTAACGTTTGAAAAAACTTTCGCGTACTTACCGGTGACGCCACCAACGTTTTTAACGATTTTAACAGAACCAAATTGGGGCTTTCTCTTTCCAAGCACTCAAATACCTTATTTACATCCGCCAATATTTTTGAATTGCTCGTTAATAAACAATGATCGCCATAAATTCGGGCTGTACTCTCGTTGAGATTGCCCGTACTTACAAACCCAAAATGTCTGGTTTGATTGAACTCTCTGCGTTTTATTACACAAATTTTTGCATGCACTTTCATGTTTGGGAGCCCAATTTTTACAGTAACCCCCTCCTCTTCCAACCGCCGTCTCCAACGCAAATTAGCTTCTTCATCAAACCGTGCTTTTAACTCAATAACTACTACTACCTGTTTCCCGTTCCTTACGGCATTAATCAAAGCATTGATAACCTTAGAATCACTGGCCAACCGGTACAGTGTAATTTTAATGCTTACAACGGCAGGGTCTATGGCAGACTCTCGCAACAAATCAATCACAGAATCGAAGGAATGATAAGGCAAATGAAGCATTACATCGGTTCTACTTAAAACATCCAATATTCTACATGGCTGCTGTAATAGCGGATGTACAAATGGTCTTGGACGTTCATTGAGATTTGAAAAAACCGACTTGGGAAAGTCCATGAAATCCTTGAAATTATGAATCCTGCCGCCAGGAATTAGATTGTCTTTTCTCGACAAACTCAATCGTTTCACCAACCAATCCAACAAGTTTGGATCAATCTGCTTATCATAAACAAATCGGGTTGCCTTACCTTTCTTTCTATTTTTTAGCCCTTTCTCTAATTCGTCAATAACATTGGATTGCAGATCACTATCCATATCTAATTCCGCATCTCGAGTAACTTTTATGGTGTGTCCCATAAAGCGATTAAATCCAAAGGGAGCAAATAAATACGGAAGATTAAATCGGATAACGTCTTCCAATAAAATTATATCATGTACGCCTCTCTTAGACGGCAATAACACAAAACGAGATAACTCACCAACTGGAATTTCAATCAGTGCATAACGTTGCATCAATGGATTGGTATCGTGCCCCAACACACACGCTAGATATATACTCCGATCCCTCAACAGAGGCATGGCAGGAATACTCTCTACCATTAAAGGAACGATTCGGGTATGAACCTTCTCATCGAAATACCGTGTTACAAACTCGCGCTGCTCTTTATTTAACTGTTTCTCCGTTTTTAGGAAAATGTTCTGTTCGGCCAATTCATCCACAATCTCTTTGAAAATACGCTCAAATGCCGATTGTTGGTTTACTACGGTACTTTGAATTTGTTTTAAAATTTTATCAGGGTTCGACTCCAATTGCATTTTTGCTGCGCCCCCCAATTTTACCATCTTATTTAATGTAGCAACCCGAACTCGAAAGAACTCATCCAAGTTATTAGAAAAAATACCCAAAAACCTCAATCGATCATGTAAATGATTCCCCGTATCCTCCGCTTCCTGCAATACTCTGCCATTAAACGACAACCAACTCAGATCGCGGATAATAAATTTACTTTTTGACGGAACTATTTTGTGCACGAGTGCAAATATCCTTGGTTTGTATAGCACAAGGTTTGTATTAATGCTAATATTATATTAATTCAGTGTTACCAATCACGCTGCCCGCTATTCAATTTAATAATCATTTATTACTCAATCAATAATAAAAAAACATACCGGTAGGTATTTCGAGGCAAAGCCAGTATGACCAAGAAAAAGTTAGAAGTATGCGTATTGAGCGATTTGCATTTAGGCACTTATGGCTGTCATGCCGAAGATATTTGCGATTACCTATCCAGTATTAAGCCTGAGATACTCATTCTAAATGGCGACATAATAGATATTTGGCAATTTAAAAAGCGCTACTTTCCTGCTTCACACATGCAAGTATTGAGAAAAATTCTTAAAATGGCTGAAAAAGGATGCAAAGTATATTATATCACCGGGAATCATGACGAAGCACTGCGGCGATATTCGGGTATTGGTTTAGGAAATATTACCCTTGACGATAAGCTAATACTAGAAATAGACGGCAAGAAAACTTGGTTTTTTCATGGAGATATTTTTGATGCTACTACCCAGGGCAGTGCAAAAATTCTTGCTAAATTGGGAGGTAAAGGCTACGATATGCTCATTTGGATTAATCACCAAGTGAATCGCCTTCTTGAATTGATGGGTAAAGAAAAAATGAGCCTTTCAAAAAAAGTTAAGTCGGGCGTAAAAAAGGCCGTGAGTTGGATTGCTAACTTCGAGGATACCGCCGCAGAATTGGCCATTGAAGAAGGGTATGACGTAGTTTGTTGCGGTCATATTCACCAGCCACAAGATCGTATAATTTCTAATAAAAACGGATCCGTTCGATACCTTAATAGCGGTGATTGGATTGAGAATTTAACTTCCCTAGAATATGCAAACGGCGAGTGGACAATTTACACCCATCAACCCATGAGCAAGCGCGAAAAAATCCAGCAAAAACAGGAATTTAAAGACTTGATAAAGATTCCATTCCCCGGTGTTTTACCCACTTCACCATTGCCCGCTTGGGTGGCCTTTAGCGATGTCCAATAAGCGCATTAAAATATTATATTCGGTTCAAGCCACAGGCAACGGACATATATCCAGGGCCTCTGAAGTATTTTCCCAATTAGAAAAGTATGGGACAGTGGATGTGTTATTGTCGGGTTCAAATTGTAATTTACCCGTAAACATTCCCGTTAAATTTCGTTACCCCGGTATTTCATTGTTTTATAAGCATGGTGGTGGATTGGACTATTGGAAAATGTTGAAACAATTTAATCCCATCCGTATAATGCGGCAGGTATTCTCCATCCCCGTACAACATTATGATCTGATAATCAATGATTTCGATGCATTAACCTCGCTCGCCTGCAGACTTAGACGTGTAAAATCTGTTCATTGGGGACACCAAGCAAGTTTTCAGTACAAGAAATCACCGCGTCCCGATAAAATAGATGCCTTGGGCGAATGGGTGCTTAATAATTACTGCAAAGCAACAGTACATATTGGATTGCACTTTTTGCCATACGACGAGGGAATATTACCGCCTGTGATAAAAGAATCCGTTCGCAAATACACACCCGAGAATCATGGTCATCTAACCGTATATCTTCCTCAATATTCACTTAAAGAATTGATGAACAATTTAAGTTCGCTCAATTTTGTACCTATTCATATTTTCTCATCCGAAGTAAACAACAAACAGACCTATCAACATATTACATGTTTTCCATTGGGCAAAGATTCGTTTAGCACTTCAATGATTAATTGCGCTGGATTAATTACCGCTGGTGGATTTGAAACTCCTGCCGAAGCCCTATTTATGGGGAAAAAATTAATTGTTATACCGATTCGAGGCCAATACGAACAGCAGTGTAACGCCGCCGCCCTGAGTAAAATGGGGGTACCTGTATTACCTGAACTTACGGTTCATACAGGTCAACTGATCTGCAAATACTTCTCTTTATCACCCAATCAAATTCATCAACGCACTGCCGATTTAAACAACAGGCACACGATAAAAGATCAACCGAGTAATCAATCCATAGAGACTTTATTTCACCGCCGCTCTAGCATCCAATCCAATTTTCCAACCGCTACTGAAAACGCTACTCAAAAATCAAGAACTTCTGCCGAAACAATACCACCTATTAATGCTCTAAATCCGTTTAGTTCTCCCTTTTCGGTTCTAGAAATAAAAACTAAAAAATCACGAAAGACAGAGAATACTTGGTTGAATTCGTTATCCCAACAAACAAATTTGGAAGCTGGCAGCATCAACCAAAGCGAGATCGGCAATTATTTTAAACTCTTTAGCAATGAATCCATTGTAGATAAAATGATGGCTATTGCCTTACAATACCAAAATTTAGAGCCTAGATCGAAATCAATAGTTTTTTTGAGGTTTAAGAAACGCCGCTACCCGCAATTACCATCGATTTCGGACTTACAAATACCAATTTCCCAGTAGCATCTTCGGCCATTAGAATCATTCCTTGGCTTTCAATACCGCGCATTTTTCGCGGTGCTAAATTTGCCACAACCACTACTTGATTTCCGATAACCTCTTCGGGCGAAAAATGCAGCGCAATTCCTGAAACAATAGTTCTAGGTTCACGCTCGCCTAACTCTACGGTTAATTTCAATAATTTATCTGCTTTTTCAACCTTTTCACAAGCAATTACCGTTCCTACGCGTAAATCAATTTTTGCAAAGTCTGGGAACTCAATTAACGGTTTAATATCTTCGGGACTATCTTCAATAGAACTTATAACCGTTTCGGCGGCATTGCTTCCAACTAATTTTTCATTTACATCGCCAACAGTAAATGCCGAAGTTGAATTCGCAATCAAGGAAGCATTTAATTTTTGAATTTGAGCTTCCACAATATCGTCTTCGATCTTTTGGAAAAGTAATTCAGCTGAATTTAAACAGTGACCGTCCGTCAAAGACAGCCACTCATTATCTATCCAACATTGTTGTTGTAATGTACGTGAATCTTCAACGCCCAATTGTTTCATTAATCGTTTGGAAGCTTCTGGCATAAATGGCTCCATTATTGTTGCCAAATTCAACAATAGGTCGCAGGACTGGCGCATAATAAACGCAGTTGCCTTCTCATCGGACTTTATCAGCTTCCAAGGCTCTAAATCGGCCAAGTATTTATTGCCTAATCTAGCTAATTCCATTAATGAAAACTGAGCATCGCGAAAACGATACTCCGAGATTAATTGCTTAACCGGGGCTATATAATTCTCATAAAGAAACCTATTATTTGATGTTGGAACAAAATTCTCCTTACCCAGCAAAGAAGCCGCTGTTTTACCAATCAAATAGGATTCAAAGAACTCAACCGTGGGCACCGAACCGGTATAGTATTTATGCATTAGCACCATTACTCGGTTGGCGAAATTGCCCAAAATACCCACTAATTCCGAATTTACTCGGGTTTGGAAATCCTTCCATGTAAACTCAGAATCCTTAGTTTCAGGGGCTATCGATGTTAATACAAAACGTAATTCATCTTTTCTATTGGGTAATTCTTCCAAGTACTCATTCAACCAAACTGCCCAATTTCTACTGGTAGAAATCTTTTGGCCTTCTAAATTTAAAAACTCATTAGCAGGAACCTGAGTGGGAACTACATAATCATCACCACGTAAATGCAACATTGCAGGAAATATGATACAATGGAACACAATATTATCCTTGCCAATAAAATGAATTAACTTAGAATCACCGGTCCACCAAGATTGCCAATCTTCGGGTAGCTTTTCTTTTGTGGCCGAGATGTATCCGATAGGTGCTTCAAACCATACATATAATACTTTACCCTCCGCATTGGGGACAGGCACTGGGATGCCCCAATCCAAATCCCGGGTCATCGCCCTTGATTTTAAACCATCATTCAACCAACTCTTGCATTGACCCAATACGTTAGACTTCCAATTGGTTTTGCTGTTTATCCAGTCATTTAAGAAACTCTCTTGGATCTGTCCTAAAGGCAAGTACCAGTTAGTAGTTTCCTTTAATTGCGGCGGTGTCCCGCTCAATGCACTCCGTGGTGATAGCAGCTCACTAGGGCTTAAGGTTGACCCACATTTTTCGCATTGATCCCCGTAAGCATCCGGGTTGCTGCACTTGGGACATGTCCCTAAAATATAACGATCCGCTAAAAATTGTTGCTCCTGCGCATCATAATATTGCTCGCTTTTTATCTCCTCAAATACCCCTTTGTCCAATAAATTCTTAAAAAACTCTTGGGCCATTTCTTTGTGTATCGCTGATGAAGTCCTACTGTAAACATCAAAGGAAATTCCTAAGTCGGCAAATGAATTGCCAATTATAGTGTGATAGCGATTAACAACATCCTGTGGAGTAATACCCTCTTTTCTTGCGCGCATTGTTATTGGCACACCGTGTTCATCACTCCCGCAAACAAAAAGAACTTCTTCTCCCATTAATCGTTGGAAACGTGCATAAATATCAGCAGGAATATATACCCCAGCTAAATGACCAATGTGCACAGGTCCGTTAGCGTAAGGGAGAGCAGCAGTAATTAAGGTTTTCGCCATAAAATGCAAAGATACAAAACTATCGCACGCCTCTTAAATATTCCGAATTTACCGATTGGTAGTACGGTGTTAATCCTGGTAATGATTTGCGTAATTGTTCTTTCTCACTTACTTTTTTCAACACTTCAGCTTTAATTTCCAGTGGCACTTCAGCAGTTAAACCATTGCCCTTATTCGATTCTCGTTTGTCTTCCTCCCCTTGCTTTCTATCCGCTTTTTCATGTTCTAATAACCGAGTCAGTATCTGTTTTTGCCTATCTATATTCTGGACACCCAATTTACCATTGACGATATCTCGCTCCTGCTGCTCCATTAACTGCTCTGTTTCTTTAAGCAGTTGATTGGTTGAGGGATCACCGCCTCCTAACTCCCTACGCAACTGCTCTACTTGCCTTCTTAATTGTTCTTGCATTAAAGCCATTTTTGCCAACTCTTGATTCATTCTTTTCGATTCGTCACCCTCCCCGGATGACTCACCCTCACCTGGCTTTTGATTTTGTCCTCCCTTGGAAGCCCCTGATTTACCCTGCTTCATCTGCTGTAGCTTCTGCAATTGTTCCCCTAGCTTCTCTTGCCCTTCAGACAACTTGCCACCGGGCTTTGGTTTCCCTTTGCCTTTACCCGAATTATTGGGATTGGAACAAGCTTGGTTTCCTTCCTTTTGCTGCTGTTGCATTTGCTGTTGCATATTTTGCAAACTCTCCATCAACATGTCCGCCAAACTATTCATTCCAGCCATTACATATTGCTCTTCAACTGCCGCCTGTCGCAAGTTTCTCACGCGCAATCGCTCTAACGCCTCCTCCATTCGATAATTTATCCCATTCAATTCCTTGGTCACAAACTGATTGATGGCCATTTGCCTTTTCGCTAACGCCTCTAAACTATCTTCTAAAAACAACCAACTCTCCTTTAACTTCATCTGTTCCTTATTCAAATAGCCCAATCGCGGATTATCCGAATTGATTTTTCGTAATTCTAAAAAATGGGATTCTTGTCTACCCGATAGCTCTATCAAATTATCCAATAAAGCGCGTAAGGTCTGATAATCTTCCGACATACGCTTTTCTTGTTCTTTTTGAAAACTCTGTTCCAGCTGATTCATGGCTTCTTTCATTTTCTCAGCCGATTTCCGTTGTTTCTCAGTTGCCGCAGATTTTTTTTGTTCCCCTAAATTTTGAGCTGCCTGCTTGGCTTCCTCTTTGGCTTCATTTCTCGCTTTATCCCCTTGATTCAATTCCATCGGCTTCTCCAAAGCCTTATTTTTCTCCTCTATTTCCTTACTGCCTTCATCCAATTTGTTCAATTCTTGGTTCAGTTGATCCTGTTCTTTTTTCAACTGTTCCAACTCCGACTTAGGCGCCTTCTCCGTTTTTTTCTCTAATGCTTCCTGTTTGTCAATCCACGCTTGCATCGCTTTAACTTGCAAATCCACGGCTTCTTCTAGTTCAAGCGATTTGAGTTGCTCCATTAATTTCTCCAATTCCATGGTTTGTTCTCTATTCATGGATTTAATCTCATCCATTTTTTCTTGCAACTGCTGCTTATCGGCTTTCTGCTGTAATAGTCGATTGATCTCTTCTAACAACTTCTGCATCTCGGGATTAGACAATTGTTTCAACTGTTTATTGATTTCGTCTTTCTTTTGTTGTATTTCAGGTTTAACGGGATTTAAATTCTTCTTTTGCTCATTTATTTTTTCCTGTTTTTGCTGCAGCTGTTTAAGGGTATTGAGCATCTTCTGCTGCTCTTGGATGAATTTCTCTACTTTATTTTCTTGATTCCAATCTAGGTTTCTTTCGTTTCGCATTGACTCTTGTAACTTGTCTGCTTCACGCTGCATTTCTTTTAGCTCCTTAACCCCAGAACTCATCCCTTTACCAATGCCTGCTTCCTGCTTCTCCAAAGACCTTGCCGTAGAGATTTCATCCAAAATTTTCAGCGTTCTTACCTCGGTCTTGGATTGTTTACCCCCATTCACCTTATCATTATCCACGGCTGTGAAATAATATTCAATTGAACTTGCGTTAGTAGGAACTAATTGCCTGCTATCTAAACCAAAGGCAATCCCAATCTGCTGTTTCTGTCCTTCAAACAAACGTTTGGATTGCCATTGAGTATCTTTCGATGCCAATCCAGCACCGATAGCTCTATAATGAAACCGTACGGAAGCAATTCCATAATCATCGCTAGCTAACCCCGATAAATACCATGTGCCTATTTTAAAAGAATCGGCCGTAGACTGAACATCGAGGGTAGGGAATAAATCGGGTACCACTGCAATGTTTTGTGCAATCGTATCGGAGGTTATCCCCAGTTTACCTTGCAGTAAAAACCGAAGTTCCACGGGGGATTTAACCAATAATTTATAGTGATTATTTAACCTAACTGCCGGTTGCCAATGCTTGTCAAATCCTTTGGTTAACCATAGCTGCTGTGCAAATTTGGATTTCAGTTTCCAATTCAACACAGTACCTTCAGGCACCAAAATCCTGTCGGAAACAGGGATAGCCCCATCGGGATAACCCGTGTAATCCGGATAATCGGCCAGTAATTCAATGGCTTCCCACTGCGGCCGTTTAATAACCCGAATTTCATAGGTGCCAAATTCAAATCCAGCAGCTTTTACCTTAAATTGTATAGATTCTCGAATGTCTTCTATGCGCAATTGATAGGTAGCAGGTCCTGTTTTCTTGAATTTTTTTCGCTGTCCTTTCCACATGAATTCCAAGGACTCAGGCAAGGATTTACCGTCAATTAGGGCCTTAAGTTCAACTGTATTCCCTTCGGCGATTTCCCATGCATTGGAGAAGCTAATACGAAATGGCGCTTGCGGCACATAGGTGGTATTAAAATGAGCCATGCGCTGTATACCTTCCCCCAGTTTGGATGCTTGAGAAACATAAATTATTCCGATACAAGCAAAAACAATTGCAGCCCTCTGGGTGAATTTCCGATATTCCCTCCAAGGCAAAGACTCTAAAATCGGCACTTTCGATAATTCTATCGTCTTTTGTTCAACCGAAGCTTTTATCAAGGAAATATTTACCGATGCAGATGCTGAAGACTC
>CANGWH010000007.1 GCA_947457565.1 Flavobacteriales bacterium
ACACCTTATTTCAATATTTTCCAAGGAAAAGTAGAATACGAATGGATGAATCTAGCCGGATATAAAGCAACCACCCTAGGCAATCACGAATTTGATTTAGGTATACAACATTTGGCAAATACCTTCCGTAAATACGCCAAATTCGATCTTCTTAACTGCAATTACAATCTAACCAACACACCCTTACAAGACCTTGTTAAACCCTACGAAATTTATACCGTTAACCAATTAAATGTTGGCGTTATTGGCGTTGGACTTGACTTAACAGACCTTGTTACTGAAAAAAATCGGGCAGGCATTACTTACCAAGACCCCATTGCCAACGTACAGTATTGGGCGGATTATTTAAAACATAAAAAACGATGCAATGCCGTTGTTGTAATTAGTCATTTGGGTTATAAATACGAAAGCCCAAAAATTGACGATTTGAAATTAGCGGCTGCAACCAGCAATATTGACGTTATTCTTGGAGGCCATACACATACTTTCCTCACTGAACCTACAAAAACCTTCAATAAACTAGGCAAATCTGTTATTGTTAATCAAGCCCATTGGGCGGGACTAGTATTAGGAAAAATCCAATTAACTACTGCTTAATTAAGCCTTTTAACGCTGGAAAATCGCATTACCAATATTTGGACGTAGTTTTGCCGAAATGCAGGCAGAAAACGAAGAATTTCTAGAAAACGAAGAAGGGCTATTTGAACATTATCACTTTATCGCCGATCCAGGGCAAGAACCCATGAGGATTGATAAATGGCTAATGCATAAAATCGCCAATGCCTCAAGAACCAAAGTACAAGCAGCGATTGAAGCAGGATGTGTAGTGGTTGATAACAAAACCATAAAATCGAACTACAAGATCAAAGCAGGAGAAACAGTAAGGGTATTGATGCCAGAAGCACCTCGGGACACCACCGTTTATCCCGAAAATATCCCACTCAATATTGTTTATGAAGACGATGATCTATTGATAATCAATAAACCTGCGGGAATGGTAGTGCACCCTGGATTTAATAATTACACGGGAACTTTAGTAAATGCGTTGGTCTATCATTTTGGAGAATTACCGCAAACCAACAGAGCACACAGACCCGGTTTAGTCCATCGAATAGACAAAGACACTTCCGGCTTATTGGTAATTGGTAAAACAGAATTTGCACTTAGTCACTTATCCAAACAATTTTTTGAACATAGTATTCATCGTCGATATTGGGCATTAGTTTGGGGCGAACCAAAACCTGAAAATGGAACTTTCACCTCGTATTTAGCTAGAGATCCATCCGACAGAAGAAAATCAAAAAACTATCACCAACCTGAAGAGGGTAAACTTGCTATATCGCATTACAAAACATTGGAACATTTCTATTTTACAACGTTAGTAGAATGTGAACTAGAAACAGGCAGAACACATCAAATTAGGGCTCATTTTTCTGGAAATGGTCATCCCTTGTTTTCAGACGAATTGTACGGTGGTAATGAAATACGCAAAGGATCCGCACTCCCAAAATTCAAACAATTTATCGAAAACTGCCTGCGCCTAATGCCAAGGCAAGCACTGCATGCTAGAGAGTTAGGCTTTATTCATCCAACTACTGGAGAAAAAATGATGTTCACCGCGGAACTACCCGATGATTTTCAAGCACTACTACAAAAAGTTAGAAATTACACTACCCTGCCGTAGACCAAAATATTCGTTTTCTAAATTGATTACTCGTACTTCAACGTAATAGTAGAAGTACGTGGAACAGCTTGACATGTTAACACATACCCTTGGGCGATTTCAGAATCACTCAATCCTTCACGCTCCAACATGTGCAACTTGCCTTCCAATACCTTAGCTCTGCAAGTTGTACAAACTCCAACTGTGCAAGAGTATGGGGGGTCAATACCTTGTTTCATCGCAGCATTTAACACCGTGGTATTCTGATCACAAGTGATGGTATGTGTTTTGCCATATACAGTTAACGTAATCTCTGCTGTTCCAGTAAAATCAGTCTCTTGATTAGGCTTAGATTCATTGCTAGAGGAGGTTGGCGCGGTAAAATACTCGGTATGAACGCTATCTCCAGAAACGCCTAATGTTTGCAACCCTGACTTTACAACATCCATCATGCCAGACGGACCACATATAAAGTACTGATAGGTATCAAAAGGACCGCCGATCTTTGATTTTACGATGGTAGAAACCTTATCCGTATTTAACATACCTTTCAAACCAAACCATGTTAATGGCGCTGAATCGTAATTATGCAACACTTTAAATCGGCCGCTCCACGATTTTTCCATTTCGGCTAACGTAGACTTAAATATCACAGAATCCGGATTACGATTAGCATAAATCAACGTAACCTGACTATTAGGCTCATGATTTAATACGGCCTTTGCTATTCCCATTAACGGTGTAATACCGCTACCACCACCAAATAAAACATAATGCGTAGATCGATTAGCCTCTGGCGTCATAGTGAACTTGCCCATCGGTGGCATCACTAAAATTTCTGAACCAACCGTTAGGTTATCGTTCATGAAATTACTCATTTTTCCCCCTTCAACGCGTTTTATGGTAACTGCAGGATCTGCATCTACTCCGCTGTACGTACATAACGAATAACTTCTGCGCACTTTTTCACCGTCTATCACGGTTTCAAAGGTGAAATACTGACCCGGAGTATATGAAAACGCATCGGATAATTCCGAAGGAATATCGAAATAAAAAGTAGTTGCATCAGCCGTTTCCTTAACGACAGTTTTCACCTTCAGCGTATAAAAACCTTCACTCATAATAATTCTGCAAATTTACGTCTTGTAACAGCATATAGAACAACGATCAACCGGAATTGTGTTGATTCTTTAAATTTTATTACATCAGTCGTTGGTAAGCACGCCACCAGCGATCTGGCATTTCATCGGCACAAACCATTTCATAATCCCTATAAGAACACCCGATAAATAAATTCAACGACTCATACGGATGAGGAATTAACATCCACCAACGATTACTTTTACTGCTTTTGTAAAAGACAATCTCATGACCAGTGCTACTTAATCTATTTCGATAAATCACGAAATCAGAAGAGTCTAATACAGGGTGATCATGGTACCGGCTAACCCATCCGTCTACAAAATACCAAATCATTTGAGCTAACAGCAACGGCGAAACTGCGTCATCATCGGCTAAATCCATTCCATAAAAAAACGCAGAGGACAACTTGTTAGACACCCCTGCATACCGAGCAATCCTAACGGCTTCTTCGGCGTATAATCCATTGGGGCTTCGCAACGTGGATCCAGGAAATTCGCTGTATCGAACAGCACTTAAATCAAATTGCAATAAATGCGCACTTCGTAAAATTGGCTCAGTTTCTTCAATTCGGTCGCGCACTTCACCCAACCGATGATTTTCGAAATACATTTTCTCCAACATGGTTGCGGTTTCCTCCGAAATAAAATATCCTTGCGTAGCTAGAAAATCAATATTAAAAAGATTAGAAGGCTGGTCTATGAGAATTTGTCGCAAAGCAGTGGTCTCATCAAAATCTACTCCGGCAGTAACTTGTACTATTTCAACCGCCTCGCTCGACTGTCGGTACGCTTTATAATGTCCGTAGGTATAACTATTATTCCCACCAATAACAATAACTGTAATTCCCATTTCAAGGAGTTCGCCCATGGCTTCACTCAACGCAAATTGCCTATTTTTTTCTTCCTCTGCTAAAACCAAATTCCCCAAATCGGCAATTTCCAACATTCCAAATCGCCACATCAATCCATAGAATTGTTTTCTCACGGCATCGGCATCCTCGCCTATACCTAAAACAACCAATTTAACTTTTTTTAACTTTGGAAAGGATTTCCCGTGCACATGGATCCTGCCGCCTATGCATTGTTTTTGATCACGAAAAGGAGCCCAAACTCGCTCGTCAACGGGGGTAAAAAAAGCATCCAACATAACTTCTGCAAAATCGCCACAAACAACCCCTTGAGCAAATCAAAGAATCCACATGGCTAATTTTGTAGAAATTACTTAAGAGGGATCAATAACTCGGCAAAATCATAGGCACAAAACACACCCAACGCATTACCCTCCAAATTAGAATGCAATAATGTTGGCTCCGCAAAAGGATTTCCATCGTCTGAAAACTGCGAACGAAAATAATCCTGATACGGTTGATCATATACCCAAGCCAATAAATAAAGATCTTCAACCAAACCCGAACCACCCCCAGAGCCCATCATAGACCACGATGTTCCACGATCAATAAACTGCAATGGTTCGTTGCCTTGTTTTTGAAGCGAAAAACCAGGATCAGCCCAAGTTCTACCCTCATAAAAATAAACACCCTCCAAAAACGAAAACATAGGTTGATAATAAAATCCCGGCGCTGCACCCTCATTTTCGAGATTGATATTCCAGCGATAAACCTGCTCCCCAAATTGATTAGTATCTCCCTTAAAACTCCAACTATTCACTTTCCAATCATTAGATTTCATAGCGGGAGGAACAGTACTAACAGATTTAATTTGCTCACCGTTAGGCATTACAACCAACAATCGGTATCGATGTGCATTTTGTATTTTATAGCTGAAAGAATCAACGGCATAAACGCTGTCTTGAGCTCGCCATTGCAATACTACCGAATCACCATCCGTTAAATCAAGCAAACTAACTCTTGCCGATTTTTCAAACTTCGTTTGGGGTTCATAGGGACCAAAATATGGTTCCGTATAAGCAACTTGTACTTTTACCAACGAATCTTTGGGCGAAATATAACTTACCACCACCGGTTTGCGAACAAATGCCGGCGGATCAACGGTAGCATCGGTTTCACAGCTAGAAATCATTAGCCCCACTCCAACCATACACACCATTAATATTATCAATCTTGTCATTTTATTTACTAAATTTAAATGAATATGTTACCGTTGGAATAATTGGAAACAAAGTGACTTTTTTTAATACCCTACTGTTAAAATCTGGACTACTACCGCCGTAGTAGAAAAATGGATTTGCCCGATTATAGGCATTGTAACAACTAATTTCTATCGTCTCGCGGCCCCTTCGTTTATCTCTGCTGAATTGCATACCGATATCTAATCGGTGATACGGTTCCATTCGGAATGAATTTCTAGCCCCGAAATCCAGTGTACGATTCCCGCCGCTTCCCCACACATCCCAAACCTGAGGATAACTTTGCGGATACATGCCATTAACCGGTACAATTGCCTGAGGAAGCGTTATCGCATTACCAGAACCATAAACCCAAGTAGCGGAAACAGTTAAGTTCTTACTCAATTTATAGATACCAACAATAGACACATCATGTCTTCGATCGTATTTGGCATAATACTTCCTGCCCGCATTCACAGAATCAAATTGCAATTCTGTCCAACTCAATGTATACCCTACCCAACCACTTAATCTACCTACCTTCTTCTGTACAAATAATTCCATTCCCTTACTCCAGCCTTTTCCCGCAGTTACTTGGCTTTCCCAAGCCTTTTTGTTCACTGGCACCGAAGGATCGAAGAAATCATTTTGTAAAATAAATGAGGCTCCTTCTTTGTAGGTGATTATATCCGATAGTACTTTATAATACCCCTCCAAACTTACACTAAACCCTTTGTTGTAATCCTTAGCAATACCCAATGCTACTTGCTCACTTTTCATTGGTCCCACTTTTGGCGTAGCTGGAATCCACAAATCCGTTGGCAACCCTAAACCCGTATTACTTAATAAGTGAATATACTGCCACATCGTGGCGGCGCTGGTCTTGATCGCCAAGTCTTTCCTTATCTGGTATCCCGCCGAAAAACGAGTTTCTGGCTTTACCCAATTTTTGCCCTCTACATGATAATGGGAAATCCGTATACCGGGATACAAATTCCATCTACCATATTTAATCTGATCCTCGATGTAGATACCGCTCTCGTACGTCTGAATAATTTCCGATTTCCTATTAACCGGACTGTTTGGACCCAATTTTAAAACCGTAGCCGACGGTTGAAATTGATGGTTTATCGCCGATAACCCATACCTTACCTTATGCTTGTTATTTGGCGACCAATCAATATCATATTTCAATCCATAATCGTCGATAACACTCTGATATTTCAATAAAAATTCCGGAGAATTTCGCTCTTTTAAATTTACTTCTATATTTAAATCATAATGACTGTAAATGGCCGATAAATTGGCAAAGGTTCGTTTGTTAAACTGATGATTCCAACGGGTAGTAAGTGTGCGATTCCCCCAACCAAAATTGGTTTTTAGAGATTGCCCGTTCTGTTTATCCGCAAAATAGAACTTATCCCTGCCGAAATAACCCGAGATATAAATTTTATCTTTATCGCTGAGGATATAATTGGCTTTGGCATTTAGATCATAAAAATAATAACCCGCATTACTACCGTTAGTAGCAGCCATAATCAAGGGTTGAGCTAAAATATCGGCATACGTTCTTCTTCCTGATATCATGAATGAGCTCTTGTTTTTCTTAATAGGACCCTCAATCAAACCGCGAGAACTAATCAACCCAATCCCAAATTCACCCGAATATTTATTCAAGTTACCCTCCTTCATATTCATCTCAATTACACTGGATAATCTGCCACCATATCGGGCAGGAAAACCGCCTTTAACTAATTCCACGCTACGCAAAGCATCCCCATTAAATAAGGAAAAAAATCCAAATAAGTGATTGGCATTATATACGGTAGCTTCATCCAAAATGATCAAATTCTGATCCGGTCCACCACCCCTTACATAAATACCACTTTGGCCCTCACCCCCTTTTTGTACACCGGGCAATAGTTGAATAACCTTCAGCACATCCTTTTCACCCAATAATGCAGGAATATCTTTAATCTGCTGAACTGGAATATCAATTTTACTCATCTCGGCCTTATCGGCAATGGTACTTTTACGAACCGATATTTCCACCAAGCCAATTTTCTCCACTACCAATAATTCAATATTGTAGGCAACATCTTTATCGCCCAATACCACCAAACTATCAGCTACGAATCCTGCCGCTTGAAAATAAACAACACTGCGCTTTCCAGCTGGAATCTGAAAAGTGTAAAATCCATAATTATTACTACTCGTTTTTTCCTGCTCTGTTCCAACACTTACACCCCCTAACATCTCACCGCTACCCTTCTCCCTAATGTAGCCACTCACTGTAAACGACTGGGAAAACGCTACACTTGGAAGTGCTGAAAATATAAAAATCAAATAATTACAAAAACTTTTAGACCTCTTTAGGCTACTAGCAATACTAAAATTCTTTAATCCAATAAAAATCATATACCTACAATTACTAATAAAATTCAAATTTACTTTTTATAAATAAAAATACGGCGATAGTTACACCCAGCGAGACTCAATCCCCTAGTTAACTAAACGATTAATTTAGCATCCAATCGAAAATTCAACTCCTACTCAAATCGCAACTGGTGCTTTAATCGCTGGCCAAGGATCGTAATTTTCTAACGTAAAGTCTTCGTAAGTAAAATTAAACAAATCCTTTATTTCTGTATTTAATCGCATTGAAGGATATGGTTTTGGCGTTCTAGACAACTGTAAATTAACCTGTTCCAGATGATTGGAATAAATATGTGCATCGCCAAACGTATGGATAAAATCTCCCGGTTGCAATCCGCATACCTGTGCCATCATTAATGTGAGTAACGCGTAGCTAGCAATATTGAAAGGCACACCCAAAAATAAATCGGCACTGCGCTGGTAAAGCTGACAGCTTAACTTACCATTAGCCACATAAAATTGAAACATCGTATGGCAAGGCATCAAGGCCATCGCGTGAATTTCACCTACATTCCACGCATTTACCAAAATACGCCTGCTATCCGGCGAATGTTTAATTAAATCCAACGCCTCTTGAATTTGATCAATAACCCTACCATCCTTTGCTTCCCAACTTCTCCATTGCTTTCCATAAACCGGACCCAACTCCCCGTTAGCATCGGCCCATTCGTCCCAAATCGAAATCCCATTTTGTTTCAAATACGCGATATTGGTTTCGCCCCGTAAAAACCATAATAATTCGTGAATAATACTCTTTAAATGCACCTTTTTGGTTGTAATTAAAGGAAAACCATGCTGCAAATCAAAACGCAACTGTCCTCCAAAAATACTAACGGTACCCGTTCCTGTTCTATCTGTCTTGTGCGTACCATGACGTAAGACATATCGTAAAAAATCCTCGTAAACAAAGGGGGTTTGCTCCATAATATCGATTATTCAATATTAGCACCCATTAACCTCCTTTCCAATAGTCATGGACAAAATAATGTGGTTCAAGAAACTACATTTAACCTTAACCCAAGTTACTGTCCATTTTTCAAAAAAGTAGCAACCCTTGCAAACAAAAAAACTCGTAAGTTTGTACCCTCATTAATCATGGCAGAAATTGTACGATTACCCAAGATGAGCGACACCATGACAGAAGGTGTCATTGTTAAGTGGAATTATAAAGTTGGAGACAGCGTTAAAAGCGGCGATATCCTTGCCGAAGTAGAAACCGATAAAGCTACCATGGATATGGAAGTTTATGCTAAAGGAACTATTCTTCATTTAGCGGTTTCCGAAGGCGAAGCTACACCGGTGGATAGCATTATAGCAATCGTTGGCGCTGCCGGCGAAGATTTCCAATCGTTATTGAGCGGCAACAATGCAACGGCTACCGTTGCCAATACAGCCCCCGAAAGCACCACCGCCCCCGTTACCCCGGCAGCTACAACGCCAGTTGCACCCGCTACTGCCGTAGCAACTACAACTCCTGCAAGTAGCAACAACAATAATTCCAATACAGACCGACTTAAAGCCTCCCCATTAGCTAAAAAAATAGCCGAGGAAAAGGGAATTAACATTCAGGATATTGCCGGTTCTGGAGAAAACGGCCGAATCGTTAAAAAGGATATAGAAAATCATACCCCGTCAGCTTCAAACAATACGGTAGTTTCTGCCCCAATTTCCGGAGTTGAAAGTTTCCACGAAGTGAATGTTTCTCAAATGAGAAAAACAATCGCTTCACGCTTGGCGGAATCTAAGTTTACTGCACCTCACTTCTACCTCACCATTGAAATAAACATGGACAAAGCAGCCGCTGCAAGAGAGCAAATGAACGCTATCTCAGCCGTGAAAATTTCCATGAATGATTTGGTAGTAAAAGCAACCGCCGCTTCTTTACGTAAAAATCCTACCATTAATTCAAGTTGGTTAGGGTCTAAAATCAGATACAACCATCACATCCATATTGGTGTAGCTATGGCCGTTGAAGATGGATTGTTGGTTCCCGTAGTGCGTTTTGCCGATCAAAAATCTTTATCGCAGCTATCATCTGAAGTAAAAGAATACGGAAAAAAAGCGAAAGAAAAGAAACTACAACCCCAAGATTGGTCAGGCAATACTTTCACAATTAGCAACTTAGGAATGTTTGGCATTGAAGAATTCACAGCCATTATCAACCCTCCCGATGCTTGCATTCTAGCTGTGGGCGGTGTAAAAGATACCGTAGGTGTAGTTAATGGAGAAATTAAGCCCGTTAAAGTAATGAAAGTAACCCTAAGCTGTGACCACAGAGTGGTAGACGGCGCTTCGGGTGCCCAATTCTTAAAAACATTAAAAGATTATCTCGAAGAGCCCGTAAAATTGTTAGTATAACAACGAAAGGGCTGCCACCGCAGCCCTTTTTTTTGATCCATGAAAATCAAATTTAATCACATAAAAGACCTAAACGATGCGCGTTATGCCTCATCCGCATTGTCTGAATGGGTGGGATTCTCCTTAAATGAACTCCCGCTTAGCAAAGTGCAAGAAATAATTGGTTGGTGTGCAGGCCCGAAATTAGCCTTAGAACTCACCGAAGAACCCATGCTAGAAACTGCTATAAGTTGGTGCACTATTCTACCCGTTAATACATTAGAATGCACTGCCGATTCGTTT
Organism: Flavobacteriales bacterium; assembly: GCA_947457565.1. GTDB lineage: Bacteria > Bacteroidota > Bacteroidia > NS11-12g > UBA955 > JAGKXC01. The sequence goes on from CANGWH010000007.1 coordinate 9,968, forward strand.
GATTTTTGGCAACAAAAAATTCCCAATGCTAATCAATACGAATGGATTATAGCCAGCAAAAACCTTACAGATTTACGATCATTAGAATCCCAAAACCACCCATCTGCTTGCTATCATTACCTTCCTGACTCACTCAATCAAATCACCGAAGAATGTAAAGAACAATCGCTCTTCCCAAACCTAATTGTGAATATAAGTAAATTTCAATCAAACCCAGCGGCGATTGCAAACCTATCGCTGCAAGCAATTAGTATAGATTGTCTACCCGAAACCACCTTGGGCGAAAAAAACTTTGAGAACACCACCGAATTATTTGAAATTTTAGATATTTTTTGAACATGAAAAAAATCTCCATTACCCTGTTCACCATCGCTGCGATTATTGCCTTAAGCATTGCACAACAATCATGCTCCTCAAAACCCGAAGGTGCATTCACCGAAGAAGAAAAAGGCATGCAAGACTCAACAGACAGCACAGCACAAGTTTCGGATTTTGAAGCATTAATGCAACAGGATTCCCTTAGTAAAGATTCTAGCCAAAAATAAATCTACATGAAAGTTGCCGTTGTTGGCGCTACCGGATTAGTGGGCACCAAAATGCTACAATTACTGGAAGAAAGACAGTTCCCGGTAACAGAACTATTACCCGTTGCTTCCGAATCCAGTGTGGGCAAAACCATACTGTTTAAAAATAAACCCGTTCCCGTTATATCTTTGGCCGAAGCAGTTAAAAATAAACCTGCCATCGCTATTTTTTCTGCCGGCGGAAACGTTAGCAAAGAATGGGCACAGAAGTTTGCAGAAATTGGCACTTATGTAATCGACAATTCATCGGCTTGGAGAATGGAACCCGGTGTACCATTGGTAGTTCCCGAAGTAAATCCTCATCATCTCCAACAGGACAAGTTCATAATTGCCAACCCTAATTGTTCCACTATTCAGATGGTGGTAGCATTAAAACCCCTGCATGATAAATTAGAACTAAAACGAATCGTTGTTAGCACTTACCAAAGTGTAACCGGAACTGGACAAAAAGCCGTAACACAATTATTCAATGAGCGAAAAGGTATTGACGGACCCAAAGTTTATCCGCATCCCATCGACCTAAACGTCCTTCCCCATATTGATGTATTCCTAGAAAATGGCTACACCAAAGAAGAAATGAAAATGATGCTGGAGACCAAAAAAATCATGGACCTCACCGATACCGGAATAACGGCTACAACGGTTCGAATACCTACCATTGGCGGTCATTCTGAAAGCATTAATGCCACCTTTAAAAGCGATTTTACCATTCCTGAAATTATGGAATTATTGAAAATTGCCCCGGGTGTTACTCTTCAAGATTCGCCAATAAACAACCTATATCCCATGCCTTTAACGGCCCATGATAAAGACGATGTTTTTGTAGGTCGATTGCGAAAAGACGATTCCATGCCCAACACACTAAATATGTGGGTTGTGTCCGATAATTTACGTAAAGGTGCCGCCACCAATGCCATTCAAATTGCCGAATTACTGGTAAAATATCAATGGGTTAGATAAACGAAATCAAAGATGCATTGTTAATAATAACAAATGCAGTCAGATAACGTAAGCAATACCCCAAAGAAACCCGAGGAAAATCCACAATATCCTAAGGTTGATACGCCTGATAATGCTAACGAAAATCAAGAAAACGTAGCTCTGGATACCCGTCCAAGGTATTTGCGTGAAGCCATTTATCAAGGCGAGTTGCATGCTGCTCCCTACGCACTCACTGTTACCTCTCCAAAAATAGAACCTGTAGATAAGCGATTGCTGAAAGCCAATGCACATGAATCCATGCAGCATCAAGCCGAACAGCAAATTTCAATGTTAAGAAAGCAAGCAGAATTGTTAATCAAACAAGCAAAAGCGATTGAAGACAGGCTAGAAGTTTCACACAATATTTACAAAGCAGATTTAAATTTTGAACCTGTAATCAACGGAATTTACCATTTATATCAAAAAGAAGATGGCACTCAAGTGTTATCCATGGTGGGGCCCCACGAATGGGGCAATAAAATTCCTTACCAATCTTGGCTGCATACAGTGCGGTTATTAGCCGATAAAACCTGGGAAATTTTAGCCTGATGCTATCCATGCTCTTTCTGCATGAAACTCATCCATAAGCAATTCCCTACAGCACTTGTACGTTCTTCCTGGAATCCTTACTATTCTTCAATAGCACAACCAGATTTTGCTTATTAGCAACCCAATTAACTATAAGATTGCGGCTTAGGTACCGGCATACCCCCTATTTCCCTCAGTATTATCAACGTTGTTGTCTAACCCGAAGGGACAAACCCTAAAAACATGAAATTTGAAACTAAATACAGTGTCCTCGCTACGTTTGCTGATGAACGTCTACCGCTTTGCGAACAGAACCTTGTTGTAATAATAAATCCTTCGCTAATAGGTAATCCAATCCGGTTTGTTCCATAACCATTCGCACGCCTCGTTCAATTAACTTCAGATTGGTCAATTGCATATCCACCATCTTGTTGCCTTTTACATGGCCCAACTTAATCATCACCGATGTTGTTATCATATTAAGCACCATTTTAGTAGCAGTACCTGCCTTCATGCGCGTACTTCCTGTAACAAATTCTGGACCTGTAGCTACCTCTACACAGATATCGGCCAATTTACCCATCTCCGAGCCCTTATTACAGGCAATACCGCCAGTAAAAATTCCTCGTTGTTTGCATTGCTGTAGTGCACCCAACACATAGGGAGTTCTGCCGCTGGCCGTAATGCCAACCACCACGTCTTTATCACAACAGCCATAGAAGTCTAAATCACGCCATCCCTGATCCCAGTCGTCTTCGGCAAACTCAACAGCCTTGCGGATAGCTCCATCGCCTCCAGCTATAATTCCAATTACCCGATCAAAATCTACACCATAGGTGGGCGGACATTCACTAGCATCCACAATCCCCAATCTACCGCTAGTACCAGCGCCTAAGTAGAACAATCTACCCCCATGTTGCATTCTAGCATGAACGGCATCGCACAAGTTGGCAATCACCGCTATCTCCGCCCCTACACGTTGGTGCAACACCGCATCCTCTTGATTTATCCCTGCAACTAAATCAATGAAGGTTAGGTTTTCTAACGCTTGATGATTCGATGATGCTTCCGTCTCCCGATTTAAATCATTAAAATTCATTTTTTATCAATCTAATCCGCCCCAATCCGGTTGGGATTCGTCCAAAAAATGAATCCACTCCGAAAACATAGCATCCGGCATAACCCTAGGGAATTTTGCCTGACCACCTAATTTACCTCTGCGATCCATAAATTCATAAAAAACCGATTCAGGGAACAAATGCAACTTCATGTTGGTTAAAACATGCTTACGCTCGGTGGCATAATCGTCATTCAATTCAGCCAATGTTGCATCCAAAGCAGACGCTACAGCTGCACTATTATTCAACACTTCAGTATTATCACAACTTAAAAACCAACGATGACTCATCACCCCTTTAGAATTTTTATATCCTTTCACGGTAAATTCAGGGCAGTGGAACCCGAAATGATGAGCGGTTGTCAAAACCCCGTCATTCATATTATCTACACTTAAATGTTCGCCGCATATACTTAAGAACTGTTTGGTTCTTCCTGTAATTTTAATTTCACAAGCATCCAAATTCACAAAACGAACCGTATCACCGATTAAATAACGCCAAGCACCCCCGCAAGTAGTAATTACAATTGCATAGTCTTTACCTTCTTCTACATCACCGATACCCAAGGCAAAAAAAGGATCCAACGGCTCCCCAGTATCCGAAAAATGATGCTCATCAAAAGGAATGAACTCAAAAAACATCATATTTCGCAATGCCAAGGTCATACCATCGGCATTTAATCGATTTTGATAGGCAATAAATCCCTCACTGGCCAAATAGGTTTCGAAATACATAATAGGCCTACCCAACATTGAATCGATTTGATCTTTATAGGGTGATAACGAAACCGCACCCCACGAATAAACACTAAAGTGTGGCCATATTTCATGAATGTTATTCAACCCATAGTGGGCAATTACCTTTTCGAGTAACATTTTAACCCATGCAGGTCCACCAGCAATCATGGATACATCCCAATTCGGGGCTTCTTTAACCATGATATCTATTTTACTATGCCAATCCTTCTCTCGTTTGATTTCATCGGTAGGCTTTGTAAATCGATCCATCCAAAATGGAACATTATCCATGGTTATACCGCTCAAATCTCCACTGTAATTGAAACCATTATATTGCAAATCAGTACTTCCCCCAATCATCAGGTAATGCTTGGTGAAAAAGTCTTTGGGTATATCCGTTTTCGCAATACCAAAGAGTTGTCGTAACCCTGCCCTTTTGATGGCTTTCAGTTGATCATCGCCAACGGGGATATATTTGCTACTTCCGGCCGTTGTACCGCTGCTTAATGCGAAATATTTTGGACTTCCTGGCCAAGTAATATCCGACTCACCTTGATACTGACGCTGCCACCAGGGTCGCATACCTTCGTAAGTAACAATGGGTACCTTAGACCGAAAAGACAAGGTAGGATTTGATTCTAACAATAAATCTTCAAACCCAAATTCCCTACCAAAAGCTGTATTTCGAGCTTTAAACAACATTTTTCGCAATGTTCTCTCTTGCCATTTAACCGCTCGAGTATGTTTAACTGTGAAAACATCCGAAACGTTTTTTGCCCGATCAAATAACTGATTTATAAAATTTCTGCCCGCAGACATATGTACAAAATTAACGATAGAATTGCTGGGTTTTAACGAACTTCGCAACCCCAAGCAATCATTAAACCGTTGCAACTTACTCCAAAACTATAATAAACCCAAAGCATGTCCAGTATTTTTGAAGATAAAATCCCACCCAGTTTACAACAAGAGATTAAAGAAAAATGGTTGAAAATATTAACTTTTGTAGAAGAAAATTTTCAAAAAAAACCCGATTTAAACGCCATCCTTTTTCTAATAGGAATCCGAGAATTGGGAGTGTTACCCGATAAAAATTTTACCAAAGAAGAAAAAGTACATCTAATGCATATAGCTAACTGCAAAGTACTTAGCTATTCCGGATATTACAAACAGTTGGGGTTCAACCAAAAAGGCTGGCCCGTCTGGGAAAACACCAAAGCGCTGCCAAATCTCGCTTACCTGGAACAGGAAAATCTACTCAGACAGCATATTATAGAATATTTTGAAGCGGAAGAAATACTTACCTTTTAATTGTATTTTCGAAACCAATAAATCGTCATGAAACTAAAAGAAACCATAATCATCGCCATCGTTTTAACAACAGCGGCTACATTAAATTTAGGTTGCGGCAATAAAAATTCAGTAAACTTAATGGACAGCTTCGCCGGCGATTCTAGTGCAGCGCAAGCACCAAATGCAGAGGCTGTAGACTACAGCGACTCCACAGCACCCTCCAATTGGACAAGGGTAGAAATTAAAACTTCGGTAGGAACAATGGTAGTTGCTTTGAATCCTTCACAAAAAGAACATCACGATAATTTTATCAAATTAGTAAATTCCAAATTTTACGAAGGGGTGTTATTTCATCGAGTGATTAAAAGCTTCATGATCCAAACCGGTGACCCTAAATCCAAATTAGCTAGCGCCGGTGCCATGTTAGGCGATGGCGATCCCGGGTATACATTGCCATCAGAAATAAAAGACACCCTGCATCACTTTAGAGGTGCATTATCTGCGGCAAGACAACCCGACCAAGTTAATCCTATGAAACGCAGCAGTGGTTCGCAATTTTTCATTGTCTCAGGCACTAAATACTCAGAAAGCGAACTGCGACTTGCCTTGGGAAATTCAGTTTTCCAAGATTTCATCGCCAATCCTGCCAATAGAGAGTACAATAAACGCGGAGAATACTATTCTCAAACAGGCAATCAAGAAGCATTAGACCAATTGCAACAAGAGGTACAAGCCCTATGCAAGCCTAAACTGGACGCATTGTTTAGCAGCATCCCTGAAAGTGTTAAAAAACGTTACATAAATTGGGGTGGAACACCTCATTTAGATAATCAATATACAGTTTTCGGGAAACTTATATCCGGCTATAACGTATTAGAATTTATTGAGAGCACCGTAACAGATCGCAATGATAGGCCCGAAAGAGATATTAAAATCATTGCTGCAACAGTGATTAAAAATCCATAAACACAGCTAAATACCGTCCTTTTTTTCTGCACGTTGATTAAAAATCATCAACACTTGCATGATAAAATAATTTAATTTTTTTCGTATATTTGCAAAACTTTCTTGGAAAACCTTGAAGGGGATCGCCAAAAGCAGTCCCCTTTTTTGTTGACCAAAATTTTAAATTTGTTACGTCATGAAAGAATTGTTCGATAAAATCTCAACTATGGTAGAAACCGAAGCTTCGGCTTTTGAACTATTTCTTACCGGAAGAGAACGCAGTGGACAAACCAATTTCATTTTCTTTATGGATAGCGAAACCCCGCTGAACATGAAGATATTAACCGATTTCACTCGGCATATTTCCACATTAATTGATGAAGGTGATTTTGATGAAACCCCTTTCACATTTGAGATTTCGTCACCCGGCGCTGACAGACCGCTTACCAATCCAAAACAATTCAATAAACATTGTGGAAGAAGATTTGCAATTACAATACTGGATGGCAACTCCTTTGAAGCACAATTAATTGGGGTAGCAAATTCGATAGACACATTGGAGGAACACTGGATGGAATCGTGGCAAATTTGGCTGTCTCTCCAAAAACCACCAAAAATCAAAAAAGAACCTAAAAAGAAAGTTCATCGCCGATTTGACGAAGAACCGGAAGAAATACAATCAAATCAAACTCCCACGGCTATACCATTAGCGGTAGTATCCTCAATGATAACAGAGGTTCCACCGTTGCCTGCATGCCAATTTCCAACCTTAATAATGGAAAAATTCATCCCTGAAAAAGGCAAAAAAACAAGAAGTGAAATCATTGCCGTAGATTTTATTTCTATCAAAAACGCAACAATAATTTTAAGTTTCAAATAACCATGAAAGCCAAAGCCAAAGACTTGGGAATCAACCTCGTAGAAAGTTTCTCGGAATTTAAGGAATTTAAAAACATAGACCGCGCAACCATGATGCGTGTGCTAGAAGATGTTTTCAGAAACATCCTTAAGAAAAAGTACGGAAACGATGCGAATTTCGACATTATCATCAACACGGAAACGGGTGATATCGAAATGTATCATTTACGCCTTATTGTAGAAGAAGGCGAAGTAGAAGATCCAAACTTGCAAATCGCTATCAGCGAAGCATTAACATTGGAACCAGACTATTCTGTGGGTGAAGATTGCATCCAACAAGTGTTCCTTGATGATTTCGGTAGACGATCAATCCTTAATGCGCGCCAAGCATTAATGAGTAGAATTATCGAATTAGAAAAGGATGAATTGTTCAAAAAATACAAAGACAAACGAGGCGAAATTATCTCCGCAGAAGTGTACAATGTATGGAAGCGAGAAATCATGGTCTTGGACGATGAAGGCAATGAATTAAGCCTACCCAAAGAACATTTGATCCCCCGCGACATCTACAAAAAAGGCGACGCAATTCGTGCCGTTATTCACGATGTTAACATGGACAAAGGCAGTCCAAAAATCATTCTATCCAGAACTTCTCCAGAGTTTTTAGAACGTTTGTTTGAATTGGAAGTGCCAGAAATCTTAGACGGTTTAATTACCATTAAGAAAATCGTACGCGAACCGGGAGAAAGAGCGAAGGTTGCGGTTGAAAGCTATGATGATAGAATTGATCCAGTTGGGGCATGCGTAGGCGTAAAAGGAGCTAGAATACACGGTATTGTTAGAGAGTTGAGAAACGAAAATATTGACGTAATCAACTACACCACCAACACCAATCTCTATATTCAACGAGCGTTGCAACCCGCTGTTATTTCTCGAATCGAATTAAACGAAACTAAAGGAACGGCCGATGTTTATTTAGACAGCGACCAAGTTTCTTTAGCCATTGGAAGAGGCGGACAAAACATCAAATTGGCCGGAAAATTAACCGGATATCAAATTGAAGTTTACCGATTAGCTAATCAAAATTTGAACGACGAAGACGATGTGGATTTGGAAGAATTCTTGGACGAGATAGACGAATGGATCATCGAAGAATTCCGCAAGATTGGTTTAGATTCGGCAAAAGCCGTTATCAATACTCCTTGGGAAGATTTGATGCGTCGTACAGAATTAGAAGAAGAAACTATTCTTGAAGTGCAAAAGATTTTGCGCTCAGAATTTGAAGATTAATACTCTAAACTAAAACCGGGAATATCACGCCGATAAATATTCCCGGTTTTCCCATCGGCAAACCCCTACCAAAATAGGCTTTTTCTCCAACGGAATTAAGCCAATCTTGGGAATTGTATCACGAATAACCTAATTTTGAAGCGAATATGGCGGAATACCGTTTAGCGAAAGTAGCCAGCGAACTCAACAGAAGTGCTCAGGCCCTAGCCGAATTCCTTAATGGAAAAGGCTTTGATGTTGCCCCAAAGCCAACAACGAAAATCACCGAAGAAATGTACGATGTACTTCTTCAGGAATTTTCTAAAGACAAAGCCGCAAAGGACGAGGCCAAATTGCTGAAAACCCAACGCGATATTAGACAAGGAACTGCAATCCCTCCTTCAACCGTGGCAAAACCCACTGCCCCCAAGGTAGAAGAAAGACCTGCGCCGGTAAAAGTAGAACCGGAACTCACACCTGATCCGGTAATAGAAGAACCAATTATTGTTGAAACTCCGGAAAAAACCGAAGTTAGAAAAGAAGAATTGGTAGGCCCTAAAATTCTTGGAAAAATTGATTTAAATCCAAAAAAATCTGCCCCTAAAGAGGTGGAGAAGGTGGTAGAAACAATAGTGGAACCGCCTGTAGCCATCAAAGAAGAAATAGTAAAAGAAGAAAAAGCTGAGGTTGAAGAAATCCAAATACCCGTTGAAGCCCCAGTTGAACCGCCAACTGAATCCATTGAAAACACGGATACAATCAGCGAAACTACTGGTGAAGAGGAAGAAGATGTAGAGAAAATTGAGACGAAATTTGAAAAGCTTTCTGGACCCAAAGTTCTAGGAAAAATCAACCTGCCTGCTGCTCCATCCGGAGTAAAAGCTTTAGCCGGTGATGCCCGTGAAGATTTGCGCGAAAAACGGAAACGTAAACGTAAGCAAGCTGGAACAGAAAAAGTTGCCGTCCAAGAAAAAATAAAACAAGACGAGAAACAGACGTTTAATACTGGCCCGAAAAAGCCAGAAGTAAAAACCGAAATCTCCCAAAAAGATGTTCAAAGCAAAATCAAGAACACCATGGGGAAAATTGGCAACGCCGGCAAAACTCGTGGTTTAAAACAAAAAATCAAGCAACAGAATAAAGAATCTCGAGCCCAGGAAATGGCGCGTAATGAACGATTGCGCGAACAAGCAAGCAAAATCCTAAAGGTAACAGAATTCTTAACGGCCAATGAATTGGCAAGTATGATGAATATGGCTGTTACGCAGGTAATTTCATCCTGTTTCCAATTAGGTATGATGGTTTCTATCAACCAACGATTGGATGCTGAAACAATTCAATTGGTTGCCGATAATTTTGGTTATGAAGTAGAATTCGTAGATGCAGAATCTACAATTGAAGCCATGGACAACGAAGTGGATCGCGAAGAAGATCTTAAACCTCGTGCTCCAATTGTAACCGTAATGGGTCACGTAGACCACGGTAAAACATCGTTACTAGATAACATCCGTAAGTCCAACGTAATTGCCGGCGAAGCAGGTGGTATCACCCAACACATCGGTTCTTACGAAGTAACCATGGAAAATGGCAAGAAAATCACCTTCCTTGATACCCCAGGTCACGAAGCGTTCACCGCGATGCGTGCCCGTGGTGCCAAGGTTACCGATATTGCTATCATTGTAATCGCTGCAGACGACGCAGTGATGCCACAAACCAGAGAAGCAATCGCTCACTCCCAAGCAGCCGGTGTTCCGATGATTTTCGCCTTAAACAAGGTAGATAAAGACGGTGCAAACTCCGATAGAATTCGCGAACAATTAGCCGCCATGAATATTTTGGTGGAAGATTGGGGCGGTAAATTCCAGTGCCAAGAGATTTCGGCTAAAAAAGGTATGAACATCGACAAACTTCTAGAAAAAGTTCTCCTAGAGGCGGAAATGATGGAATTAAAAGCCAACCCAAATCGTAATGCAAAGGGTACCGTTATTGAAGCAACGCAAGAAAAAGGTAGAGGTATCGTATGTAACCTATTGGTTCAAAATGGAACCTTGAAAGTTGGAGACCATATTGTTGCCGGTCCTTATTACACTAAAGTCCGAGCCATGTTCAATGAACGTGGAGGAAAAATAGACGAAGCACCCCCAAGTGCTCCAGTTAGAATATTAGGTTTCTCTGAAGCTCCAACCGCCGGCGATATTTTCGTTGTGTTCGAAGAGGAAAGCGAAGCTAAACAATTAGCCAATAAAAGACTACAACTTATTCGTGAACAGGGTATTCGTACAAAACGACATATCACGTTGGACGAAATCGGTAGACGTCTTGCAATCGGAAACTTCAAAGAGTTGAAATTAATTGTTAAAGGTGATGTGGATGGCTCTGTAGAAGCTCTGTCCGATTCTCTATTGAAACTTTCTACCGAAGAAATTGCCGTTAATGTAATTCACTCCGGCGTAGGTCAAATAACGGAAAGTGACGTATTGCTTGCCTCCGCATCCGATGCAATTATCGTTGGCTTCCAAGTTAGACCTTCAGCTAAAGCAAGACAAATTGCTGAAAACGAAGAAATTGATATCAGAACATACTCCATCATCTACCAAGCCATCGAGGAAATTAAATCCGCAATGGAAGGCATGTTGTCGCCTGAAGTAGTTGAGAAAATTATCGGGAACGTGGAAGTACGTGACGTGTTTAAAATCTCCAAAGTGGGTAGCGTAGCCGGGTGTTATGTAACTTCAGGAACTATCGAACGCAAAGCAAAAATTAGAGTTATTCGCGATGGTGTAGTGATACATTCTGGCGAATTGGCTTCGTTAAAACGCTTTAAAGACGACGTTAAGGATGTTCAAAAAGGGTACGAATGTGGTCTTCAAATTGAACGATTTAACGATATAGAAGTTGGCGATTATCTTGAAGTATTTAAAGAGGAAGAAGTAAAACGTAAACTTTAATCGATAATCGGATTTTATTGTAGAATAATTGAGTTAATTTTTTCAATCCTCAATCAAAAAAATTAACTTTGGTATAAACTTTGTAAATCTGTAAAACAAGATTCAATCATTATGAAAAAGACATTATCAATCCTTGCAGCTGCATTTGCATTTGTTGCTGCGTCATTCGCTCAAACTCCAGCTCAAACAGAAGGTCTTGTTTGGACCAAAAAATCACACGATTTTGGAACTGTAAAAATGGGTCCAAAAGCCGAAGTTACTTTTGAATTCACCAATAAAACAAATGGGCCAATCGTAATTACTGCAGCTCAGCCTTCTTGCTCTTGTACTGTGGGTGATTATACTAAAACACCTATCATGCCCGGACAAAACGGAAAAGTAACCGCAAGCTATGGAACTGATGGTCGCCCAGGTTTCTTCCAAAAATCTGTGCACGTTACCTTTGATAATGGCAGTAGCACCGACCTAATTATTAGCGGAACTGTTTCAGCAGAAGTATCACCCACCGGTGGAAGCACTTTGAAATAAAAGAGGAATAGGCTACCATGAAAAAAATTACGTTATTATTCGTTGCTATTATTTCTCTGATTTCCCTAACCAATGCCCAAGTAATAACAGGTAATGGTCAGTCATCACAGAAATCTAGCAATGCTAGCATTAAATTCAATAATACCTCCCACAGCTTTGGGAATATTATTGAAGGTCAAATAGCTCGTCACGAATTCAAATTCACCAATGAGGGGACTGAGCCATTAATGCTTGATAACGTTTCTGCTTCTTGTGGTTGCACTACCCCTAAATGGCCAAGAGAATCTATTGCTCCTGGGCAGTCTTCCGTTATTATTGCTGAGTATAATTCTCAAGGTAGACCCGGAACTTTCACTAAGAATATTTTCGTTAAAAGCAATGGAGGTGAAGTTACCCTTACTATTTCAGGCAATGTGGTAAAAGAACCTGAAAAACCAAAGTCACCCATTATCATTTATCGATAATCAAGAGGCTGCTATATTCTAGCAGCCTTTTTTATTCCCAATAACTAAACGCGCAAAAAAAATAGCCTAGTCATACCTTGTTGTGTAATTATAGAATATTACAAAGACTGAATTCCAAACAAACAGTGGAGCTTCTAGCCTTACAACTACCACAATAAATATACTCAACAATTCACCTAAATCAGAAAACAAAATCCTTAACTATCGTGTCTATTTATTAGCAGCCATGAAAACACTTTTCAAACATTCATTGATTTTCTTCTTAGTTAATCTATTTGCTTTCTCCGCTGAATGTCAAATTATAAAATCTGATATAAAAGGTTCAAAAGAGAAATCATTAACCATAATTGGGAAAGACACATTGTTAATCAATGCCAATATCGGCGATCAAATTGAAGCGGTATTTATGGTGGAAAACAACTGGCTAGACGACCACTTTATCGCTCAAGTTCAGACAGACTGCCATTGCATCACTGCGATGTTTCCAGAAAAAATAAATAGATTAAAAACAGATTCAATCACAGTTGTCCTAAATACCCAAAATATTCCACCGGGTCCTTTCATAAAAAGAGCCTATTTAGACACACCGGATGACAATGTAATTCACCTGGTTATAATGGGAAATTTAACAATAATCCGCCCTGTTTATAAACAAGGGCAGCCACCTCAAATTTACAAGCCTAAACATATTCGCTGGGTTTCCAACAAACGATAAGTAGCTTCCAAAGGATTTTAAAACCCCTTAGAAGCAAATTTTTCGGAAAATCCACCTAACTGACCACCCGTGTGGAGAAAGATTGGCACATAGCCCTCTTGCAAACAACTCGAATCCATTACCAAACGCTGATTCATTGCAAACAAAGCCTTTGCTGTATAGATAGGATCAAACATCTGATTAGGATTGTCATCCGTAACCTGCTGAATAAAACCAAATAATTCATCGGTCGTCTTGGCGTAACCTCCAAAAACACTATCAACCAAAAACTCGTGGAACCCATACTTTAATTCCATGGCAACAAACCGATCAAAATACAATTGCTGTTCTTCGATATTCTTCAACACCAAAACAGAACTTAATTGGTATTCAATACCCAATTTTTCAAAGGCTCGAACCAAACCTACCGCAGTTGTACCAGTGGCCGATGCATGAAAAACCCAAGGCTTTAAACCCAAACCTTTCCACCAATCAACCAACTCTTCAAAACCCAAGAAAGCTCTCTCGCCTTTCCCACCTTCGGGAATCACTAAAAACCCATCACCTTTTAAACCCAAATCCCAATCGATACCCCTCCAACCCTCACCCTCGAAAAAACGCTGCAAGGAAAAATACAAATCCAAACCCAGTTCTCGAATAACCCATGCCTTTTGTTCTGTCAATAAAACCCCCAAAACACGCGCTAACGCGCTACCCCGCTCTTTAAAAACACTTCGTTCAACACCAATAATAATCGCACCTTCCTCTTTTGCAACATCCAAATAATGATTCTCCATGGCTTCCTCTCCCCTAACCGCTACTACGCATTTTAGATTTGCCAACCTACAACTAGACGCAGAAGCAATCATATGATTACTAAATGCCCCTCCAAAGGTTATTACCAATTTTGTTTCAGAATTTTCAGCCTCACGAATCCAACCTTTCAATTTTCTCCACTTATTACCGGAAACCAACGGGTGAATTAAATCGTCCCGTTGTATTAAAACATCCAACCCAGACGGCAGTTTTAACGTCTCCAACGGTGGAAACACATCCATTTCACCATACTCCAACATACAAAATATACAATTAATTATTGACCATGTTGCAATAATAGCTCTGTTACCGACTTGCGTGTTACCGAATGATAACCGGGCGAAGCTCCATAGAATATATACGATACCATTTCCAAACCATTATCCTGCGTCTTTAAAATCTGTTCGTATAACGGCAAAACAAACTTCCGTCGTCCTACCGTAAATAAAAATTGCTCCAAGTAAGGAAATACTGCCTTATAATGACATTTCAACCCCAACATATACCACTCAAAAGCAACTTCCGCATTCTTTCTTTCCGATAAATGAAATCGTTCATCGATCGCCTCCATATCATTTACCGACAATTGACCCATAGAACGCAATCTCCGCAATAAATGAACCCAATGATGCGCCGTAAAATTGGTTGTATCTAGTTCCAATACATCCCGCCTGCGTGTAGAACCCCCTCGGTGAAATTCACAGGCCATTACCTCCGGCAGATCAATTTCTTGCTTAGACTCCTTGGCAGATGAAGATTTATTACTTGGTTCAACACCCTTCTCAATGACACTCTTTCCTGAAGCACTTTGCTCTACAACTTTATTTCTATCCAATCTATCAACCCCACTAGACCAATACCTACTTGCAATCCCATCCACCCTCAATAATTCAGCACTCTCAATTTCTGGAAACGCAGCAATACCCTCAAAGGGCAAACCAATTCCGTGAATCCAAAGTTTTTCAATGGCCGATATAAAATCAGTACAAAACCCAACCTTCAAATTCCAATAGTCTTTCAATTCACCCGCAGGAAAAACCACGGATGGCAACGATAATTGAATAGAATCAACGCTGCTTGGAACTGGATTTCGCTCATTTTCGTTGGGAATAAACCCATTACTTAAAATCGAATACGCCACACCCTTCAACAAAAACCGCTTCAATTCAGTTAAAAAATCTTGCGTTGTTACAACACCGAAGGAATGACGCGAAAAATAAGATCGCAAAAATAAATCCCAATTATCCCGTCCGATGTTTCGTTCAATCATCACCAACAAAAACCTGCCCTTCTCGTAAGCAATATCCGTCACACCCTCGTCGGGATCTCGATTATCTAATTCCAAAACCAATCGGGTATCCAATCTACCTTGAGAATCCTGCTCCATCTCTTCCACCGTCTTAACTAAATCCGCATAGGCAAGATTAACCAATAAATCTGCATACTCTTTCCCAAATACCGATTCCATAATTCGGGATTCGAAGTAGTTCGTAAACCCTTCATTTAACCAAAACTCTTCCCAAGTTGCATTCGTTACCAAATTTCCGCTCCAACTATGGGCCAACTCATGGGCCAATAAGCTTACTAAACTGCCATCACCCGCCACAATTGTAGGGGTTGCAAAGGTCACAACCGGATTTTCCATTCCGCCAAACGGGAAACTCGGCGGCAAAACCAATACTCGATAAGACCCCCAAACATATTGACCGTATAGCCTCTCTGCAGCTTTCACCAATTCCGGCAAACGCACAAACTCACGCCTGCACTCTTCCAAATAACCCCGTTCGGCATACACCCCTGTTTCTTTCGTATTTTTATCATCCGTAACCCGGTACGATGAATATCGAAAATCACCTACAGAAATCGCTAATAAATAACTCGGTATGGGCCGATTTTGAGCAAATTGATAGCAAATCAACAAATCACCCGAAGTACTAACATCTGCGGGAGTTGTTGTATTGTCAAATGGATAATCCAACCAATTACTCACCAACACATTCGTGGCTCGTTTAAAATCTGTATACGCATTCTTCCATGTTAACTTCTTTGGATTAACAAACACATCACTCAACAAACCTCGCGCATACTCCACACCCACTTTTTCCGCACTCATCACAGCATTATACGGCGATTTAACAATCACTCGAGCCGAATACGTAAACCGTACACTGGGTAAATCTTGACAAGGAATCCAAGTCCTAGCTAAAATTGCTTGACTCTGAGAAAACAGAAAAGGTCGTTGCTTATCGTGTGTTTGTTCCGCCGTTAACCATTGCAAGGCATCGGCCGAAAGACCCACTTCAAATTCAACAGCCACTCGACTATTCTTGCCAATTAGAATTACTAAACCTTCGCCAAACAAATCCAAATTATCCTCTTGTACGCCACTAGTAACTGGCTGAATTTGTTTGATATCATCCGAAAACATCCACATTGGGGAAGCCCCCTTATCACTAACTAACTTTCTAGATTTCCTAAAATTAGCAACTGAATTAAACGGCAACTTCTTTTGTCGATTTGAATGGGTATAAACACCAAGTACGTTGATTTTCTTCGCGTCCAAATACAATAAGTCGTACTTTGATTTCTTCTGCTCTCTCTTGCCTTTACTAATTTGATAGGACACCAAACCGTGAAGTTTCTTAGTCTCCATATCTATGGTTAAAACCAAATCCATGGCGGTTAATACCTGTTCACCCGGATTAGACCAACTATGATCCTGGATTCTTGGCGATGGAGCAGTAACTAATCTTGAATTCGCAAAGGAAAATTGAGAAACTAGACTAATCAGTCCGATTACAATTTTCAACATACTATTTTTACTAAACTCTCGCATACAAATTCTTACTATTCAAATAAACGGCAATACACAACCAAAACACAATAAAAAAAACAGAAATCCAACACAACAACAACAGATTTACAGTAAAACCCAAAACGGACATTACCGGGTTAAATTCTAGTCTCAATCGATATTGATCGGTAGGAATATTGCCATCCAATGCAATTACCAACCCAGAAGGAACCTTCTTACTTTCTATCCCATTTACTCTTGTTACAGATTCATTGTTCTTACCCGTGAAATCCACGCTAAAATCCATTGAATCAGCAAAAAACTCAGACTGCTCAAAATAATTCAATTCAATATACCGATCCGATTCATCTTTTACGCTGGTTGCCCGATACACATGCCAACCCGGTAATCCAGTTTGATTAACAACGAGATAACCATCATTCACTCCACCAACACCAACCTTACTCAAAACACATTCAAAAGTATTATTATTCAATAAATCAAAACGGTTTAAAGCCCAATTACCGCCAACCATAGTTACTAATTTCCTCAAATCAGCAGTATTTTGTTTATCGGCAGAACTATAACCACCGGAATTTAAGGAATCATACCCAATTGAATCCACCCGTACAGAATTTAATAAATCCTGACCTCCAACCAATTTACTGCCAACCTCATACTTAGTAAACGAATAAGGATTATACCCATCCTTTGCAAATCGATTCAACAAAATACCCTTGTTATACCACAAAAATCCAAACGGTTCAATATTCGGACCATCCAATGGCCGAACCCATACGGAATCTAACTGCTTTTGACCAATAAATTCGCGACTGGGCTGAATCAATTTAGCATTTATCTTTCTTATCTCAGTAGCATCTACATACTCACCGGCACTAGCTAAAACAGTACTATTCCTTTGATTGAATCCTTGCAAAACAGATTCGCCTGTGATTATTAAACAACCAATAATCAACAAACTTTTTGGTGTGTTTTTCTGAATGATCAACATCGCCGAAGCTGCCGCAATCAACCAAAACAAAATTCCCCAAAAACGGATTTGTGCTGGGAACCGAAAATAATCCATCCCTGGAAGAATTATATTCAAACCGTATTTAAAGGGCAAATCCTCACCCATTGAAAACAACCAACATAACAAACCCGCAACAAACCAAGGCAGAACAATTGTCCTCTTCTTACTAAAAAACAAAAAGGACAGTAAAAACCAACCTAACAGCACGCTCCAGTATCCGTCAATCATAGATAAGTCCCACAGCTCGCCATCAGAAATTGATAATTGAACCAACGATTTCGGTAATAGCCACTCCAAGGTTTTTGATAATGGAAATGATCCAAACATCAAATCCTGCGCGGCTAATCCATTTCCTCTGGTTAAATACGGTAAATATTTAAACAAGGATACCCAAACTGGAATTGAAATAGTTATAAATACTAAAACTGCAAAAAACACGTAATTCAACCAAATTTTCAGAGCAGACCAAGAGAAATCACCATGGATTTTCCGATTTATCCAATACAAAATACCCCAAACTAAGAGCACATAGACTTGATTAACAAACATGCCCGGATAACCGCCAGTAAATAATAAAACCATCGAAAAACCAAGACCCAAACCACATCGTAACCTAGGAATATAATTGCTAGACCCAAAGTCACTCTTGATAAGTCTAATGAAAAAATAAATAGACCAAATAGACCAGGTAGACGCTACAATCCAACCCAAATGCTGCGCATTTCCTACAAAAAATCCATTAAACAGAAAAACACCGGAAACAGAGGCCGCCAAGCGCCAATCAATAGATAACCGTACCAGGATAAAATAAAATCCTAAAGCCGCAAACCATACATGAAACAAGTATTCGTATAGCAAACTCTGTAAATCATAGACACCACCCCAACCAAACAAATAACTGATTGGATACCAAGTCCCTGGGTCAATACATTGGGCGAAACCACCTGAAACAAATGGATTCCAAAATGGTAAACTTCCCGAAAAAACACTTCTACATAAAAATAATTTCCAAGGCAAATAAATAGCAGTAGCATCCCATTTCATCGCAGATTCACCTACTATTCCTGGCCAATAAACCAAAACCAACAACAGCAATAAGCCCAGTGCCACCCCTGTATGTTTGATTTTCATAGTGCACAAAGGTAAAATATATCATTATCTTTGCACCATCATTCGGGGTGCCTCCATAGAGCGCTGAGATTATACCCGCAACTTGATCAGGATAATGCCTGCGAAAGGAAATGAACGTTGACAGACATATGGTCAACCCGAATGAAACCTAAATACATTCGGAAATGAAATCAAAAACAACAAAGAACATTTTAGCGCTATCATTAAGTGCGTTAAGTTTTTCATTTACTGCTGCACAAACTAACTCAGTTACGGATACTTCATTGCAAGTAGTTGACTTAGTTTCCATGCAAACCATTCTTGTTAATGCAATTAATAGTCCAACGGGCATTTCCACACAGCAAATTATTTCACCCTCTCAGTTAAATACTAAATTTAATCTTAAAAACCTTAATACTGGACGAGATATACCCATTTTACTTCAAGAATTACCGGGAGTTGTGAGCAGTTCTGACGCAGGCAATGGAATAGGATACACAGGAATTCGAGTGCGCGGGGCCGATGCTACTCGTACAAATATCACTGTGAACGGTGTTCCAATTAACGATGCTGAAAGTCATGGTACCTTTTGGGTAAACATGCCTGATTTAGCCAGCTCCCTCGGCAACGCTCAATTAACACGAGGTGTTGGTAGTTCCACCAATGGAGCCGGAGCCTTTGGCGCTACTTTAGCGCTCACAACGCAAGACGAATCCTTGCTTCCAACCCTACAAATAAATGCAGGAATAGGTAGTTTTAACACCTACCGATACTCCATTAAACTGGGTATTGGTAATTATAATATAGGAAAAAACATCGTTGGTCGATCTGAACTTCGCTCCAGTTTAATTCAATCAAACGGCTTCATCGACAGAGCTTCGAGTGATTTATCAAGTTATTTCTTTTCCACTTCCATCATTCCTAAAAACCACAACAAATGGGAAATCAAATTAATTGCTTTTGGAGGCCAGGAGAAAACCTACCAAGCTTGGTGGGGGGTACCCATTGAGAAATTCAACTTAGGTGGATCTAATCCAACTAACCAAGATTCACAACTATTGGTAGACCACTATAACAGAAATGCAGGTGTTTCGTATCGCAACGCTCAAGACTCACTTAACTTATTTCAAAGCAACCCCTCTACCTACAATTATTACACTTACCCCAATGAAATAGACAATTATCGACAATTGCACCATCACCTTAATTTCATCAGAAAATTCAATCATTCTAGTTCATTAACCGGCACAGCCTACCACACCTTCGGAACAGGATACTTCGAGCAATTTAGATACAACGATGCCTTTTCCAAATACAACATTTCTCCAATACGTACTGCAGGAGACACCAACGTAACCGTACTTATTACTCAATCCGATTTAGTACGTCAACGTTGGTTGCGAAATAACCTCGTTGGATTAAACCTCTATTTTATTCATAAAAAACAAAACTATTCTTATGTAATTGGATCGGGCATCAACCAATATATTGGTGACCACTTCGGCAGAGTTACACAAATCCTAGCATTATCCCAATCTACCCTCAGAAATCCCCATGAGTATTATAATTCCATAGGAAAGAAATTCGATGCCAATGTCTTTTCAAAATTCAATTATCTACTAACCCACCGCACCAATTTAACATTAGATGCCCAGGTTAGAAAAGTCAATCATACGGGAAAAGGCACAGATAATGACCTAAGAAACATCGATTTTACTGGAGATTTCCTCTTTTTTAATCCTAAAATTTTCTTAGAACATAGCTTCCTTAGAAAAAACAGTATAACCGCGGCTTGGATGCGAACCAATAAAGAACCTTCTCGATCCGATTTTACTGATCATCCCAACGCAGATATACCCAAACCCGAACAACTAAACAATACGGAAATCACATTCAGACATAATGGAAAATTACTATTGGAAATTACTGCTTACAATATGCAATATAAAAACCAGCTAGTGCTTACAGGTGCTGTTAACGATGTAGGAACACCACTTAGGAAAAATGTAGAAAACAGCTACCGACGGGGAATAGAAATAGATGCTCGATATGCCATTAATCAAAAATCACACAGCGCATTGGGGAGTATTGTATTGCTCGGAAATATCGCGTTAAGCCGAAACACAATTATCAATGCACCCGTATCGTGGTTAGATTATGCCACCTATACTACTTGGGATACAGTTCTTAGCGGCGCTCCAATCGCGTTTTCACCCAATACTGTAGCAAGCATTGGTTTCAACTGGATCTCTTCCTCCAACAATACTACAATTAGTTGGCGTACAAAATATGTTTCTCAGCAATTCTTAGACAATACCGGCTCAACAAACAGAAGTCTTCCAGCATATACCTTTTCAGAATTAACCCTATCCAAAACCATTGTTTTTGAGAAAAACCCTACCGAAAATAAAAAAGGATTATTTAACAAGTACTCAGAATTAAAAATTAATCTTCAATTCAATAATATCTTCAATAAACGTTACGCAAGTAACGCCTACACCTACGGATATTTGTACGGCAGCAGAGACATCATCCAAGAAGTATTTGTATTCCCCCAAGCACCTGCAAATGTGCTGTTAAACCTCCAGTATAAAATGTACTAAGAAACACACATTGACAAGCAATTTTACACCTGGAGAATCACGAAAATAATAGTACGTATAATTCTCGTAAATACACCACAACAGAGGCCTATAAAAATCCCAGAAGCACTTGATTAGTCGCGAATCACTTGAATAAAGCCGCGGTATTCCAATTCGGTAACACGGTTTTTCAAATAATAGAAATAAACGCCGGGTAATAACTCTTTGCCAGTTGCATCTTCCGCTTTCCAATCATTTAAATAATTGGATGTTCTATAAACCAAGGCGCCCGGTCTATCGTAAATTTCAATATCAAATTGCTCCAAATTTGGAACTTCGATCAAATCCCAAACATCATTCTCACCATCATTATTAGGTGTTATTAGATTAGGAATTCTAACCAATGGTGGGTCCACAACCGAAACTAATACAGTATCACGCCATAAACAGCTGGCCGAATCCAGTGCCGTAACTGTATATTGTTGTGTTTTCACAGGACGTACATAGTAGAAACGATTAGTATCAACATCCACAGCGGCTACAGTAGGCATCCATTTCCATTGAATTCCTTTGTTCATCCATAATTTAGCTTTGCCTCCTCGATAAATAATAGTATCGCTCCGAGCCATTAATTCTTCGCCTTCATACCTAACCGAAACTCGAATTGAATCCTTACAACCAAAGGCATCTGTGCTAATTAATGTATATTGTCCGGTATCTAGATTGTTAATTGCTGTATCCAATGTATTCAAACCATCGTTCCAACGATGCATTAACGGCTTCCTTCCTCCGCTTACACGAACACGCACAAAACCGTTCTTTTCATATCGACATAACAACGTATCTGACGCCACCAATTTATGATTTATTTGCAACCCAGAAACCACAACCGTATCTAAAACAACCACGTCTGATGAACAACCATCCTTTACTTCATACTTCAGTTCCGTATCCACAGATGGCGCAATTTTATAAACCCAACTTGGAGGTGTACTTCCATTCACTGTCCAAACTCTACTGCTAATATTACCCCCAGAAACCAATAAAGAAATTTGTGCCGAATCGCCAAGGCACAAGGTATCCCTATCCAAAACCATCGTCCCAGCTAACGCAGGATATCGGTAAACAGTAAAATCTGTAGTATCATTCGGTATGCTGCAACCATCTTCTACCCAGACTCTATAGTTAGTAGAGCCTGTATCGGGGTTCAAAACTACATTTGTTCCAGAAATCGTAGGATCCGACCAATAAACTTTTCGTGAAGCGTCCACACCACCGGTATCTCGTAAAAGTATGGTATACGTTTGACCAAAACACAAGACGCTATCTGCCACCGCACTCAAATACAATCTAGGCAATACAGTTACCTTTATAGAATCTTCCCCCTCCAACGAACAACCTTCACCGCCCCAAACATAATAGGTTGTGGTTTTCGTAGGACTTACAGTAATTCCTGCGGTAAACTCACCCGAACTCCAACGCGTGTAAAAACCCGGACCCCCATGAACGCGATCCCCACCTACTACATCACCTACTATCGAAACCGAAGTACCATAACATATGGTAGTATCGTTTGATTTTTCTATGCCGATAGCTTCGTAGGTCATGATTCTCGTACTATCTTCTGCATCCATAGCACTACAACCATCGTCTAGCCGAATTTTATAGTTCAACGTATCGGCTTTAGGGAAATCAACCAACAAGGTATCTACACCCAAAATACCGTTCCAATAAAACTTATATCCCAATGGTTCTCCACCCAAATATTTGATGCGCAAAACCGCTTTCTGTCCAACACAAACCTGGGTATCTGCCGGCAATATCTTAGCCACTAGCTTAGGTTTAATACTTACCAATTGATTATCCGTATTAGAAACTGCATTGCAGCCATCGTCTACAAAAACCGAATAATTTCTGATGCTATCAGGCAATGATAATCGTTGGGTAGTAGAATCACCCACAACGCCTTTCCCCGTCCAACGATACTTATATGTACCCTGTCTACCACCCGTTGCCGTTGCTTTTAATGTAATTGGATAACCATAACACAGCACTGTATCGTTGGTTAACGCCACCTGCAAAGGCTTAAACACCCCTTTATATTCCACCTTAAATCCTTTGCCATCTACGTATGGATCCGAATATTGCCTAAAAATCAAACGGTCTGATTTTATTGCATACCAATTCCCAGAATTTGGTAATACATTACCAGTAAATTTACCAATCTTATTTGCCTGACTTACCGAATTTTTGAAGATTACCAACGAATCGTAATTAAGCTCATAATCAAGCACTTTAAATCGAAACCGTATAGTATCAGCCCCCGGTAATTTTAACTGAAATTCTCTAATTGAATTCAACCCATAATTCCCCTCCCCACCATCATCATAAACAAACCCCTTACAACCAATAGCACTATCTAATAACGAAGATTTAGGCAACAAGAAAGCATTACATATATCGTATGTGCTATCTATTTTTACATATAGAACCTTGGCTAAACTATCCTTATTATTCTTAAAACAACTTTGAACCACCAAGGAAACCGTAAACTTACCGTAAGTGGAATATGCATACGAAGGAAACGTACTTGTAGATGTACCCCCATCCCCAAAATACCATTTACTGCTTTTGAAATTTTCACTTAAATTCATAAAATTCAAGTTCATTCCAATTTTACACGCATGGGTATCGCCGGTAAAAGCCGCTTTCACATAACCACTATCATACTTGGCGCCAACGCCACAAACCCACCATGCATTGGTAGTAGCAATTACTGCATCCGAGCACTGACCATATAAATCGGCCGCACTGATAATCGAAAAAATTCTAGCATCCGCAAATTGAGAACTTGCTGTCAAATACACCGATAAAGTGCGATATGCTATCGCTCCAGCATTCGTTATACCTTGGCCTGAAATATTATAATTATCCCCTTTCTCGTTCGTGCCAACCCCACCCACACTAAGTATATAATACCAATAATTTAACACCCCACTATTCCAATGAACCCCGCCATTATCTAATGGACCCGAATACCATAAATTACCCTTGTAATACTTTGGGTGATTGAATGCGTTAGGATTAGACATATCCCGAATACCTGCACCCGCGGTAATATCTTCACCTATTTTCCAACTGAATTGGGTAGGTCTCGACCATTCCTCAATACTCTGACCAAAAATATCACTAAAACCCTCGTTTAAAGCCCCACTTTCGTAGGAATAGGTCAAATTAGCCGTGTATCTCGTTACAGCATGGGCAATCTCATGGCCGCAAACATCCAATGCCGCCAAAGGTTCTTTAAATGTAGCTCCACTGCCATCCCCGTAAGTCATTACACTACCGTCCCAAAAAGCATTATCGTATTTAACGCCGTAGTGCACAAAACTGTAAATCTTTGCCCCGTTGTTATCAAAACTATTTCTTGAATGCTCACTAAAAAAATAATCGTAGGTGCGCTCAGCCCCCCAATGAGCATCCGTTGCAACCTCATCTTTGGCGGCATTTACATTATTCCAATAATTGTCGTTATCCGTAAAATCAACAGCACTACCATAGACAGTACCGGTTTTCATATTGTATGTTTCTATACCTTTCCCCCTAACCCCTTCGCGCAATCGAAAACTAGTGGGCGATAAACTATCTACATCGATGGTATGAGTACCACTAAACTTAGTAACCGCAGTCCCCTTAACATCAATATGACAAATTAACTCATTAGTAGCAACCAGTTCCCCCGATTCCGCATCAATATAAATGGATTTACCAAATAATGTATCCGAAGCAAAAACATCAAAACGATAACACAACCTAAAAATAGACGATAATTGAAGATTCTTAGGACAATATTCTAAACTTCCAACAGGATAATACGAAGTGTCTTTAACACCGGTAACCAATCTCAACTGTTCATTATTTCCCTCGTCCTGCCAATAATAACGCTTTGCTGGAAACATCGTTAATGCAATATCCCTAGCTGAATTTTTATCGATTTTAACTACTCCCAACAGCCGAGACTCAGGAACAAAATCACCGTTAATCATTTTTATCAACCCCGATTTCTCATGCACTATCCCTACCGATAAATTCACCGGAACCCCACCGAAATAATGACGAACTCTATAATGCCTCTCACCTAATTCATCCTCTAAAATATTGAAAACTTTCCAAGTAGATTGATTGGTATATGAACCTAATTTTGAAACCACCGACTCCCAATTTTCAACCGTAGGCTGCGTCAATTTGTCTTTATAAAACAAGATTGAAGGAGTACCTAGATCCCTATGGATCGTATTGGTAAACTGACTAAATACAGGAGTTGTATTAATCAAAATAAACAGAAAGACTAATACTATTGTATATTTCCGATTTCTCACTTGCGCACAATTAAATTACACAAGTATACAAAAAATTAAGGCTTTTTTCGCCATAAACCCATCATTGAATCGGATGTGGGCATCGTCAATTCCGGATTTAACCAGTTGTTTTTTACCGGTTTATAAAAAGGTATTTTACATCCATTCCACTGAATTTCGCGCAATGACCAAAACACCGAAACATTACTATCTACATGAGAAAAAGTGCTTTTTTTATAGGTATTCCCTAACCCATTTGCCACCTGAGCTGCAATAAATCCACGCACATGAGCGTCTACGTGCTCCGTAGGAAAAAACTGATCGGTGTAATGCGCACTGGATGGAAAATATCCATAGTTCTTAAAGTACAAGGTTGGAATATCCACCAACGTCAATCCACCAGAACCCGTGGCACAATCCCCTCGTTTTTTCTCAATTTCCCGTTGCCATGTAGCAATCCTATCCCGTAAAAACTCCAAATTGTAATCAATATATTGGGTTAACTGTTGCCCAAACAATGAATCGGCATGCGCCCTATTGGGCATCAATAATAATAAAACTAGATTTACATTCTTCTCACTGCATTGCTGCACCAAAGATTTCAAATCCTGTAAACGTGGATTATCATCGTTCATTACCCAAGCAAACTCCTTCACATACGCATCCGCCATGTTTCTTATCTCTTGTGGTAATTCATAGTTCTGCATACTCAAAGCCCCAAACCACTGCTTACTGGTTGTGTACGAATTCTCAAATTGATGCAAACCAGATTCCTTAGATAATTTATCGATAGCGATTCCCAAACTATGTGTCCTCCACCATCGAAATTTCTCACGCTCCATTTCCAATGAATTCCGATTATCGTAATGATGCAAACTCACATAAACTCTGTTCAATAATGGTAATCGATGGCTATAAAATACCGCTTCTTGTTGATTACTCGCCTCGTTGGGATTGAACGTGGCGGCCGGCCCAAAACTGCGCATATTCACCGTTACAACCAATGTTGGCATCTTGCCATTTTTTCCTCGATCTGGCAACAACCCTAACATCTTCTGAAACATACCAACATGATACCCATCGTGCGAAACCCCGGTAACCTGCACACTGCTATCAAAATAATACTGCAACCACTGGGAAACACTATAGCCCAAAGTATCCGTCCAAGGATTAAAACTCGTGTTTGAACTCTCTCCCAAATAAACAATATCGCTCTGCCTCAATGCTGAATCCAGCTTCCCCGCAACCCTACTAAACTGATACCTCTCTTTGGGATACAACGTTTGCTCATATATCCAATTTGCCAAAAAAAACAATACAATAAAAACAGCAAAACGCTTTACTAAACCAACAAACACAAGTAGTAAACTATTTTTTTTGTTCGATTGCTGTTCCATGATTGCTAAAATTGAAAATATACAAAGGGGTGATTTACAGCGCCACCAAAAACCCAAATAGAAACCAATGCAAAAGCATAAAATAACCAACGCCAAGCCCAACCAAACTTCGCCAACCAAACATCAACCCTGACCTTAACAATCCATAAATCCAAAATTAAAAACAGTACAAGAAACAACCATATGTGATTAGGAACCAACAAAAATTCTGCACCGGCACCGAACAAAGTGCAATTTATATAGCCAGGATTCCATAGCATTCCAAAAACCTCCGAAGCCTGCTGAACCGAGCCACTTCGGAAGTAAACTAACGTCATCATAAAGAAAAATCCCGTTTTCACTTGTCGAAATCCATCCCACATCCTCCTGCGAATACTAACATCACCTGCTATCACCGGACCACCAATAAATTCCAATCGCTTAAACACAAAACGATCAAAGAGATACAACACCGCATGGGAAATACCGAAAACAATCATAGTAGTATTTGCTCCGTGCCACAACCCACTGGTAAAAAACACCAAAAAAACAGACAATGCTAAAACCAAATTCCCCCGTTTATTCCCCCCAATAGGAATAAAAATATAATCCCTAAACCAAGTACTCAATGAAATATGCCAACGCTGCCAAAATTCAGGAATACTCTTTGCAATAAATGGCTTGTTGAAATTATCCATCAAATGAATACCAAATAATAAAGCACTTCCTTGAGCCAATAAAGAGTACCCGAAGAAATCCGTATATACCTGAAAGGTAAAAAAGAAAGTTGCCAACCAGGCATCCACCATACGGTAATTCAAATGATGCGAATAAAACGTATCCACCACCATTGCCAAATTATCGGCCACAGCTACTTTTAAAAACAACCCATACAACAGCAAGCGTAGCCCGTTGCTTATGTCTTCCCATTTGGGCAAATACGATGTAAACAATTGTGAATGCAGCTTCCCAAACCGTTCAATAGGACCCGCCACCAACTGCGGAAAGAAACTCACGTACAGCATGAATCGAGGCAAATTTCGCTCTGCCTTCTCCATGCCCTTATACACGTCAACCACATAACTAATGCTCTGAAATGTGTAGAACGATATACCTGCCGGAATGGTATATTTCCCCAACTCTATGATCCAAGCAGTGGCCGATTGATCACCCATCCATTTTGCTAATGGACTATTACCCAATGCAAAATCAAAGTACTTAAACATGAACAACATAATCACGTTAGTACCAATGCTAAACCATAACCAGAACCGCTTAATCCCTAACTTCTCCCCGTCCTCAATCTTATTAGCAGACCACCAATCAATGATAGTCGTAAACAACATTAACCCTACAAACTCTACCTTCCAAAAGCCATAAAAAAAATAACTCGCCAACAACAACCAAACCCATCGTATCCTTACTGGGAGTAAAAAATAACTCAGCCAAACAACCGGCAAAAACAGCCAATAAATAACCGAGTTAAACAACATAAGCCCGCAAATATAAGAGGCTTATCGAGCAACTACAAACCGTAATATTTGATATTCTTGGCCGATGAATATCCGCATAAAATACGTCCCATCCACCAATTCCTCCGTAGAAACAAAACCCGTCATTTCGTCCATTACTATTCCCTTCAATTCCCTACCCTGTAAATCAAAAACAACGCATTCCGTAATAGCCAAACCCGTTTCGTTCCGTAAATAAAATCCAGTAGCGCTGGGGTTGGGATAAATCCCAACAGAAATTACACCTTTCATCTCCCCTTCTACAGATAACACTCGATTCATCGGCTCCATCAACGGATTAATTACCTTTTTATCTAAATACAACTTCGTTTCGCCTGCCAATACCGTAACCGACTGATTTGCAGCCGATACCTGAATGCTGTCGCCCGATAAATAATCATACCACCATCCATTTCTTGGAAAATTTCCAGCAATTGATTGATTTGCAATGTCAACATTATGCAAAGCCACCATATTCAAATCATTGTGATACGTATTCAACCGTTTTACATTTCCTGCCGAAACCAAATTAAAGGATGCCGGTGACGAAATTTCATCCCTTGTTACTTTCAACTGATTAACCGAGGCTAACCGATAGTAGGCTTGCTGTCTCCAACCGTCCTTGGTCCAATAATCCCAACGAACCGGCTTAGGATCTAACCTGCAAGCATCCGCAACCGATCCATTGGTGCAATGATTGATACTGTAATCGTACGTCAATTCGTCAAATTGCCACAACATCTTTGGACCCGGAATTGCAAATAAAAACGACTGTAAGGCACCTATACGCTGACTATAAATTTTTTGAGATTTTACGTTGTGCTGCCCGTTGGCCGAAAAACCAAAGTTTTTACACTTATACCCCAATCGCTCCTCGTCATGACTGCATGCATAGCCTATTAAATGCCTGTAACTCCATCCTCGTTTTGTATTGTCAAAACCCCAACCAAAATCAGAATTGGTAACGTAGCCCATAGCGGCTTCCACCGATTGATGATTGGCATTTCCCCACAACATCATTCCTTTTCCTTGTAAAACCTGCTCTTCCGAATTATCTGCAAAGTGCTCTAAAATCACATAAGCACCCGGAGATACCGATTGAATGAAATCATTATAGTCCGATAAAATATTAATCCTACCTTGGTCGTATCCTCCCCATTTCCCAACATCGGTTCCATAATTCGTTTGGGTTAACCCCTTGCTCAAATCAAATCGAAACCCATCAAACTTAAACTCCTCCAACCAATACTTTAAGGTTTGTTTTGTGTAATATTTGGTTGCTAAACTCTCGTGGTTTAAGTCGTATCCTACATTGAAAGGATGCTTGGCCTCTACATTGGCCCAAGGATTAGAAGAGGTAGGTTTAAAACCAGCATCGTCCCAATACAATTTACAAATGGAAGCATTGCTAAATGCATGATTATAAACCACGTCTAAAATTACTGCTATTCCAGCCCCATGACAGGCGTCAATCAACTCCTTCAACGCCGTAGATGTTCCATAATACTTATCCAAAGCCATGTGACTCGCAGGGTTGTAGCCCCAACTGAGATTTCCCTCAAACTCAGCCAATGGCATAAACTGCAACGCCGTAATTCCTAAACGCTTCAAATAAGGCAACGTATCTTGAATAGCTTTAAAACTCTGCGCCGATGTAAAATCACGGAGTAATAATTCATAAATAACCAATTTATCCTTGTTCACTCGATTAAAGCTGGAATTTTTCCATTGATACCCATCGCCCGCTATTCTAAATACCGATACATAACCAGTGGTTTTGGTCTTTGGATAAGGCTTTAAATTTGGATAGTTGGATTTAGATATATAGGCATCGTCCCAATCATGCAACATGAGGGTTGCAAAAGGATCGGAAACCCTGATTTTACCATCAACCCAATATTGAAATCCATATTCCTGTTGAGCTTTCAACCCCGTTATTACCTTCCACCATATCGCATTATTGGGCGAATAATTCATAAAATAACCAGTATCGGGCAACCATTCATTAAAATCTCCAATCACATATACATACTGCTTCTGAGGAGCATACAAAGCCAAACACACGGTGGAATCGTTGATTACATTAATACCTTGCTCCATTCCCGATGGCAACATCGAATACTTAACGGTTGGATTCACCACAAAATTTATGGAGTCTCTCAACCACGTTACTCCATCAAAAGCCAATAGCTTTAACTTATGCATTCCTACCCCTAAACCCGCAATAGACAACCGAATACTATCCGCATTTTGTTTTTGGTAAATAGTATCTCCATTTAGAATCGCAAAGAGTTTACCCATTTTACTAATCCAAACATTTACAGGGGTTACATCCGATGTCTTCACCAAAATATTGGCTTGGTCCGGCTGGGTAATCTTCATTAAAAAACCGCTGCTGGCCGAATATACCGACGAATAAATATCCCCACCAGTAGCCGATCTACCCACTTTACTTCCATCGGCATTCCGAAAAACAAAGGCCATTTGTTCGATAATCTCCCCCGACACAAAGGCACCCGCTTGCGCATAAAAATTCTTCAAATGGTATTTCAACTGCCATTTATTATTGCCCAAACTCACCATTTTTACGCGATTATCTGCCGTTCCCCAATTCCCAACAACGTGCTTCCAATCGCTAGCACTAGTACTCTGATTAGTAATTACCCCAGCATGCGCATACACTTGAGAAACCCCAACCAAGGCCGCATTCCCTTGGGTGGCATCATACAAAATAGTAACCGTATCCTGCTCTTTCGGAAACACCGGCAACACCGAAATCACTTGTGAAAACACGGGCGATACACCCAAAACACCCAATGCCAAGCCTACAATATTCTTTACTTTCATGCGTAGTTGGTGCAAATTAACAAATAAGTGTCATAACTACAATTATCCCAAACCAAATCCACTACCTTTATGTAAAAAATGCAAATTAATTCACGAACTTTGTAAAAAGGCTAAATCATGACTTCCAAACGCCCTGCGCCTTATACCGGTTGTATTCTAATCTCCAATCCATTCTTGGACGACCCTTATTTCAGCAGGACGGTAATTTTGGTTTTAGCCCACAACAATGAAGGTACTTTTGGCGTAATCCTTAATCAAAAAACCAACTACGAAATCAGCTTTTCTCAAACCGAAAAATCGCCCCACCTCCCCATCTGGTTTGGCGGTCCAGTGCAACCCGATGACGCATTCGTTTTTGTCCATAAGGCCTCTTTTATTAGCGATGCACAACCCATTTTTAACGATTGGTACCATGGAGGCACTGAAGAACAGTTGATGAAATTATTGCCTAAACGAATTTTAAATGCCGCAAATACCAGAGTCTTTAAAGGTTATAGTGGTTGGGAAGCGAATCAATTACAAGAAGAAATAAATAACCAACACTGGATATTAACCCCAGCGAAAGACCAGTATTTATCTTTTCACCATGCGGATTTATGGCAATATATCATAGATGATATCGGTGGAAATCTACCGGTAGTTGCTCGAGCCGCCGAAAAAATCAAATTAAACTAATGAATGGGAACTTTCCGGTGGAGGGCATGACCTGTGCAGCTTGTGCCGTTAGCCTGGAAACATACCTGAAAAGTTCATTGCCGTTACATTCCATTGCCGTTAATTATACAACACAATCAGTTGCCATCAATTTCGATGAATCGCTAGTTACCCTAGCAAAAATTCAAGAAAAAGCCGAAGATATTGGCTATAAAATTATTGGTATCCAAGACTCATCAGAATCAATTTTATACCAAAAAAATAAAGAAAAATCAGACCACTTACAACTGAAACGAAGATTTTGGATTGGGGTAGTTTTCACCCTCCCAATATTTATCATTTCCATGTTCTTCATGGATATCATCCCAGCAGAACATACATTATTACTAGCACTTTCTCTGCCGGTAATTTTCTATTCCGGCAAGCCATTTTATATATCGGCCTGGAAAAAAATCAAACACAAACAAACCAATATGGATACGCTGGTTGCGCTTTCAACCGGCATTGCCTTTGGATATTCCACCATCATTACCCTACTAGAATTTCTCAATCCCCATCTACATTACCACGTTTATTTCGAATCGGCAACGGTTATTATTACCCTAATTTTATTGGGAAAATACCTAGAAGAAATTGCCAAGCAAAGCACCTCGGCTTCCATTCGCGAATTGCTTCAATTACAGCCCCAAATAGCCAATGTTATTCGCAACGGAGAAACAATATCCTTACCTATTAAAGAAATAATACCCGGCGATTTAATCATTACATTGCCAGGGGATGTTATCCCTGTAGATGGAAAAATCAAACAAGGAATAGCACATATTAACGAAAGCAACCTTAGCGGCGAAGCTATCCCTGTGAGTAAAACCAAAGGCGACAAAGTGTACGCGTCCACCATTAATTTGGATGGAACATTAAAAATAATTGCACACGAAGTAGGCAATCAAACCGTTCTTGCCGCTATTGTTCGAAGTGTAGAAACTGCATTAAATAGCAAGCCCCCCATTCAACAAACGGCCGATAAAATTGCTGGTATTTTTACCCCAATTGTACTCGGTATTGCCGTGCTTTCCGCCTCCATTTGGTGGATATCAGGGGATATTACCCTTGCCTACACTTCTCTTATAAACGTATTAATCATCGCCTGCCCATGCGCTTTAGGCCTTGCAACCCCAACAGCCCTGATAGTTGGCATTGGCGAAGGCGCAAAAAAAGGAATATTATTTAAAGATGCCGAAGCATTAGAAAACTTGCACCGAACTACCGATGTTGTTTTCGATAAAACTGGAACACTTACTGTAGGTGCACCTACAGTAATTAATCATTGGCTAAACACAAGTATTAATCCTATCGATTGGACTGCATTATTGTTGGCCGAAACACAATCGAACCACCCCATTGCCAAGGCTGTAGTTGCCTTTATTACTCCGCAATTACCCAATACAGATCCCGAAGTTCTTGAGGAACTACGTGAAATCCCTGGAAAAGGCCTACAGATTAACTACAAGAAAACCAACTATAAAGTGGGTTCCATTGGCTGGATTCAAGAACTCAACATTGCCATTAACAAAGACCAAAACAACTTTATTACGTCCCAAATTGACCAAGGCCTTACATTGGTTTTTTTTATTCGCGGACGCCAACTTGAAGCGCTGGAAACCATGGAAATCTTAGCCATTTTTTCCATTAGTGACAAAATAAAGCCCGATGCCCATACATCCCTCAACGCATTAAAATCATTAGGTATAACCACCCATTTATTAACCGGCGATACCCAACAATCGGCCGATAGCGTTGCCCTGCAACTACAAATTCTACATACCAAGGCAAAAGCACTGCCCCAAGAAAAATTAACTTACATTCAAAATCTTCAAAAAACTAAAAAATTTGTAACGATGGTGGGAGACGGTATCAATGATGCCCCCTCATTAGCCCAAGCCAATGTGGGTGTTGCCATGGGAGCAGGGACACCAGTAGCAATTGAAACAGCACAAATCACACTCAGAAACAGCGAATTAAACCAGTTCATTCAAGCAATTATTCTTTCAAAAAAGACTTTTTCAACCATCAACCAAAATCTTTTTTGGGCTTTTTTTTACAACTTATTAGCCATTCCTATTGCAGCCGGAGTGCTAATCCCCATCAATGGGTTTGTACTTAATCCCATAATTGCAGGTGCTGCCATGAGCTTCAGCTCATTATCCGTATTGGGCAACTCACTATTTTTAAAATTTAAAATTAAACAACTATTAAAGCCTTCTAAATTTGCATAAACCATGAAAAAACTAACATTTACAACAAATATTAATTGCGGAAACTGCATCAAATCCGTTACTCCATGGTTAAATCAATCGGATGAAATTGAAGAATGGAGCGTTGATACGGCCAATCCTCAAAAAACACTTACCACCGTTGTAGAGGACTCAACTACCCCTGAAACAATCATAGAAATTGTTACCAAAGCGGGGTTTTCCATCCAACCACTCTAAATAAAAATTCCC
The DNA here is from genome assembly GCA_947457565.1 of Flavobacteriales bacterium. Classification (GTDB taxonomy): domain Bacteria; phylum Bacteroidota; class Bacteroidia; order NS11-12g; family UBA955; genus JAGKXC01. The sequence goes on from CANGWH010000007.1 coordinate 44,497, forward strand.
AATACTCCACACAGAATATCGGGAATCTATTTTCTTTCTTATTCTTCTACTTCCTTTTTATCAGCAGTAAACGGAAGCTCGGGAAAGTAGAATTCGAATAACCTGAAATCGATTTAAAATATTATTCTTTCGAAACGAATGTCTCAATAATTTTACTTTCATTTTCTAACTTCATCTCGTCCGAAGCTAATCGTACAATCCGATATTTCTTCTCTCCCTGAGAAACGCCAGACCAACTTCTCTCCAAAATTAATTCTTCCTTCGAAGAACCCCACTTCCATTTAACATCCAACACAGCTTCCGAAATATTACCAGTTTGCGTGTTTTTCGTGGCCACAGTTTGTTTTCCCGTCCCATCCTTGTCTAACAATAACGTAACCGTCATATTAGCCGGCGGCGCAAATCCACCATCCAAAATGGTTTGATTCCAAGTATTTGCCAATCTCCCTTTCTTCGATGCCAATGACATCGGCCCTTCCTCATACGTACAAGCATTAAACAACACCGATACCGCAGCAAAAGCAATTAGTAATTTTTTTCTCATAGTATTTGTTTCAATTGATTTATAGCGAATTAAAGCGTTTTACACCGATTTCCCCAAATACCATGACAAATTTTCGTAACTTTGCAGTAAGTTCTTTGGGGTTGACTGGAATCGACGGGTTGATTGATTGCAGTGTAAGCATGTGGTGCTTTGGAAGCTGGCACTCAAATCTCAACTTTCAAATTTTTAAGAGGCGAAAATAACTACGCCATGGCTGCCTAATCGGAAGGATTAGACACTTGCCATCTGTTTCGGAACAGTTTACTTGGGCCCTGTTCCATCCGAAGCAGTCGACACGCCCGGGTATCTCCCCCACCATCAGCGCAAGGGTAGATTATGAAGCTGGATAAGGAACTTTGTTGGCCAGGGACGAGCCGGCCTGTTCCCGAAAACAATCGATCCCTAAACATGTAGAAAGCGCTAGCACTCGCTTCTCCGGACGGGAGTTCGAACCTCCCCAACTCCACTTTTGACAACAGTCTAGGCAAACAACAGGACATAAAAAATCCTGTTGTTTGATTTGATTAAAATTTTAGAATCTTTTCTTAACTAGATGTCGATTATTTAGTCGCCAACTCAATGTGAGGACCAACATCCAATAAATATACCTTCAAATTCTTTTCCGTAAGCCGTTTAATAGTAAAAATATCAACTTCACCATCGGCATATTGAAGTACAAATATGTCTTTATCCATTCGCCATACCCCAGAAGCCGTAACCACTGAATTAATTAACACCTTAAAGGTACCATCTTCGTCAATTTTCCATTCATACCCGGCAAAATCATTAGAGATATCATTTGAATTCTGGGTCACCTTAGTAAATTTCCAATGATTGCTTATTCGGGCAGTTGCCGAACGAAAAGAAATGCCCGGACCGTCCTCGTACTTACTACAACTCATTTGTGTTGTACTCAGCCCAAGTACAAACATGATTACAAAAATAATTTTATGGTTCATACTTCAATATTCAGAAGATCACCAATAGATTAAAAACGAAAAATCACAAAAACCTGTTGTGAATTTTACGAAAAATCACAACCCTTCGCCCCAATTTTTCAACTCTTCTTCGCTCCATAAATCGGGGAAGAAAATTCTGCGCTGATATTTCGGATGCATGTATTTCTGCCAATCACTACCCCCCGTAGCTGCGGCAGTGCCCAAATACTTGCCCGCTGCGTTGTAATGTGCCATTACCCAAACTACATTCACCGTGTAATCGTAATGCCTCATAGCCGCAATTAATCCCTCGTCTTTCTTCACTTCATCCGGCAACTGCTTAAATCGGGTCCAAAAATTACGGGTATTGTAGTACTCCATTTTTTGTAAAAACTCCGAACGATACCTGCGCTCAAAATTCATCAATAACGCATTCTTTTTACCCGTTGTGTGGTCCTTTCCTGCCGCCTGCCAATACAAATGATCATAGGCATGATCATAGCCCGTGTTTCGATCTATGGTTGCACGGTACCGCGCATCGATCAAATTAATTAACTCTGTTGACCCAAATTCAATGATTCTGTATTGCGCACTTTGAAACCCTGAAGCCGGGGTTAAGGTATTTCTAAACTTCATGTACTGCTCCTTTTCCATCCCGTCACCCATGATGGTAAACGAAGAAGATAACATATCAAAGTACCTACTAATCCTGCGCAATTTCTCAGTGAAAAATGCAGCATCTACCGTTTCCTTTGCCGCCACCTGATCCAACTCCCACAACACCATTTTAAACAATAACTCATTAATTTGGTGATACATAATAAAGACCATTTCGTCGGGCTGATTGGTCCGCTGTACCTGCAAACTCAACAATGCGTCGGGCAATATATAATCCCAATAGGTAATCGGATTATTCCATACCAACCCTTCCAAATGGGTATCGGTATTTTGACCTATTTTCTGGAACTTGTCGTCCAACCTTCGTAAAATATCTTCTCTATTATCCATAAAATCTTTATCGATTAAATCGGTATTTCCTTTAAAACAGCCGCAATTTAAGCCCGATTCTTGGATTCGCATCAAAAGAAATGATACCAATCATAAAATCAAATTTCAATACTACTATCCGTTGAGAAAATGCACCATTTCCAGCAAATAATCTCTCAATACCCTTGCTCATACCCAGTTACAAGGTACCTCGTCTGGCTTGCTCGGCTTCGATCTTAGAGTTTTAAGAAATAATCCAACTTTTATAATAATCTTTCACTTCATAGTTTAAGGCATCCGCCGTGATTTTCAATGGATTAAATGGATCAATCATAACCGCTAACTCTCCCGTCTCCTTCCTCCCAATGCTACGTTCAATAGCTCCCGGATGTGGACCGTGAGGAACCCCGCCAGGATGCAGTGTGAACTGACCCTTTTCGATGTTATTTCTGCTCATAAAATCACCATCCACATAATACAAAATCTCCTCCGAGTCGATATTGCTGTGATGATAAGGCGCCGGAATGGCATCGGGATGATAATCATACATCCTCGGCACAAACGAGCACACCACAAAATTCCTACCCTCAAATTGTTGGTGAATGGGTGGAGGCATGTGAATTCTGCCCGTTATCGGCTCAAAATCGAAAATTGAAAACGCGTATGGGTAATTGTAACCGTCCCAACCAATCAAGTCAAATGGATGATTACCATACACATAGGGATAAACTAATCCCCTTTTTTTAATCCGAATTAAAAAATCTCCTTTTTGGTCGATGGTTTCAAAACTCTCGGGATATCGATAATCGCGCTCGCAAAAAGGCGAATGCTCTAAGTACTGTCCAAATTCATTTCGATATCGCTTAGGCGACCGAATAGGACTATGCGATTCAATAAATAACAATCGATTATTGGAACCATTAAAGGACAATCGATAAACCGTACCTCGCGGAATAACCACATAATCACCATATTCAAACAGTACCTGCCCATACATGGTATGCAATACCCCACTGCCCTCATGAATAAACAACATCTCATCAGAATCGGAGTTTTTGAAAAAATAATCTTCCATGCTCTGTGTTGGTCTAGCAATCCCAATTTGCATGTCGTCATTAACAAAAAAGACTTTTCTACTCTGTAAATAGTCTGAAATGGGCTTCACATCAAAGCCTTTAAAACTCAAGCATTTTAAATTGTCTTCTACCGCAATTTTCGGCCGAAAATCCACCGCTTCCCCTATAGATTTCACCATCGTTGGCGGATTAAGATGGTACAACAACGATGATGTACTTGAGAAACCTTCTGTTCCAAATAATTCCTCGTGGTATAACTCCCCGTTAGGCTGCCTGAAAACTGTATGTCGTTTTTTAGGTATTGCTCCCGCTCGTTTATAAATTGGCATAATTGCCAACAAAAGTATTTGGCTATATCGCTCCAAATACTGACAATTGTCAGCCCCTCCCCCGATTTTTATCAGTTAAACGTTCTGACGGATATTGCTTCCAGCAACGGGTTGTATTCCAAATAATCGTAAAAATCCTATTACCCCTTCCCAAAACCAAATTTTCTCTAAAATTGGATTAAACCAATCGGTTAATATACAAAATTGCCTATCGTAAGGAGCAATATGGTGTCCTGCATGATGTTTTGGCGATTGTATCAAACGCATCCGTTGCAAAAATGTAATGAATTTCCCATTCTCTTGCACCGTGCGATGAGCCCACATGTGAAATACATTTGCTTGAGCTGCGTAGCATAAGAATATCGCTAATTTCCAAGAAAATTCTCCCGTTATTAAAACAGAAACCGCGTAAATAATCACCCCTAAAATCCAACTGGCTTTAGTTAAAAACCAATAATTTCGCTTGGTCATATGCCGAGGATCTTGGTGATGGAGAATATTAATTTCAATCACCATCTTGCCTACAAACGGCATATCTTCCTTACCATACTGGTCCATCCAGAAATGTACAAACCCAGTAGTTAAATCAGCTAAAAAAATCCATAATAGCAATTCTCCAGCTCCTTGTAGCAATTCAATAAGATTCATAAGAACGCAACCTATCAAATTCCGATGGGATGTGCTTACGAATTTTCACAACTGTAAATTTTGATTTTACGGAAAATCGCAATAAACGCAACACTACCTTTGCAACCATGAAAATCCCAAAAGGAGTAGGTCTAATGCTGCTTGCAAGCATCTCCTTTGGCATAATGAACATTTCGGTAAAATTGGTTCATCAAATGCCCGTGGGGGAAGTAGTGTTCTTTCGAGCGGTAGTTCAAATTATACTTAGTATTTTCATTTTGGCCAAAGCCAAACAAAATCCATTGGGGAAAAACCCAAAAATGTTACTGCTGCGTGGATTATTTGGTTCTCTGGGTCTATTCTGTTATTTCTACACACTACAAGTAATGCCACTAGGCAATGCCACCGTAATTCATTATTTAAGCCCCATACTTACCACCTTAGTTGCGGTAGCCCTCGGCGATGAAAAAAACCACCCCATGAGCTATGTCTTTTTTGCGGTTTGTATGTTGGGTGTAGTTATCGTAAACGGGCTGTCTACCCAAATTACTACCGAAGGAGTTTTAGCCGGGATTGGTGGAGCACTGTTTTCCGCTTTTGCTTATAACACCATCCGCCGATTGAAAAATATCGAAAATCCCAACGTGGTTGTTCTTTACTTTCCATTGGTTACATTACCCCTTTCCCTGATCTCCATTCCCGTTTTTAATCAACCTTGGGTTTGGCCGCAATCTACCGATTGGATTTGGCTTTTGCTAACAGGGATTTCCACCCAAGCCGGACAGTATTTCATGACCCGCGCGTACCAATCCGAAAAAACGTCCACCGTCTCCGCAGTAAGTTACACCGGAATAATTTGGTCGCTTACATTTGGCATCTTCTTGTTCGATGAATCCTACCAACCCCTGCAATACCTGGGAGTTGCTTTGGTAATTATTGGCGTTGTATTAAATGTGATTTTTCAAGCAAAAAACACAAATTAAAAC
>CANGWH010000008.1 GCA_947457565.1 Flavobacteriales bacterium
GCAAAAACAATTGCAGCCCTCTGGGTGAATTTCCGATATTCCCTCCAAGGCAAAGACTCTAAAATCGGCACTTTCGATAATTCTATCGTCTTTTGTTCAACCGAAGCTTTTATCAAGGAAATATTTACCGATGCAGATGCTGAAGACTCTGAACCTGCATTTAATTGTAGGAAATTTAACAATTTATCCCCTACCTCAGGTATTTCAGCCCCTATTTTTTGAGCTGCTTCTTCCAACGTCAATGTGCCTTTACTACCATAATACCTGCGTAATGGCAGAAGGAACCAGCAATATCCCCAGTATAAATAAAGTGACGATAAGCTGAGGAGTAGACTTGTTTTAGCTATTTTATTTAACCAAAGCCAGTACTCGAGATAGAAAATAATACCCGAAGTAAAAAAAACAATCAACAGCCATCGCAATAATCCGCGCATCCACTGTTGCTTATGGTAGGCGCGAATGTATTGTTGTAAACTGAGATGAACTGCGGATAACATTTAATTTGGCTTACAGTAGCTAAAACACAAATTTACGATACAACGATCGCTGTACCACCATTATTTCGATGGAAGTATTTGCATTTTTCGCAACAAATTATCCATGACTATGGCAGCCGCAATTCCTGCATTTAAACTCTCGGCTTGGCCAACCTTTGGTATGGTAATAACTCGGTGTAATTGTGCCTTTACATCGGCCCGTAAACCGTGGGATTCACTCCCAATTATTAGAGCCGTTGTTGGCGGAACCTCACAATCGTATACAGATTCTCCCGCCATATCGGCACCAACAATAGTTCCACGATACGCACTCATCCACTCTAAAAGATTCACATACCTAACCCCCACTCGCAAAAAAGACCCCATAGTGGCTGATAACACCTTGGGATTATAGCAATCAACCGAATCGTTACTAGCAATAATTTCTGTTAATCCATACCAATCGGCCAACCGTATAAGCGTACCTAAATTACCCGGATCACTGATTCCGTCCAAAACTAGGGTAAATTCCCCACTCGTATCGGCACTTTTATTGCCCGATTTTTGATTGATAATTTCATCAATAGGCAACATTGCCACCCAAGCTAATACTCCCGGTGGCGTTTCCATCGCAGATAATTTCTTATTCTCGGCTATGGTCATTATTTCGTAGGGAAACACCGGTTTGTGCTTTTCCACAAATTCCACTGTGCACCAAATCCCCAACACCTTCCACCGACTGTGGAATACTTCCTCTACTGCTTTTCGCCCTTCCACCACAAATTGCGCATATTTTTGTCTGAATTTGGATAACTTGAGAGAGCTCAGGTATTTTAACTGAGATTGACTTGGCATATAATAAACACAAATATCCTATTTTTCTTTGGAGTAGCACATGTTGGCTACTTTTTTCAATAGTGGTTGTGTTTTGGGGATGTGGCGTTAAAAAAACTATCCCGGAGGATCAATTCTTATTGCGCAAAAATTCGGTGGTTATCCACGACAATAAAATCCTTAAAGAAGGCGAATTGAAAGCCCAAATTCTACATCGTCCCAACAAACGTGTTTTATTCAATCGATTACCTGTTTTTTTATGGAGCTATGCATTGGGAAGCAGCTACAAACATCCTGAAAAAAATGATTCTGTTGCTTGGCGTTCCAAACTAAGAAATCAATGGGGAGAACCTCCCGTCTTAGTTGCTGAAGCGCTTACAAGACTGTCATCGGATAATATTCGAGATTTTTTATTTAATGAAGGTTATTTCGATGCTCGAGTTTCACCCATGGTTTATAAAAGCAAACGAAAAGCAAAAGTAACCTATCATATTTATCCCGAACGTCCATACAAATTAAAATCCTTTGTTACCGAATCAGCAGATTCATCGGTACATACCATGATTGATTCAATAATCGCCAAAAATCCAATTTACCGACAATACTGGCCATTAAATCTCAATCATTTAAATGATGCCAAGTCCCTATTAACTTCGGAATTGCGAGATCGTGGATACTACGAAGCAAATCCATCCTGTTTTCGGTATGAAATTGACACCGCTTACTCCCAGAAAGAAGGAAGTGTCTATTTAATAATTAGTGCTCCCACCAATTCCAAATCGAAGCAATTAAAACGGTATACCTTTGGAAGGCTATTCCTTGATATTCAGTGCAGTGCAACGTACAAGGAATACAACACGCCAGAAACCGTAGTATTGCCAGGGAAAATTTTAAAACTCAACCATTATACAATCAATTTATCCACCTTAACTCCTTTACTACAAATAGATTCCGGTAGCTTATACTCTCAGATAAAAACCAATCAAACCTATCAGGCTTTGGTTGAATTGGGTATTTTTTCGTTTGTAGATATTCGGCAGGAAGTGGATAGTGCCACCCAAACGATTACCACGTTTTTAACGGCTAAAGCCTACCCCAGAATGTTTTGGAACGCCGAACCCCAAGTTCTTTACTCTCCTCAAGGGAGCTCTGGTACTAATTTTCAAACGCAATCTCAACAAAGTTTTGGGTTAGCTGGCATATTGAGTTTTACCAATCGAAATGTATTTGGCAACGCCGAAAACTTAAGAATTTCAAGTATTACCTCATGGGAAGCCATTTTTAAAAGAGGTAATATTGGTGATTTGAATTTTGCTCAAGGTATTCAACAAGGGTTTAATGCACAGCTATCATTACCCAATTTTCGTTTGCTCAACGAAATAGATTCACGGAAAGTTTTCGAACGAAAAAATACCGTATTTTCCTTAAGTTATCAGTTCGAAAACAACCCTAATTTTCTTCGCAGCAGCCTACCAGCAAGTGTTTCTTTCCAATTTATTCGACCTAAATTAAGTTGGTATTACACCCCTTTGGAAGTAAGTTACAATCGAAATATTTTAAGCGCCGATTTTTTACCAAAATTGCCTCAATTAGACCAAGACTTTGTTAAACGGGTATTCACCAATCAGTTGATATCCGCTTCCAAAGTAGGTATTATCCTAGCCAATGACCGAAATAAACCCGGAGTAAACTATTATTTCATCCGCATGGGTTTTGAAGCTTCAGGAAATTTACACCGATTGTATAGATACTTATTCGAACCCAATTACAATCCCGATTCCAACTACCAATTCCTCGGTGTTAACTATTTTCAGTATTCCAAAATTGAAACCGAATTCAGGTATCGCATCACCTTGGACGAGTTGAATAGCATTGCCATTAGAGCAAAAATGGGATTGGCCATTCCGTATGGAAACAGTCAGGTAATCCCTTACGACAAACGATATTTTATCGGTGGGTCCAACTCATTAAGAGGCTGGAGACCCAGGGGCTTAGGTCCAGGGAATACGCCTAGTTCCGTTGGTTCAATTATTGACCGAAGCGGAGAGATTATTTATGAGGCCAACGTTGAGTATCGGTTTACGTTAATAAAGAACTTTATCGAAAGTGCTCTTTTCCTCGATGCCGGTAATATTTGGAATTTTTCCGATGCCGGCGGGTCTACCTCAGGCTATGGGGTAATTAATCGCAAAAATTTCATTGGAGAAGTAGCCGTAAATACCGGTATAGGAATGCGGTTTGATTTAGAATTTTTCATGTTCCGATTGGACTGGGGCTGGCCGCTGAGAGACCCTTCCAAACCCATAGAAAACCGATGGGTTTTGGCCAATGGTATAGAAACAGGAATTGGAAAATATCTAGTAAATGAAACCAATATCGTCATTGGTTTAGATTATCCCTTTTAACTCCCAAAACGTAGCTTTGGCACATTTATTGCTTATTTGCGTGCGAACTGTTTATGTCGATTTTTAAACGCAACCTACTTATTTGGATTCTTATTAGTTCGGCTACATTATGGATTTCCGCCTGTTCTTCTTGGATTGGCAAAGTCAATATTTTTCCCGTGGAAAACGATGTAGCTTTAGGGAAACAAGTAGCTGGAAGTATCGAAAATGACCCATCCATGATTATCCTTGATTCGGCTCAAAACGCTAAAATTTATGGGTATGTTTATGGTATCCGCGACAGTATTCTTGCTACTAATTTATTGGAGCATAAAAAGGATTTCGTTTGGCGAATTCGATTAATCAAGAACGATACCGTACAAAATGCATTTTGCACACCCGGTGGCTTCATCTATGTGTATTCTGGTTTGATGAAATATCTAGAAAGCGAAGACCAATTAGCCGGAGTAATGGGGCACGAAATGGCCCATGCAGAGAAACGACATTCCACCGATGCGCTTACCCGAGAGTTTGGTGTAACTCTTCTTTTGGAGCTGATATTTGGTGCCGATAAAGCGCAATTATTGCGTATTGCAACAAACCTTGCTCAATTAAGTTATGGAAGAGATGCTGAAACAGAAGCCGATAATTGCTCGGTAGATTGGTTATATGCAACAAGCTATAATCCAACCGGTGCTGCGGGTTTCTTTGAAAAAATGGAAAAAGAGAAAAAAGGAAATATTCCCGAATTTTTAAGCACCCATCCAAACCCAGGCAATCGTGTTCAAAACATGAAACAACGCTGGGAAACTAAAGGTAAAAAAGCAGGTTCTACTTTTGCCGAACGTTATAAAACAATGATTAAATATTTACCAAATTAATTAAGAAATGAGGCATTTAGTTATTGTTTGCACCTTATTTTTGAGCTTTTCTTCCGCATCCATCCGCGCTCAAATTTCAAGTAAATCCATAGAAGCGGATGTACTTGTATCTGAATCCATTGGGTTGCCTGAAATCAATGCCTTATTGCAAGAAGCCTACACACACCTCGGTACCCGGTATCGCGGCGGTGGGAAATCTCCCCAAGGGTTCGATTGCAGTGGTTTTGTTGGTTATTGTTATTCTTCCGTTTTAGGCATTAAAACACCCGCTAGTTCTAGTGGCTTCCACAGCGCTGGCCTACAAATTTCTAAATCAGAAGCCAAACCCGGTGATGTGATTTGTTTTACTGGCAGCAATGCCTCGCGCAGAATCAGTGGTCATGTAGGTATTATTACCGAAGTCACAGATTCTAATATCTACTTCATCCACTCGGCAACCAGCAGCGGAATAAGAATCGATTCGGTAAATCAAGCGTATTATAAAAATAGGTTCCTAGAAATCCGTAGATTTTTCTAAGAACCCATTTTAGTGTTTCTTCAATTATTTCTAGAGCTTACTATTTTTCGTCACTATCCTTTTTGGAAGCTCTCCCACGCTTTGGTTTGGTAGTTTCCGTTTCACCCGAGCCCAACGATTTAGTTTCGGTGGATTCCCCAATTGCTAGAATTTCTGATTGTGCTGTTTCCAAATTCTTAGAAGCAACAATAATCAATAATTCATCGGCACCTTCCGCATGATCTACCTTCAGATAAGCCCCCTCTTTGAGATTCCCTTGCAACACTTGCTCTGCCAAAGGCTCTTCCATATACTTTTGCAAGGCCCGCTGTAATGGTCTTGCCCCAAAATCAGGATCAAACCCTTTTTCTGCCAAGAAAGACTTTGCAGAATCCGTTAACTCTACGTGATATCCAATATCGGCAATGCGCTTTAATACTTTTTTCATTCGGATCTCCAAAATCTGAATAATCTCATCTTTAGCCAATGAATTAAAGACAATCACATCGTCTATTCGATTTAAAAATTCAGGGGAGAAAAATTTCCGCAATTGCGTTTCAATTACTTGTTTAGAGTCTTTCTCTCTATTTACCTCCTTGGTATTAGTGCCGAAACCAACGCCCGTTCCAAATTCTTTTAATTGCCTTGAACCAATATTCGAGGTCATGATAATCACCGTATTTCGGAAATCGATTTTCCTACCTAAAGAATCCGTCATCTGGCCTTCATCCAATACCTGTAATAATAAATTGAATACATCGGGGTGCGCCTTTTCTACCTCATCAAATAAAATTACACTGTACGGTTTCCTGCGAACTTTTTCCGTTAACATGCCCCCCTCTTCATAGCCAACATAGCCCGGAGGAGCCCCCACCAATCTGCTCACCGCAAACTTCTCCATAAATTCACTCATATCGATACGAATCATGGCATCGTCTGCATCAAACAAAAACTCGCTCAAAGATTTAGCTAATTCGGTTTTACCCACCCCCGTTGGCCCTAAGAAAATAAATGAACCTATGGGTCTGTTAGGATCTTTAAACCCTGCACGGGTTCGTTGGATAGTCTTGGTTAGTTTTTCGATGGCTTTATCCTGACCAATTACTCGATTCCTCAAAATATCCGCCATTTTCAGCAATCGCTTGGATTCATCCTCGCCCATGCGCTTCAACGGTATCCCCGTAATCATGGAAATAACGGCAGCAATATCTTCATCGGTAACCAAAAATCGTTCGTTTGCCGATTGCGACTCCCACCGAGCTTTTGCCGTTTCCAAGTCTTCGGAAACCCGTTTTTCTTTATCCCTTAATTTGGCAGCCTCTTCAAAATTCTGACTTTTTACAACCCGATATTTCTCCTGTTTTAATACTTCTAGCTCGTTTTCTAACTGAACGATGTCTGAAGGCACATGAATATTGGAAATATGAACGCGTGCGCCCGCCTCGTCTAAAATATCAATCGCTTTATCGGGCAGATGTCGATCGCTCATGTATCGAACACTCAAATCCACACACGATTTGATAGCATCATCGGTGTATTGTACCCCGTGGTGATCTTCGTACCTATCCTTGATATTATGCAAAATTTCTACCGTTTCTTCGGGTGAAGCCGGCTCAATTAACACCATTTGAAATCGGCGTTCCAACGCACCATCTTTCTCAATGTATTGGCGATATTCGTCCAAGGTTGTTGCACCTATGCACTGAATTTCCCCACGAGCTAGGGCAGGTTTAAACATATTGGAAGCATCCAAAGAACCTGATGCCCCTCCTGCACCCACGATGGTATGAATCTCGTCGATAAACAAAATTACATCGTCTGCTTTTTCCAACTCCATCATCAAGGCTTTCATTCGTTCCTCGAACTGACCACGGTACTTGGTGCCCGCAACCATGGAAGCTATGTCTAAACTAACTACGCGTTTATTAAATAGAACACGACTAACTTTTCGTTGCACTATTCGCAGGGCAAGACCTTCAGCGATGGCCGTTTTACCCACTCCGGGTTCACCAATCAGTACCGGATTATTCTTTTTACGTCTGCTTAAAATCTGGCTAACACGTTCAATTTCTTTTTCGCGCCCCACTATTGGATCCAACTTGCCTTCTTCGGCCGCTTTGGTTAAATCCCTGCCGAAATTATCCAATACCGGGGTCTTACTTTTCCCCTTCTTCTTGGCTTCTCCAGATTTTAGTTCTTCTTTATAAAAATCTTCTGGGGTATCGCTATCATCACTCGATGCCTCATCGCGAATTGGCTCCACACCTTCTTCCAACGCACCTTTGAGCACATCGTAATTTACACCGTATTGATTCAATACCTTGGAAGCAATATTATCCTCATCACGCAGGATAGACAACAACAAATGCTCGGTACCGATTAACTCAGTCTTGAATATTTTGGCTTCTAAATAGGTGATTTTCAACGCCTTCTCTGCCTGCTTAGTGAGAGGAATATTCCCCAAATTTGCCGTTTTGATTGCCGTACTTTTAATCACATCTTCAATACTTTTTTTCAATCGAAGGGGATCGATATCCAAAACTTTTAGAGTTTGTATTGCTTTGCCCTCTCCTTCCCGGATTATACCCAAAAGTAGATGCTCGCACCCTATATAATCATGACCCAACCGAATGGCCTCTTCTCGGCTGTATTGAATTACTTCTTTAACTCGTTGAGAAAATTTCGCTTCCATGGCTTTTACCGTTTATACAAATTTAACTTTTAAGCGCAAGCTTAGTTATTTAAATTAAACACAAATTTACGCCTGTATGTTTTGGTGGATACTTCGCAAATCATGCCAATCCTATAATTTCATTGATGGTATGACAATTTGACTTGCAAAAAGCACTTATCCACCTTTTTCGCACCTACCCATGTGAACAAATTAAAAACAGGAAAGACTATAAAATTTGCCTTCCTTAAATTTATTTTGATGGTTCTATGGCTACCAAGACAGGCAATCAATATTCTAAAATAAACAAAATAATAGAACAACAAATCGGACCAGATACCTTGGGAAGAATGCCTCCGCAAGCCAAAGAGTTGGAGGAAGCCGTATTAGGCGCCATGATGTTGGAGCGTGATCGTGTGCATGAGGTTATTGAAATTTTAACCCCGAAACACTTCTACCAAATTGAAAATCAGGAAATTTTCCGAGCCATTCACAACCTATACATCCAAGGTACAGCCATCGATTTGCTAACCGTTGCCAACGAATTGCGAAACCAACAAAAATTAGACTTGGTGGGGGGAGCTTATTATCTCGCACACCTTACTAATCGTGTAAGCAGCGGTGCCAATTTAGAGTACCACGCCAGAATTTTAACGCAGAAATTTGTACAGCGTGAATTGATAAGGGTTTCGGGCGAAATTGCCAAGGAAGCCTATGACGATACCCAGGATTCGTTTCTTTTGCTAGACGATTCCGAAAGAAAACTATTTGAAATTAAAAATTCGGGGTTAAAAAGAAATTTTAGGTCCATCGATGTTCTAATTAACCAAGCAACCAAAGATTTAGAAGCCCGGCAAAATACAGAAAACAACGGCATCACCGGAGTAGCCTCAGGCTTTAGCGATTTAGACCGAGTAACCTCTGGTTGGCAGCCCTCCGATTTGGTTATTTTAGCAGCTCGTCCTGCAATGGGTAAAACAGCCTTTGCCTTGAGCTTGGTTAGAAATGCCGCCGTAGATTTTGGTAAAAAAGTAATGATTTTCTCGCTAGAAATGGCCGATGTTCAATTGGTTAACCGTTTAATTTCTGGAGAAGCCGAGATTCCTGCTGATTCAATTAAAAAAGGTGCTTTAACCGAGCAAGAATGGCAACGGTTGCACGACAAAACAGCCAGCCTAAGCAGTGCTGGAATATTCATTGATGATACCCCGCAGTTGTCCATTTATGATTTAAATGCAAAATGCAGGCGCGTTCATTCGCAAAGCGGACTGGATATGGTAATCGTTGATTACTTGCAGTTGTTGCGCGCCGAGAGCAAAGGACAATCCAACAGGGAACAAGAAATCGCATTGATTTCGCGCTCCTTGAAAGGTTTAGCAAAAGAATTGAAAATCCCTGTTATTGCATTAGCACAGTTATCGCGGGAAGTTGAAAAACGAGGCAATAAAAGACCACAACTTTCAGACTTACGTGAATCGGGTTCTATTGAGCAGGATGCCGATATGGTAATGTTCCTGTACCGGGATGAATATTACACCAACATGGGTATGAGTACCGAGGGTGCCGCCGAAGCCGGTGCGGATGGAATGCATAATACCGTGAAGGGATTAACCGAAGTGATAATCGGTAAAAACCGTCACGGAGAAACAGGATCTGCTTTTGCGAAATTTGTTGGTCAATTCTCCAAATTTGTAGATCTCGAACCCGAAGATAGAATGCTGATGGGCCGGGAAGGCGGCGGCGGATACGAAGGCGGATACCAGGGTGGAGGATATAATCCAAACAAAACCACCATACAAACCTTGCCTAGTAGAATGAACAATGAAATTAATCCGTTTGAAAATAATTCCCCCGATATTGGTTGGGGAATGGGTGGCGGTATTACTCCAAACATTGACGAAGACTTTTAAATACCCAATAATTAAAACCAGACAATAACTATTGCTTTGGTATTAATTTGATTGTTATACGATTGATTGATACTAGCTCTTTCCAATAACACGATTCTATTAATTATCAGCGTAAATACGTTTTGAATACGTGCAATAAAAAAGCCCAGAATCTTCAGATTCTGGGCTTTTCAATTGTATAAAATTGATTATTTTCTTTCTTCCGATGGTTTCGGTAGTTTCACCGCAAAAACACGCTCGATTTTCTCTTTAGTGAATCCCTCTATCGTGATAGCTCCCGATAACGACTTCAACAAGGTAACCAAGCCTTTGGGGGAATATACGGGTTCGTTATTAACATGTGTTATTACAAAGGATTCGGGAATACCTGCGGATCTGAACACCCCTTTATCAACGCTGCTCACCTTCACCCCAGATTTTACTCCAAGAGCTAATTTTTCTTCGCGAGTGATAGTAGATAGTTTCATCCCTTCGTACGAATCTGATTCACCAACGGCCGCTGTTTCAAGTTTCGCATCCCCTTCGGCATTCAATAAGGTTGCGGCAATTTCCATGGTTGATGATTTTCTGCGAACCGTAAAAACAACCTTATCTCCCGGACGGTACTTCCCTACTTCCTCTTGCAAGCGACTAGATGTATTCACTTCAACTCCTGCAACTTTCAAAATCACGTCACCTTTTTTAATTCCAGCCTTTGCCGCAGCGCCACCATCGGTAATATCGGCAACAAACACTCCTTTTAAATCGGCTAATCCTTGCTCATCGGCTAAATTCTGAGTGATTTCTTGGATGCTAACGCCCAACAATGCTCGCTGAACTTTACCGTACTTCATGATATCATTCACCACTTTCTTCATTAAGTTCACTGGAATGGCGAAGCCGTAGCCAGCATAAGAACCGGTTTCAGAAGCAATGGCGGTATTAATACCTATCAATTCTCCCGCAACATTTACCAAAGCACCGCCAGAGTTTCCTGGATTTATTGCTGCATCGGTTTGTATAAAATTCTCAATGGCATATTTGTTTCCTTTCGATCGAATAATATCAATATTTCTTCCCATTGCACTAACAATACCCAAGGTAACTGTACTATTTAAGTTAAATGGATTTCCTACAGCCACAACCCAATGTCCAACCTTTACGTCGTCTGAGTTCCCCAACTTTAAAAACGGCAAATCTTTCTCGGGAATTCGCAACAGCGCTAAATCCGTGTTCTTATCAGCACCCAACAACTCAGCCATGTAAGTCCGTTTATCATTCAAAACAACCTCAATCTTGGTTGCACCTTCAATTACATGATTATTGGTTACAACATATCCATCCTCACTTAAAATAACACCAGATCCACTGGCTTGTCTAGGCCCTGGATTATCGAATCGGAACCCTGGCCCTTGGAAAAATTCAAACGGATCCATGGGCATTCCTCGCTGTGGCGATTCTGCAGAACCGGATGTAGCCGCCCCAACCGTGGTTTTAATGTGTACAACCGCTGGGTTAGCAATTTCCGATACCCCCGTAAAATCAAATGCCGGAACCGAATTCAAACTGGCATACCTGGCCAATTGGGCCGATGCATTTTGTTTTTGTTCGATACCCAACGACTGTGAAGGGAAAATTACACTGTAAGCGGTAAGACTCACAACACCGCCCAGGATGCCCGCCGCAAAAAAGGCAAAAGTTTTGTGTTTCTCTAAAAACTGTTTCATACTTGCAAATTTTCAAAAATTGTTCTGATTTTAACGCATAAACTCATAGTTTCATTTAATTTGTAATACGAATCGTTTACTTTTTTCGATTAACTCGTATTAAGTCGCGCTCAATGAAGCAATCAAACCCAAAAGAAACCAGCGTTTTAGGTAGAATCCAATCTGGTGACCGTGAGGTTTTGATTGAACTTTACAAGGCGCACGAGAAAATGACAATACGACATGTAATCAATAACAGCGGTAAAATAGAGGATGCGCAAGACCTTTTGCAAGAAGCCTTAGTTGTACTATGGCAAAATGCGCGAAAACCTGGTTTTGACTTAACAGTTAAACCGGCAACCTACCTGAATGCCGTAATTAAGAATTTATGGCTTAAGCAATTATCCAAACGCAAATACCTCAAAGACGAATCCTACATTTCAGGGAGAGAAGTTGCCTTAAATGCAGATCCCGTTTCCACCATGGATTATAGTTTGGTGCACAAGGCGTTGGATGCTTTGGGCGACACCTGTAGAAATGTTTTAATGATGTTTTATTTCGATGGTTTTGATATGAAAACCATAGCAGAAGCTAATGGTTTTGCCAACACCGACGTAGCAAAGTCTAAAAAGCATCAATGCATGAAGCAATTAGAAACTATCATTAAAAAATCGTACAACCCTTTAGACTTTTACCGGGATGGAAATTAATGACCCTCGCATAGAAGCCTACTTTAATGATGAACTTTCCACTAAGGAAGCTGCAGCTTTTTTAGAAGAAGCCAAAAAATTTCCAGCAGTTTGGAAAGAAATTCAATTCAGACAATGGGTAATAAATGGAATTCAAGACGAAGGTAAAATTGAACTTAAAGAATTCATAAGCAACCGATTAGCCGAAGAACGGGAAGATTCTACTGGTAAATTTTGGTACGCAGCTGCCGCTATCGCCATTACCGTAGTAGTTGGATTTGGTATCGCTTGGCCCTACATAAATTCACCCGAAACAAGGAATGAATACGCGGCTGATTCTTCCTATAATTCGCCCAATCAACCATCGGAAGAACCTTCAACCGCATTTAAAAACAGTAATCCTGGTTTTTCGGATACCTTTAATCCAACCGTTGCGATGAATTCCAACGGAGTAATTGAAGAAATTCAGCAGGTAGATGAGAATGTGGATGATGTTGTGGCCATGGAAGGTAATTCCGAAAATTCTTCTCCTCCTGATGCCGTAGCTCAATCGTATTCTAGGGTAGACTATGACGATAATAAACGAAATGCTCCTGTTGAAAATGACATCTCATCGCAGTCGCTGAGTCGTTCCAAGGGCAAATCCGAACTCAATACTCCTTTAACTACCGAAAACATCGAAAAAGAAGTGGTACAAATTGCCAGTTTTCAGGTAATTCCAATTGATCCGATGCGTTCAAAGAACGCGGCAATCCCAAGCACTAAAAAGTCGGTAAATTCGATAGATGCAATTTCCATACGTTCTAAAGCTAAAGCAACTTCTAAGGTGCCTGCTGCCACATCAAATCAACAAGTTCAAAACAACAATGCCCCCAGAGGCACATCAATCATTACCGCCGATACCACGAACAACTCCGTTTTAGCTGAAACAAACAATGCCAATAATTTAAGGAAATTCGCAACCTCAAAAGATAATTTCACGATTGTTCTAACCCGATCGGACGGCAATAAACCGATGGGTATTACCAAGAAGGAAGTAACTCCCCAAGGTACCCAATATTCTATTATTCTCAATAATTTTGGCGATGCGAATGCCCTGTTGTATAAATTGGGGAATGCTTATTATTTAGGCATTAATGATCTTTATTACCAAATTGATATGATGCCGGGAAGGCCATGGATACCTCAAAAAGTTACTAATAAAACCATTTTGGAGCAGTTAAATCCCTAGTATGCAATTTACAAAGTACCACGGTAGCGGTAATGATTTTATACTTATCGACAACCGCCATCAACAATGGGAAGAATTCATCAAAACGTTCATTCCGCAGCCTGTTATCTCGCGACTATTACCGAAAAACAACAAGCAATATTCCATTGAAAATAAGGCCATTTTTGAGCTATGCCACAGAAATTTTGGAATTGGTGCCGACGGACTAATGTTACTTCAAAATTGTAATTCCGCGGATTTTAAAATGATTTATTACAATTCGGATGGCCATTTAAGTACCATGTGCGGCAATGGAGGTAGATGTATTGCTCATTTTGCCGCGAAATTAACCATAGGCACCTCGGTAAATAAGGAAAAAAAGTTGACATTTACAGCACCGGATGGCCTGCATTATGCATCCATTGACGAGGAAAATAATTGGGTTGAGTTGTCCATGAATCCCGTTCATGAAATCCATCAAAGCATTCATTATCCCGAAGCTTTTGTATTAAACACAGGTTCGCCGCACTTTGTAGAATTTATTGATTATCAAGAGCATAAAGTTGCTACATCAAACCAAAATACCGATTCGTTTATTGCTTGGGCAAAAACTGTTCGGTACAATACCGAGTTCGCGGAGGCTGGAATAAATGTAAATCAGATTTACGAAATTAATCCAGGTCATATTGCGATACGCACCTATGAGCGTGGAGTAGAAAATGAAACCTTAAGTTGTGGTACTGGTGTAACTGCCGCTGCCATCGCTTATGAATATCGCAAACTTAAACAATCAAGAACTCCATCTTCTTCTAACGAACCCATTCAACCTATTACCGTTACCAGTCTGGGTGGAGATTTACAGGTGAGGTTCGAATTCTCAGATCAAGGTTTTTCAACTATTGTATTAGCGGGTCCAGCCGTCCCTGTTTTCAATGGGGATCTTTAATTGGAAAAAACCATACTAAAAAAGGCTACCTCATAAGAGATAGCCTTCTGTTATTTACTTAAATAAATTAGCTTAATTCTTGATGATTTTGGCAACCGATTTTTTACCAGCTAGGTTTACTTCTGCAAAATAATACCCAGCTGCTTTACCTTGTAAAGACAACTCAATAATCGTTGAGCCAACACCAACGTTCACGTTACGTTGTTCAATTATTCTACCCTGCATATCGCGAACAATAACGCTGGCCGCGCCTGCTTTTCCTGTGTTATTGTACTCTAAATTAACTTGATTAACGGTTGGGTTAGGATATGCTCTCAATGCTGTTGTTTCAGTTTTAGCGACCTTCTTTGTGTTGGTCATTAACGAATTTGACTTGAAATAACCACGGCCATGAGTTCCTACATACATAACCATACCTTCCCAAGGTCTCCATTCGTAGGCACGAATTTCGAAAACAGGTACTCTCGCCATTCCGTTATTGGCTTCTACCCAAGTATTTCCTCCGTCTTCACTTGCCCAGATACCAAAATCAGTTCCTAAAATAATTCTTTTATCGTCATCCACATCAATTACCGCATCGTAAACGGGCATAGACGGTAAATTTCCGGTAATATTCTTCCAAGTTGGTACTGCATCCAATGAATTCTTTGTCTCATAAACGAAAACTGAATTCCCATATCCACCCAAAGTGATAACTACATGTTCAGGATTAGATGGGTTCACATTTACCGAGGTAATGGTTCTTCCACTCATGCCTGAAGGAGTGATTGTAGTTAACGTGATTGGCGTAGGAACAGTATTAATACTTGGATTTGCATCCAAGGTAAATGTAGCAGAATTAATGCTATCCAAACGCAATAATTTCCCAAACTTACAAATGAACAAGTGATCTCCATCTGGAGTATAATCCATTTCAACGATTCTATCGTTACCAAGATTCTTTGCTACGATATACCATTCAACATCTTCCGTGAAGTTGGTTGGATTTTTAGCCATCCAAACCTCGCTATTCTTAGCTAAGAACAAACGCGATACTTTGGATGCAGACTCCCACAAACAATAGGTAGTATTAAAATCTGTTTGTGAAGTTCCATCTTGACGCTTATCCCAAAAAGAAGACGAAGCTTGACCTGAGTTCCCACTGCGCACTACGGCACCGTAATAAGTACTCATAAATACGGTATTGGGATCGAATTTCGAAAATTCGACATCAAAACCGTCACCGCCATAAATAGAAATCGCGGTTTGAGAAGGCTTTCCATTGAAGGAATTCCCCGAAAAATTTATAAGTTGTGTACCATTATCCTGTGATCCTCCAACAACATGACCTTTCTCATTGGCCGCTACGTTGTACAACTGTAATGTAGTAAATCCTCGGTTAATACTCGTCCATACAGATTCGTTTTGTGTAGAAAACAGACCACCGTCACAACCTACGATCAACGTAGGAGGATTGGTGCGGGTGTTCCATTCTACAATATGCTTATCGGCATGTACGTAGCTTACGTTCCAAGGTGCACCGAATGTAGAGGCTATTTCACGATAACCGTTCACTTCGTCCCAACTTGCTAACTGAACACCACCCATAATTACACGATTTTTATTGCTTGGATCCACTCCAACCACGTTATCGTACCAACCTTGATTATTAGAACCGAATAAATTAGTTTGGCTATTTTGGTTAACCAATTTTGTCCAAGTTGCACCACCATCTGTGGTTCTCCATAAACCTGCAAACGAGCCATTGCCAGCAGCACCGCACGCGTAGATATAGTTTGGATCTTGTGAGGAAATACCTATCGCAACTCGACCACCAGGACTTGTAAATCCTGCCACCGAAGTAACTGTTGATCCATCAATTTTAAATAATGCACCAGACCCAATAGTAGCCCAAGCAATACCATTATTATCCATTTTCACTTCTTTCCAATTCCCATTTCTTAAGGATGTGATTTTAGTGCCTTTGTCTGTTAAAGCAAATAACCCCGTGCTAGTAGCAATTAGAATTTTATCTTCTGTTGGATGAGCCACCATGCCGTTACATTCGAAGAAACGACTATCCTTGGCAACGTTTACCAATGAAAAATTGGTTCCACGATTGTCGGAACTCTTGTAAACACCGTTTCCTAAAAATGCGGGTGATCCATTTCTAGTACCCGATAAATTAGTAAATCCTCCTTCTCCAGTTCCATAATAAATAGTACCCTCCACCGATTGGGCGATGCAGTTAACATTTAAATTCTCTTGTTGATCGTTGATTGGGCTCCAACTCTGTCCGCCTGTTGTTGAACGGAACAAGCCTCCACTCACGCCTCCAGCAAACCATAGATTACCAGAATCGCGGTGAATCATAAAGGCACGAATTCTACCACCTACATTATCTGGCCCCATGCCTTCCCAATTGATCGCTTTGTTCAACCGTCGTTGAACTCTCAATGCATCCGCCTGACTAGTGGCTAACTGCACCCATTCAGGCTCAATTGTACCAGTTACTTCATTTAAACGCATGCTATATATGGAACGAAGCGCGCCTTCTATGGATTCGGACTCCTTATCCTTAGATTGTTCGGTACTAGATTTTACCGAAACCACGGGCTCCTGATTCACCAGGTAACCCAAACTGGCCGCCAAGACCACTGATAACGTTACTGGAATAGTATTTTTTAACTTCATAAATTTGCTTAAATACGGGTAACTACAAATTAATAGATATTTTATTGTTTATCCAATTCTGTTGGATTTTTTGCAAGAGAAAATGAAACCGATGACAAAAATATGACAATTTCACCAGCCGTTACAATACATGTTTTTCGGCGTGGTATGAGCTTCGGACCATTGGGCCGCTTTCCACAAAGCGAAATCCCATCGCCAATCCTTTTTCTTCGTAATATTTAAACTGATCGGGATGCACAAATTCTTTCACATCCAAATGCAATTTAGTGGGCTGCAGGTATTGCCCCAATGTTAAAACGTCACAACCGTGATTATGGAGATCCGACATCAATTGCTCAACCTCTTCCGGAGATTCTCCCAATCCCAACATCGCGCCAGATTTAGTGCGTCTTCCATATTCTTTCGTGCGCTGAATTTGCTCCAAGCTACGATGATATTTCGCTTGCGGTCTTACCAATCGATACAAACGTTCTACCGTTTCCATGTTATGACTCACTACATCGGGACCCGCATCCAAAACCATATATAATAAATCCCACTGAGCTTTGAAATCCGGAATCAAGGTTTCAATTGTTGTGTCTGGATTTTGTTTTTTTACTTCCCGAATGGTATCGGCCCAAACACCGGCACCTTTGTCCTTTAACTCGTCTCTATTTACCGAGGTAATTACGCAGTGTTTCACCCCCATTAATCGAACCGCTTCAGCAACTCGAAATGGCTCATCCCTATCGTATTCGGTGGGCCTACCCGTTGCAACCGCACAAAAGGAACAACTACGCGTACAAATATTTCCCAAAATCATAAATGTAGCCGTCCCAGCGCCCCAACACTCGCCCATGTTTGGACACCGTCCGTCTTCGCAAATCGTATGTAGCTTATGTTCTTTAACGATGCGTTTTACATTCGTATAATTCTCGCCCGTTGGCAATTCAATTTTCAACCAAGACGGCTTAGAAATGCCTCTTCTTTCTTTAGAAACTATTGGTAAATCAATCACAGTTCAATAATTATTTATGGTTTACGGTTACTTTCACTAATAAAACCCAATGCAAAAGTAGCAAATACAGACGGGAAGACCTGCCTATTCATAGAAACATCGTACCAGTTAGGGATTTTTTTTATAAAGGCCGATGCATTAAATCCTATGGATAAAGAATTGGTGATAAATCGATAGTTGCCCCATTCAAACTCCATGGCCACCTGACTGCCGATTCCCGGAATCCATTGACCATCCTTCAACCCATTGGACCACGACGATGTCCCACCTATTTGATTGGGTTGATGATTCGCTGGATTATACGCTACATCGATATAACCGTCCGATAAAAAATTGGGCTTATAGTACCAGACATGCACTGGCCAAGAATAAGCCATCGGCAAAGAAATCCCTGTTTTCAATCGAAACCCTAAATCTGTTCTAGATTTTCTCTCGCTTACAACAAACAAATAACCCCACTGCGGCTGCAACATCCATGTATGGGAAACCTTATTCAATTTAAACGGCTTACTACCAGGCAACCGATCGTTGATAACCAAGATTTCTCCGGGATCTCTCAAGACCCCAATAGCAAAACCGCCCCAGCGCGCAGGATTGCGCAATAACCCCGCTTGTAATTCGGGTTTTTTTCGATTTCCGTGTGCCCAAATTCCAACATCAAACCCAAATTGCCTGCCTTGAACATTTAAACCTGCACTGTGAATCCCTTGTGCCTTTACCCACTTGCCATACCCTACTTCAATCAACAACAAAACCGCAACTGCCCACGTTCGCATACTTCGCAGGTAACGTTGAAATAGATTCTTTGCGTTGATCCGTGGTTCCATGTACCAAGTTCTTTTGTTTACCGATTGGCTGCCGCTGTTATCCTTCATCAAAGAACAAAGCATTTAACAATATTAGCAAAGATAGGTTTCCCCCACAACTTGAATTTTAATGTGGATAACCAAATAATTTACTCCACTTTCTCCCACAACTCAAAAAACCCTTGATTTTATTGAAGTTTTATTTATATTTGAAGCCTGCAATGCAATCAGAAAGTTCCTATAAAACCCACAATTAATGCCCTGTGTGGTATTTTGTGGAAAAGTGGTGGTTAAAAAGGGAGAAATGTGGGAAATTATGGGAAATTCTGAATTTATTTAGCAGACAGAAAAAACCAGCACTCTATGTCAGCGTTTATTGGTGAGTTTAATTGCAAGCTGGACGAGAAAGGAAGACTTTCCATTCCGTCTAAACTTAGGGCACAGTTCCCTGAGGCCGCTGCCAATATGCTCGTTGTTAACCGCGGATTTGAGCAATGCTTGGTTCTTTACACCAAGGAAGATTGGTTGATGGAAACCGCCAAGCTAACGGCCGTTGATGATTTTATGAGTCCCGAAATCCGGAGATTCAAACGAATCTTTACCAACGGTGCCAATTTGGTACAGATCGACAATGCCCAGCGGATTTTGATTCCCAAAAAGTTGCTAGAATATGCTTCGCTGCAAGACGAAGTGGTGTTAGTAGCTAACGGAAACAAAATTGAGATTTGGGATCAAACATTGTACAACTCTGAACTAAATGTGGATTCCGCAGAATTGTCGGAGCTAGCAAAACTATTCCATCAACAAAAAAACCAAGGCTAAAGAATCGCATGCGCTGGCAACCTCTGTTTGCCTATGTACCACTACCACGAACCCGTTTTACTGCAACCTAGCGTTGATGCCCTGGTAACTAACCCGGACGGCACTTACGTAGACGTTACCTTCGGTGGTGGCGGACACAGTAGAGAAATACTGTCTCGACTATCATCCAAAGGCAGATTAATTGCCTTTGACCAGGACGAAGATGCTCTTGCCAATAGAATTGACGATCCTCGTTTCACGTTGGTCAATCACAATTTCTCCCACTTAAAGGCCTATTTGCACTACCTAAAAGCAAACCCAGTACACGGGATTTTGGCCGATTTAGGGATTTCTTCCCACCAAATTGATGTAGATAACCGCGGCTTCGCCCACCGGCTTAATGGCCCTTTGGATATGCGAATGTCGCAACAAAGCACTATTACCGCCGCTTCATTACTCAACCAAAGCTCTTTGGAAGATCTGATTAAAATCTTCCGCAACTACGGAGAAATACCCAATGCCGGCAAATTAGCGCAAACCATTGTTAATAGCAGAAAAGGCGAACCCTTCAGCACCATTGAGCATTTCAAACAACAAATACTCAATTGTACCCCCAAAGCTACCCCTGCCAAATATCTATCCCAAGTTTTCCAAGCACTACGCATCGCAGTGAATAAAGAAATGGAAGTACTGGAAACCTTCTTAACCGATGCAGAACAATGCATAGCCGCAGAAGGAAAACTGGTAATCATTGCCTACCATTCCCTAGAAGATCGGTTGGTAAAACATCTATTTCAAACGGGAAATACGGAAGGGAAACGACATACCAACCTGTATGGAGGTATCGACAAACCCTTTGATGCTCAACCTACTAAGGCGATAATTCCCACTGAACTAGAAATTGAAAAAAACAAACGCGCCCGCAGCGCCAAAATGAGAATTGGAGTACGCAACCCATGGAAAGCAAACAACCCATAAATCCATTCAATCATCCCCTATCGGATACAACCCCAACCGTGCCGGCTGGAG
Source organism: Flavobacteriales bacterium (assembly GCA_947457565.1). Taxonomy (GTDB): domain Bacteria; phylum Bacteroidota; class Bacteroidia; order NS11-12g; family UBA955; genus JAGKXC01. Next base: position 20,489 of record CANGWH010000008.1, read on the forward strand.
CAAAATCCGCACCTACAGCATCGGCTGCTATCACAGACACATCGTCTGCCGACGCACCAACCAATTCCCCCAACCACAATCAGGAAAACAACGCAGATAAATCCACCCAATCCTCCAATTTTAGCAGTCCTTCCCGCCGCAGTTGGTTGTTATTTGGGATTACCTGCTTCCTATTGATGCTGCTATATATATACAATTCTGGGCATGCCAACAAGGGATTACGCACCAAAGAGAAGTTATCCAAAGAATTAAAAGAGCTGAATTCCGAAAGCATCTCCTTGGAAAGTCAAATCACCAACGCATCCACCCAATCGGCATTAACCCAACGACTCCAAGGGACAGGGCTTAAAGAAATCACCACACCGCCCATTAAACTGGTTAAAAAGAAACAAGCAGAATGAGCAGCCCCAAGATTAATACCCGTAAATCAATATTGGTGCGCGCTTATGTCGCCGTAGCCCTAATCCTTGCTTTCGCACTTTTTCTGCTGGTAGGTATAGCGAAATTACAATTTGGGAAATCCGGAGAATTTGCACAAGCCCGAAAAATACAAAGTACTCGGGTAAAAGAAATCCCTGCACTCCGAGGCAATATCTATGCGGCAGACGGATCCTTGCTAGCAACATCCGTTCCCCGATACGACATCAACATGGACCCCAATGCCGATGGTTTAACCAAAAAATTATTCGATGCAAAAATTGATAGTTTCTCGGCATTATTGGCTATACAATTCAACAGCAAATACAAAAATGCGGAAGAATGGCGAAGCTTTCTAATCCAGCAGCGAAAAAAGAAATCGAGGTATATCAGCCTAGCAAAAGATGTTGGATTTGAACAAGTTAAAAAAGTTAAAACATGGCCTATTGCCCGAGAAGGAAAATTCGTAGGTGGCGTTTGGTTTGAAGAAAAAGGAAAACGTATGTATTTCATGGGCGACCTTGCCAGAAGAACCATTGGCCGGTCTGAAAATGGTACCCACGTTGGACTAGAAGGTGCTTTTGACACCCTGTTGCGCGGAAAAAACGGCAAACAACTCCAACAGCGTATGCCGGGCGGAATATGGAGACCTCTACCAACCGGTAACCAATCCACCCCTGTAAACGGTGCCGATATCGTAACCACCTTGGACGTGCGGATTCAAGACATCGCCCAATATAGTTTATTGAAAGGATTGCAAGAAGTACAAGCGCATCACGGCTGTGTTGTGGTGATGGAAACCAAAACGGGCGCAATTAAAGCCATGGCCAACCTAAAACGAGGAACCGATGGCCAATATTATGAGTCGCAAAACTATGCCGTTGACGAATTTACCGAGCCCGGTTCAACCTTTAAAGTACTGGCAGCCATATCGCTGTTAGAGGATAAAAAAGTTACCCTTACCGATAGCATCAGCAACGAATGGGGCAAATGGAAATACTACGATTTAGACTTAGTTGATGCGGTTACACCCAAAAAGAAATTTTACACCTTGGCCGAATGTTTACAAAACTCATCCAACGTAGGCACCGCCAAATTCGTATTGCAACATTATAAGTCGGACCCCGAAGATTTTACCGACCATGCTATCCAACTGGGTCTGCACATGAAACCCAATTTCGATATTCCTTCATCCAACTTCCCAACCATTAAAACGCCTGAAAGCAGCGACTGGTCGGCAATTTCCTTACCGTCTATGAGTATTGGATATTATGCCCGCATTTCCCCCCTACAGTTATTAATGTTATACAACACCATCGCAAACAAAGGGGTTATGATGCAACCGTATATGGTTTCCGAAATTCACGCACAGGGTAAAAAAGCGCAAAAAATTGAACCCAAAGTACTTAACAAGCAAGCCATTTCAGTACAAACAACGCAAGTACTCACCGATATGCTTACCACCGTAATTGATAAAGGTACTGCCTCCAATATTAAATCAGAAAATTATAAAATCGCGGGTAAAACAGGCACTGCTTGGCTATCCTCCGGAAATAAAGGCTATGGTGATAAAAAGGAATTTCAAGCAGCATTTGCTGGATTTTTCCCTGCCAACGATCCTCAATTTACCATTATCGTAGTTGTAAACTCACCGAACGGCGTGAAGTACTCTGGATCACAAATTTCAGCCCCTATTTTCAAGGCAATTTCGGATAGAATCTATGCTACACACATTAAAACTCAACCCGTAATCGCTCAGTATTCGGTGCCAGAAGCCCCCGGAGTTTTAAAAGGCGATTTTTATCAAACACGAATGATATTTAACGAGTTAGGAATCAGTTCACAACTGTTGCAAGCAGACTCAATTACCGAAACTCCAAAATTCATTGAACCCAGCAGAGAAGCTCATTCTGTTAAATTAAAACCCGTCGCCTACAATAGTTCTTTGGTACCCGATGTCCGCGGAATGGGCTTGCGCGATGCCATGAAAGTGTTAAAATCCATGGGATATCAAGTAACCTTTAACGGCTATGGAAGGGTAACAGACCAAAGTCCATCCAGCGGATCAGCCCGCAAAAATTCCGGAAATTCTATTCACTTAATCCTTAAACCGTTCTAACAATGAGCCTTCAATTATCCACGCTGTTAGATTCCATAATAGGTATTAACCTCCAAGGAGCTGCCGATGCCACGTCGATATACATCAATGACATTACTATTGATTCCCGAAAAGCAACTTCCGGCGTACTATTTGCGGCCATCAAAGGCACACAGGTAGATGGACATAGCTTTATAAATCAAGCAATCGAACAAGGTTGTTCTTCTATACTATGTTCAGAGCTTCCCAAGGAAATCAACCCTCATTGCTGCTATATTCAATGCGATGATGTACCCCAAGTTTTGGGTGAAATCTGCAAGCATTTCCATCATAATATTATCGACAATCTAATTATTGTAGGCACCACGGGAACCAACGGAAAGACATCGGTTTCTACCCTCTTGTTCGATTATTTTACTAAGCAGGGATTTACCTGCGGACTGGTTTCTACCGTAGAGTACCGGATTGCCAACAACATATTACCCAGTACACATACTACCCCAGATATTGTAGGTCTGCACAAATTATTGGCCGAAATGGCTCATGCAGGCTGTACCCATTGTTTCATGGAGGTTAGTTCCCATGCAGCGCACCAAAACCGAATAGCTTCCATTCCATTCGCATTGGCGATTTTCACCAATATTACCCGGGATCATCTAGATTATCATGGCACTTTCGACAACTATTTAAAAGCAAAAAAATCCTTTTTCGATAATCTCCCTTCATCGGCCATGGCCATCACCAACAAGGACGATAAGAACGGCATGGTAATGTTGCAAAACACCAAAGCCATTCGCTATACCTATGCCATGAAGCAAGCGGCAGATTTTACCGTTAGGGTGTTGGAACATGACTTTAATGGCATGCAATTACAACTCAACAAACAAGAGTTGTGGACCCCATTGATTGGCGAATTCAATGCGTACAATCTCTGTGCTGTATTTGCGGCCGTTTTCTTATTAACCGAAGGCGATGAAGATGCTGCGGTAAAGATGAGCGCGCTTGGAACAGTGAATGGAAGATTCCAGGTATTGCAAGGCCCAAAACGGATTACTGCGATTATCGATTATGCCCATACCCCCGATGCCTTGGAAAATGTAATTGGCACCATCAATCAAATTCGCAAAAACAACGCACAATTAATTACAGTAGTTGGCTGCGGCGGAAACCGCGATCAGGGAAAACGACCGCAAATGGGAAAAATTGCCGCTAACCTAAGCAATCGAGTGATTTTCACTTCAGACAACCCTCGGAATGAATCTCCTGAGACTATCATCCAACAAATGCAAGACGGAGTTGAACCGCACCACTACAAGCGTACATTAAAAATTACCGATAGAAAAGAAGCTATCCGCACGGCTTGCATGCTCGCTCAGCCTGGGGATGTTGTTCTGATTGCTGGAAAAGGCCATGAAACCTATCAAGAAATTCAAGGGATTAAACACCCCTTCGACGATAAACTAATCACCTTGGAATCCTTCAATTTAATCGCATAAAATCATGTTATACTACCTGTTTGAATATTTAAATAATCACCAAATAACTGGAGCTGGTGTATTCAAATACATCTCCTTTCGTGCTTCGCTAGCCGGTATTCTCAGCTTACTCATCGCCTTATTTGTTGGCAAAGGAATTATTGGTTGGCTACAGAAAAAACAAATTGGTGAATCTATCCGAGACTTAGGACTAGAAGGACAATTACAGAAAAAAGGCACACCCACCATGGGGGGAATAATCATCATTCTTTCTATTATAATCCCTACACTTCTATTTGCAAAACTGGATAACGTATATGTAATACTCATGCTAATCAGTACGGTTTGGATGGGTATCATCGGCGGTATAGACGATTACATCAAAGTATTTCAAAAAAATAAAGAAGGCATGAAAGCCACCACCAAATTAATTGGTCAGCTTTTCTTGGGTGCCATACTAGCCGTTGCCATTGATTATACCCACGGAGCCGCTAAAATGGATCTTACCACCAACTTACCCATTACTAAGAACCTGTTAAATTATTCCGATTTAATTCCAGGGTCGCACAACGCTTGGTTTATTTACGTACCGTTTATCATTTTCATCGTAATGGCCGTAACCAATGCCGTTAACTTAACCGATGGGATAGACGGCTTAGCTAGCGGAACCACGGCCATTGTTGGTGTAGGCTTGGTTATACTTGCTTATGCCGCAGGAAACAGCAAGCTAGCCGAATATCTAAATATTATTTACGTTCCAAACTCTGGCGAAGTGGTTATTTTCCTTGCCGCAGTTATTGGATCCTGCTTAGGCTTTCTCTGGTATAACGGCTTCCCCGCTCAAGTTTTCATGGGCGATACAGGTTCTATGGCACTGGGCGGCGCTATCGCCTCCGTGGCTATCATCATTAAAATGGAATTAATGATTCCCATCCTGTGCGGAGTATTCTTTGCCGAAAGCCTCAGTGTAATGCTTCAAGTAGGCTGGTTTAAATACACCAAACGTAAATACGGGGAAGGAAGACGATTGTTTTTGATGTCGCCCTTGCACCACCATTTCCAAAAAAAGAATATACCCGAAAGCAAAATAACCTTGCGCTTTTGGTTAGTAACCATTGCATTGGTTTTAGCCACTATCGCCTTATTGAAATTACGTTAATCACTCATGACCAAAAACCTTGTAATACTTGGAGCAGGAGAAAGCGGCGCTGGCGCTGCGGTCTTGGGGAAAACCCAAGGGTGGCAGGTATTTGTCTCAGATAAAGGCAAAATCGCACCGAAATACAAGGCCGAATTGGACCAATGGGGCGTAACATGGGAAGAAGAAACGCATACAGAAAGCACCATTCTGGCAGCCGATTTAATTGTAAAAAGCCCGGGAATAACCGATACCGCTCCTATCATTAAGAAAGCCGCAGAACAAGGAATTGAAATCATCTCAGAAATTGAATTTGGCTACCGCTACTGCACGGCTACCATCATCGGGATTACCGGCACGAATGGTAAAACTACCACCACTTTGCTCACTTACCATTTATTGAAATCTGCGGGTTTAAACGTAGGACTTGGTGGCAATATTGGCGATAGTTTCGCTCGTTCCGTTGCTGTAAAAAATTACGATATCTATGTTTTAGAAATTAGCTCGTTTCAGCTGGATGGAATTAAAGATTTCCGCTGCCACATAGCCATTCTTACCAATATTACACCCGATCATTTAGACCGATACGACTACAAATTGGAAAATTACCAAAAGAGTAAGATGCGGATCGCGATGAACCAAACCGAAGAGGATTACTTCATCCACTCAGCCGATGACGAATTAACTCTTTCTGCTATTCCCATGATGCCTCCCAAAAGCAAGCGACTTGGATTTAGCCTTTTTCAAACCGAACAAACATCCAATACTGGCTTCCAATTGGCAGCTTGGACATTGGGACAAATTATACACATAAATACACAAACAACCTTAGAACTCGATATGAAAACATTTACCGTTCGCGGACAACACAACGCTTACAACAGCATGGCTGCGGCCGTTGCAGCAAACCTTTTGGAAGTTCGCAAAGACAGCATTCGCGAGAGCTTCACTAATTTCCAAAACGTAGAACACCGCTTGGAATTTGTAGCTCGAATCACCGGCGTGGAATACATCAACGACTCCAAAGCTACCAATGTAAATTCTGCTTGGTATGCGCTAGAAAGCATGGAAAAACCTGTTATCTGGATTTGCGGTGGCGTAGACAAAGGCAACGACTATAGTTCCTTGAAAGCGTTGGTTAAAGACAAAGTTAAAATGATTGTCTGCCTGGGGGTGGATAATAGAAAGATACACCAAGCGTTCCAATCCGATGTTGATTTAATTATCAATACCCAATCGGCCAAAGAAGCGGTACACGTAGCCTCTAAAATGGCTATGACAGACGATGTAGTTTTGCTTTCACCCGCCTGCGCAAGTTTCGATTTATTCGATAACTACGAAGACAGAGGTAGACAATTTAAAGAGGCCGTACGCAATTTATAAGCAATTCTATGGCTAGGAAATACGGTCATTTATTCAAAGGCGATCGCTGGATTTGGTACATCATCATCACCCTTTCTTTGATTGGGATGTTGGCGGTTTACAGTGCCACCATTACCTTGGCTTTTAACAAGCAAGATGGAAACATCGAGTTCTATTTTTTCCGTCATGCTGGCTTTTTAATCATCGGCCTTATTCTTCTATACGCCACACATCTTATTCCATTTCAGTATTACTCCCGAATATCCCAAGTATTCCTTTGGCTCTCGATTGGCGCACTTTTCATTACCCTATTCACCGGAAGCGAAATCAACAACGCAACCAGGGTTATTCCTATTCCCTTCTTAGGTATAACCTTTCAGCCTTCTGACGCAGCTAAATTATTCCTCATTATGTACATCGCCCGCTATCTATCGAAAAAACAAGAAGAAATAGATAGTTTTAAAGTGTTCAGGCATGTTCTCTTGGTGATCGTATTGGTGGTTGGACTCATTTTCCCCGAAAACTTAAGTACCGCATTGGTAGTGTTTCTTACCAGCGTATTGTTAATGTTTATCGGCCGAGTTAATATTCGGTACATCGGACTTCTCACCGGATCGGGAGTACTATTAATTGCAATTCTAGGATCGGTGCTCTTAAATGTAAACACCGATGGCTTAGAACATACCCGAATTCCTACTTGGAAAAAAAGAATTGAAACGTTTATCGGCAAGGACGATGGCAACGGCAACTACCAACAAACTCAATCGATGATTGCCGTGGCTGAAGGAGGATTGTTTGGCAAAGGCCCAGGTAATTCTACCCAACGTGCATTTTTACCTCACCCCTATTCCGACTTCATTTTTGCCATTATCGTGGAAGAATATGGCATGGTGGGTGGCATTGTGGTGATGGGCTGTTTTGTCTTGCTGATTATTCGATGCATCAAAATTGTAGTGGAAAGTTCCCGCGCTTTTGGCGCCCTGATGGCATTGGGTTTGGGATTGAGTATGTCGATCCAAGCCTTCGTAAACATGGGAGTAGCTGTGGGCATTTTACCCGTAACGGGATTAACCATTCCATTGGTGAGTATGGGTGGAACGAGTTTATTCATGAATTCCATAGGGTTTGGTGTAATACTCGGAGTAACGAAATTTATCCAAGACGAAAAAATGAAAGCTTCTACCCAAGGCCCGGGAAGTGTAAGCACTGATACCACGGGCTCGTTACCAAAATCTCAAATTTCAAACGCGTAAATACGAATGGATACTACAAGAAATAAACGGTTTATTCTCAGCGGAGGTGGCACGGGAGGGCATATATTCCCCGCGGTTGCCATTGCGAAAGAATTGATTCACCGCTACGGTGATAGTACCGAAATTTTGTTTGTAGGCGCTGTAGGCAAAATGGAAATGACCAAGGTTCCTGCAGCAGGATTTCGTATTGTGGGTTTACCGGTGGAGGGATTACAACGTTCCCTTTCTCTCAAAAATATTTCAGTTCTTATTAAAGCCTTGGTAAGCGTTTTTAAAGCCAGGAGTATCATTAACAATTTTAAACCTGATGCCGTTATTGGTACCGGTGGTTACGTCAGTCTACCCGTCTGTTATATGGCCAGCAGAATGCAAATCCCTGTGATTTTACAGGAACAAAATGGATTTGCTGGACTAACCAATAAAGTGGTAGGTTCTAGAGCATCCATTGTATGCACCGGTTTTCCAGCCATGGACAAATTCTTCCCCAAAGGCAACTGGTTGTTTACAGGTAATCCGGTAAGAGATGTAATAGTTAAAACTGGCCAAGCGGTGAAGAACCCTGAGCAAAAACAAGAATTGGTACAAGAGGCTGCTAAAAAATGGGGACTAAACCCCAACAGCTCATCAACGCTGTTTATCACCGGTGGAAGTTTGGGTGCACGAACCATCAATGAAACCATCTTAAGGAATCTTACCCAATTACTTACTTCCAATATTCAAATTATTTGGCAAACCGGCGAGCGTTTTTGGAATAGCCACCAACTAGAGATTGAAGCCCAAATCAAACAGGTACACCAACAAGGCATAACAACCCCTATCTATGTTTCGCCATTCATCGATTCAATGGAACTAGCCATGGCTGCTGCTGACGTAATTGTATCTCGCGCTGGTGCTATCACCCTATCGGAAATCGCAATAATCGGCACACCCGCCATATTGGTGCCTTCCCCTAACGTAACCGATGATCATCAAACAAAAAATGCTAGCGTCTTTAGCAATGCCCATGCGGCTTCTATGATAAAGGATACTGACTGCAAGGAAAGGCTATATACCACCATTTGTGATTTGTTTATCGCATCGGATAAACGCCTCGAATACAAACAAAATCTACAGCTATTATCCAAACCGAATGCAACGGTGAGCATTGTAGATCAAATCGACCAAATAATAAATACTACAAGGCATGCATAACACCATCAAACCCATAAACCAATATACCAAAGCCTATTTCTTAGGAATCGGAGGTATTGGCATGAGTGCCATTGCCCGGTATTTATTGCACATTGGCTTGGAGGTTTACGGTTATGACAAAACAAGTACACCGCTTACGGATGAGTTGATTTCCGAAGGTGCAACCGTGTTTTTTGACGATGATAGCCGCTTACTCCCCCAAGGCTGGATACAAAATCCCGATGTACTTTGGATAATCACCCCAGCCATCCCCAAAGAGCACAGAGCGTGGAACTACTTGCAATCGCAAGAAATTAACATCGTTAAACGGTCGGAAGTTTTAGGGTCTATCGCTCGAAATGGATTTTGCATCGCCGTTGCAGGAACCCATGGAAAAACTACAACCTCTACATTAATTGCCCATTTGTTGTATACCTGCAATGTGAATTTCACCGCATTCTTAGGAGGAATATCGGCCAATTACAATTCCAATTACATTCAAAAATCGGACGGTGAATCTCTGGTAATTGATGGTTTAAAAAAAGAAATTATTGTATTGGAAGCCGATGAATTTGACCGTTCATTTCACCGATTAACCCCCGATCTGGCCGTTATTACCGCCATGGACCCAGACCATTTGGATATTTATGGTACTGAAGAAGAATTTAGAGAGGCATTTAATGTATTTGCACAACTCATTCATGCGGGTGATGTTCAGACATCTAAGCAATTATCCCCCCGTGGTGCTGGATTGGTATTAAACGAAAAACTATCCAAGCAAATAGTATCGCCCCAAGGAGTTGAATTAATTACTTACGGTGAACGGTTAGAATCCGATATTCACTACCAACAGGTAACGATTACTAATAGCAATTATCATTTCGATTATTGCGAATCTAGCCAAACCAGGGTAGAATTCCAGTGCGGATTGCCCGGCTTTCATAACATTGAAAATGCCTGTGCAGCATTGGCAATTACCCATTATTTCTTACAATTACCCATCGAAAAACTGCAAGAAGGTATCCAATCATTCAAAGGAGCTAAACGTAGATTTGAGTATATTGTTCGAAACGATAATTACATCGTTATTGACGATTACGCCCACCATCCCGAAGAATTAAATGCTATTATTCGATCCGTAAAGGCATTGTACCCCCAGCGCCCACTAACCGGCATTTTTCAGCCGCATTTATTTTCTCGAACCCGAGATTTTGTAGACGGATTTGCCGATAGTTTATCCCAATTGGATGAATGTTGGTTGATGGAGATTTATCCTGCGCGCGAACAGCCAATGGAGGGAGTAAACAGCCATTGGCTGAGCGAGAAAATACATACTAAAACAACCGTCCTCAACGGCGATCAAATTTTGGAACGATTAACTCAGGAACCCAAGGAACTACTATTAATCCTTGGCGCTGGCGACATCGACAAATTAGTTACACCTATTAAAAACATTTACTCTGTGCTATGAGTTCGTTAAAATTAGCCCTCAATAAACGGCAATGGCTGGTAGCCATCGTACTATTTCTGATTATAGCGATTTCAATTCTATGGAGTAAATTCTCCAGTGCATCCAAAAATCGAATTGTAAAAGAAACCGAAATAACCATCAATAAAAAAGGAACTTCCTATTTCCTTAATACTGCAACCGTGGCAGAACTCCTCCGTAAGGCCATGGGAAATCCTTCGGGAATGGCTGCGGCAGACATCAACACCCAATCCATTGAAGCCTTGCTAATGAAAAACCCCTTTGTTCAAAAGGCGGAAGCATACATTGGCCTGGATGGAGTATTTAAATTAAAAATAGAAGAGCGTAAACCTGTAGTTTTGATTGAAAACACCAACGGTGAATCCTACTTTTTGGATACCCAAGGTGTGATGATTCCCAACCAAGGAACAAACTTCCCCGATGTCCTGATTGCCAGCGGACAAATCATTGAAAGACTTAAACCCGGCAAGCAAATTACACAGCTAATGAGCAAGGAAGTGCTACGATTAAGCGCATTTATTGCGGCTGATAGCCTGTGGAACGCACAATTTCAACAATTGTATGTAGATAATTACCAAGAGCTGATTTTGATTCCTCGCGTCGGTAAGCATAGCATTGTTGTAGGGAACGCGGAAGAACTACCCTTAAAGTTCGAAAACCTGCGTCTTTTCTACGATGAAGGCTTCAAAACCGTAGGTTGGGAAAAGTACAGGCAATTGGATATTTCCATTCGAAACCAAGTGATCGGACGCGGCCCTGTACAAAATACTGAACAAAAATAATACGAGACTGGACAATAAACTAAACACAAAAACTATTAGATATGGCTATCAATAATAACAACATCATCGTGGGACTTGACATCGGCACAACCAAGGTTTGTGCCATTGTGGGTCAAATGGCCGAAAACGGAAAAATCAACGTTTTAGGCATGGGGAAGGCTCCAAGTTTGGGCGGCGTTGCACGCGGCATGGTTGCAAACGTCAACAAAGCCGTAGTAGCAATTCAAGCAGCCGTAGAAGAAGCGGTAAGACAAAGTCAGGTAGATATTAAAACCGTGTTCGTGGGGATCGCGGGACATCATATCAAAAGCCTACAACACCGCGGAACTTTAAGTAGAAAACAATGGGATGCCGAAATCACTGAGGATGAACTAAACAAGTTAGAATCCGAGATGGAAAATCTTGCCCTATCGCCCGGAGTTGAAATTTTACACGTATTACCCCAAGAATATAGAATAGATGGCGAAGATGGCATTAAAGACCCTATTGGCCGCGTGGGTGTTCGCGTAGAGTGTAACTATCATATTATAACCGGTGAAACGCACGCTGCAAAAACAATCATCATGGCCGTTAGAAAAGCCGGCTTGGAAATTGCCGATTTAGTGGTAGAACCTGTAGCTTCCGCAGCGGCGGTATTATCAGAGCCCGAAATGGAAGCGGGTGTGGCCCTTGTGGATATCGGCGGTGGTACTACCGACATCTGTATCTTCGATGACGGAGCCATCAGACATACAGCTATTATCCCCATTGGTGGAGATCGCATTACCAAAGACCTGCAAGAAGCTTTCAGTATTTTGAAAGACCAAGCCGAATTTGTTAAAGTGAATTATGGATCTTGCTACCCTACCGAAGCTATGCGCAACGAAGTTGTTGTAATCCCAGGCTTACCCGGTAGAGCCCCTAAAGAAATTTCCTTGTACGCAATTTCCCAAGTTATCCGGGCTCGCGTGGAAGATATTATCCAAAAAGTTGATTTCGAAATGGCGGTTTCAGGGATCCGACATAAACTGGGCGGTGGTTTAGTATTAACCGGCGGCGGTAGTGCTATGAAAGACATCACCCAATTGTTTAATTATCATATCGGCTTAGAAGTGCACATTGGAAGTCCAGGACAGCACCTGGGTAAAGGAATGATAGACGAAGTGAGAAACCCCATGTTTGCAACCGGTATTGGTTTGGTATTGAAAGGATTTGACCTCGCCGTAAAACACGGAATGGGCATTGGCAATACGGTAATCCACAAAGAGGAAGTGAAAGAACCCATGGACCAGCCTTTCTTCGAAGATGTAGTAGCGCCGGATCAAGTAGAACAAGAACAAAAGGCAGGTAAAACACCCTTTACCGGTGGATGGGGAGGTACGTTATTCAGCGACTTGAAAAATTGGCTGAAAGACGGAGAAGATTTTCAAGGCAATTAAGTAGCGAAAGGAAACAACTATGACATATTTCCAACCCGAAATACAAGCAAATAGGAATAACTTAATCAAAGTAATTGGTGTAGGTGGTGGCGGCAGTAATGCGGTAAACTACATGTACAAACACGGTATTGAAGGGGTTGATTTCTTCATTTGCAATACCGATGTACAAGCGCTCAATAGCAGTCCCGTTGACTACAAATTACAATTAGGGATAAACCTCACCGAAGGTTTGGGTGCAGGTTCTATGCCCGATATGGGGGAAAAGGCCGCCATGGAAAGCGTGATGGCCATTCGCCAAATTTTGGAAAACAACACCAAAATGGTCTTCATTACAGCAGGTATGGGCGGCGGAACTGGAACCGGTGCTGCCCCTGTAATTGCAAAAATTGCCAAAGAATTAAACGTACTTACTGTTGGTATCGTTACTTTACCGTTTGAAGACGAAGGTCCACAACGGATTAATCAAGCCCGCGAAGGTTTAGAAAAACTGAAACCTCATGTAGATGCGTTGATTTCTATCTCCAACGATAGAATCGTAGATATGTATGGCGATCTTACTATCACACAAGCATTTTCAAAAGCAGACGATATCCTTTGCACTGCCGCACGAGGCATCGCTGAGATTATTACCAAACCAGGACAAATCAATGTAGACTTCATGGATGTGCAAACCGCCGTATCCAATAGCGGAAGAGCCATTTTAGGTACCGGTATTGCCTCCGGCGCTAACCGCGCAGAAGATGCCGTAAGAACTGCGTTGGATAGTCCATTGTTGGATAATGTTAAAATCCGCGGAGCTAAACACTTACTTGTTAATTTTACCTACGGCGATAAAGAGCCTGTTATGAGTGAAATTTCTAAAGTAAAACGCTACTTACAAGAAGAAGCGGGCCATAGCGCCCACCTAAAAATGGGGATTACCAAAGACGATTCGTTAACCGATGAAATTTCGATTACTGTAATAGCCACAGGGTTTGAAGTTAGTAACGCTATTGAAAACCCCAACCACGGTCAGCATTTCCAATCCACGCAAACCGCTACCGCCTTCCCCGGCATTCAACAGGGAATTTGGCCCAGCGAAATGAACCAATCCAATACACAAGCTTCTGTTTTAGAAAACAAAGCAGAATCTACCAATACCAATAAACCCCTTTTCCCAGCCCCTTCGGCAGGCATCCCAAAAGAATACCCAATAACCAACCATTCCCCGGTATCACCTTCCCCAATTCAACAATCACCGCCGGCAGAAAATCAAGGGTTATTTAACTCAGCATTCAGCGGAGGTATAAACGGGTATGGAATTAGTAATGGATTTAACAATACCGAATCTACTAATATTTCAACCAGCAATTCCTTATTCAACGAATCATCGGTATCCATCAATAACCAACATGCGATGAATCCTGTAAATCAGGTACCCGTGCCATTTGAAGCATTGAATGATTTATTCAACGATAATCCTCTATCCGATATTTTCAAGGAAAATCATCTCGAAAAACAACGCGGAAACAGAAATAACGTACTCGATGATTACGACGTACCCGCTTATTTACGCAAAGGTATCAACCTCCAATCGGCTCCTCCCAGCAATAGTCAGCTGGTATCTAAAATAACTATCCAAGAGGAAAACGCCTCCGCAGATAGGGATCTTACAATAAGACCCAACCGACATCTGCACGACAACGTGGATTGATAGCCAATTAATCCCAAATCGAAGAAGGTCGCTCCCCACGGGCGGCCTTTCTTTTTTACGCAATGACACATCCATTATGTGCAAACGCCGTTGCAACCTGCTCAAATACTACGAATACCCCGCAAATCTAGCTCCATCAGCACGGTGATTCAACCTAGAAACTTTAGTCTACACCTTATTTTCGAATATTTAAAGCCCGATTATATAATTCACAATAACTACTAGCTACCCCATCTTCACCGTATTTAACCGACGCAAAAGCACGGTTTTTACTCGATAATTCCCGCTGTTCAATCTCCCCTAATGCCGCCCACTGCTTGATCCAACCAACCATACCTTTCAAATCCATAAACTCTCCGCAATACCCTAAATCTTCGGAAATCATTTCAGGAATTCCTCCAATACCAAAGGCTGCTACCGGTAATCCCATGCACTGCGCTTCCATTATAGTTGTTGGTAGATTCTCTTCGTGAGACGTTGTTACGTATAAATCCGATAGCCCATAGGCCCAACGAATATCCTCCGCCGTTGACAATAACCCCAAGGATACATACGGCATCGATAACGTTACATGCTCCGGCCAACGATCACCTACAACCAAAGAAAACCATTGCCCTGGTTGCGTTTGTTCTAGCGAATTAGCAATAATCACAAATTCGTTAAACCCTTTTTTAGGATTCGATAAATTGGCAGAAATAAACAATAATACCCTCGCCGATAGTGGAACCCCCCATTGTTTTTTCCGTAACTCGATAGAATCCAACGATTCACGACAAAAAAAATCGATATCCATGGGATTAGGTATCACCGAAATTTGATTCACAAGTTGAAGGTGAGATCGTTGTATTGCCTGTTTCTTTAGCCAATCCGATGGCGTAACCAACTGTAAATTTTCAGCGGATAAAAGCGTCGTTTTCTCCTGAAATACTTTATACGATAAATCCTTGGAACTGGGATTGTTTAGATATTGGCAATTCCCGCAACCCGACGTGAAATTTTCACAACCCCGAGGATGGTAGCAGCCACCCGTAAAAGGCCACATATCATGACAGGTCCAAAAGACCGGCTTACCCATCGATAATAGCTCGTTTAACCCTTGTAAAGAAATAAATCCCTTGTTTACCCAGTGCAAATGGATAATATCTGCGTCTTTTAGCACTTGCCAATTGCGAACAGCTATCCCCGTTTTACCATGGCTAAACGCAAATCGTACGCTTTTCGACTTTTCGAACCGTAAAAAGTCGAGTTTTTCTAGGGCATGTAAAAATATTGCATACCACTTTTTAACAGTAGAATCTGCCCACCGCCTTGAATGCGCAGTATTGTACTCAAATATCCAATGCTCAGCATAAAAACCCTCTACTTGGTCGATTGCCTTGGAAAGTCTTTCCGCTGCTACATAAGCACCACCGGAACTTGCAGCATTTATATGTACAACAGAAATAGATTTCATTAATTGCGAATGTCGAATTTAATACTTTTCGACAAAGCAAGGGCTAATACAAACGCAACCATCATTAAAATTCCACCCCCAAAATAGGGTAAGGAGGAATAATAATCGTATAAGAACCCTGAAACTAAAGGACCGATAGCCCGAGCCAAAGATCCCATACTTTGCAATAAACCTAGAATTTTTCCTTGGGCATCCGGCGGAGCGTTCAACGAGACCAATGAATTGATTGAAGGCATCAGCAACCCGTTGGCAAAAGCCAAAAACATTACCGCAATTACTTGAACGGGATAAAACCAAGTAGCATCGGGTGGTAAGGGTATTAACGTTAACCCAATGGCGGCCATCGGACAGCCCCAAATCAGCATTTTCTTTATGCCCAGTTTCTTTTGAAAAACCCCAATTAAGCCACCCTGTACCACTGCACTAAAAACCCCAATCATGGCAAAGACATAGCCAATTTCGTTGGGCTTTAAATGATATTTCTCGTCCCATAACACACTGGCATTGGTTTGCATCATGCTAAAAGCAGCCGTGTAAATGAAACTCACCAAAAACAATTCTCCAATTACCTCGATGCGCCAAACGGTAACCATTCCTTTGAAGGTTTCAGAAACTTTTCGATATTCACTTACTTTATCAACCAAACTCTCGGGCAATAAAATCCAAGCTAAAACAAAATTTACCGCACATAAAATTGCCGTAAAAACGCCAATATAATAGAGCCCTTGTCCGCCCGCAAGTTCACCCATTGAATACAATTCCCCACCTATAAACGGTCCGAATACAAACCCTAAACCAAAGGCAGCGCCAATGATTCCCATTCGCTTCGCTCTTTCTTGAGGTGGCGTGATATCGGCGATATAGGCTTGGGCAGCAGCAATGTTTGCACTGCCAAATCCAGAAACTATTCTGGCTACCATTAACATCCAAAAACTACCCGCTATTCCCAATAAGTAATAACCAATAATATTCGCAATTATGCTACCCAAAATGATGGGTCTTCTTCCTATTCTATCGCTTAGACTTCCAAAAATTGGAGCGAAAATAAATTGAATAATGGAGAATACGCCCGCCGCTAACCCTACGGCAACGTTGGGAGAAAAGCCAACATGACTAATTTCGGCGAACGACTTTGTGATGGGAGAAAGGTTAGGAATGACAATCCCGAAACCAAGTAAATCAATAAAAATGGTGAGAAATAATATCCCTATACGTTTGTCTTTCATGCGAATCGCAATTTGGGCGCCATCCAAGAAGTGGAAATAGTCAAATACGTATTATCCCTTAATTCGCCCAAATTATTTGCTAGGGAGTTAAAAACTAATGAATCCGCACTCAAATCTCCATGATTCAATGATGCTTGAATTTGCTCAAGATTCAAGATTTTTGCCGAATTACAATACGATATATTTAATATTAGTCGATTAAAAAAATCGATCCTACTAGGCTCCGAAAACAACTTTAATAACCCAAAGGCTTTATCGATACTACAACCCGACGGAGGTTCTTTGGATTCATCCACCCCAATTACTACGATGCTGCTGTGTAAAATTTCGGCATCGGCAGTAAGACCAACACCGTGGGCCTGCCAACCGGAAACAAATTTCTTTAGTTCTTCCAATAACGCAGATTCCTCCTCATCGACAAGTAACCGATCCGACTGAAATATCCAGATTCTGGAAGAAGCAGGTAATTGTCCTAAAATCATATTATTTTACCATAGACTGTTGAACCATCTCGGCGATATCCATTACTTCAATTTGATCTTCTTTATTGAAATGTTTAGTGCCATCTTTAAGCATCGTACTGCAAAACGGACAATTTACAGCAACAATGTCAGCGCCCGTCTCCAATACATCTTCGGTTCGTTCTACATTCACTTCTTTATTGCCATGCTCCGCTTCTTTAAACATCTGTGCTCCACCGGCACCACAACACAAACCGTTGGTTTTGCATCGTTTCATTTCAACTAAATCCGCATCCAATCGCTCCATTATCATTCTAGGGGCTTCGTAAATTCCATTAGCCCTGCCCAAATAACAAGAATCGTGATAGGTAATTTTTTTACCAGCAAATGCACCTCCCTCGATGGCTAATCTACCCTCTTCCAACAGTTCATTAATGAGTTGGGTATGGTGAATAACTTCATAGACACCTCCCAGATTGGGATACTCGTTTTTTAACGTATTAAAACAATGCGGGCATGCCGTTACAATTCGCTCAACCCCATAACTGTTCAACACTTGAATATTCTGCAACGCCTGCATCTGAAACAAAAACTCATTACCCGCACGCTTAGCAGGATCTCCAGTACAGCCTTCTTCGATGCCTAAAATTGCAAAATTCACCTTGGCTTTGGATAGGATATCGGCAAATGCCTTACTAACCCGCTGCGCACGTTCATCGTAACTTCCGGCACAACCTACCCAGAATAGAATTTCAGGAACTTCGCCAGCGTTGATATAATCTTGAACCGTTCTAATTTTCATGTCGGTAATAAGTAGGACGCAATTTCGGAATTACCGAGGGATTTTTAAATTATTTATTTCCACAGATTGCAATAAAAAAAGGGTTGAATCTAACCGAATCAACCCTAATTTCTTCTAATCTTTCAAGTAAATACTAGTACCCCGAACCTCCTGTTCCCACGATCTCACGATGTGGAACCAATAACAGTGGGAAACCAGCGTTTTCGCAAATAGTCTGAAACGTAGATTTCTTTAAGCCCCCCTCAGAATTGCTTAGGATGGCCAACCATTTTCTGGGATACTTCATCGAAACATTAACGGCTTCTGATGCGATATCCTGAGCAATGTGAATATCCAAATCCTCAACGCGTATATTTCGATCCACCATGTAATTATTGGCTTGCACTAAATATACACGCAAATGATGCGCATCCTCTTCCGATTGTTTTTTCATTACCCCAAAATAGGTAACCTGACTAAAACAATGGGTTGCAATTCTTGCTACCACAGGGAGCTTCTGTCGGGTCTCCGAAGCAGAATCCAACGGCAATAAAATGCGATCGGGTGGCTGCCATGTGGCATCAGGATTAAAATACAACACTGCGCAATTTTGCTTTGAAATCTTACCCCGCATTCCGGCATTCAACAAGCTTTCTTTCACAATTGCTGCTGAAATTACCAGTAAATAAGGTTCTTCGGATTTTGTTGCAGTTTGCATCGACTCCCAAATGGTGCTGTTTACTTCTTGAATGCTAAGGCTGGCCCCGTAGCGCATGCGAAAGTGCTGAATCGCATCGTCTACCCCCAAGTTTTCAAATTCACCGGTTTCGGCGCTACGAACCCACACCAATTCTTGGCGGGTACGCATCGCTAAATAGGTAACTGATTCAAGAACCACAGAACTATTTGCGGATTTGTCGAAAGAAAAGAAAATTTTTGTAGGATTTCTATCCATAGGCAAATCATTAATGACTAACAAATGTGATAAATATACCTTAGAATATCAAGCAGTTGGGGATAATTTAACTAAAAGAAAACAATTCACTTTCCATTATTGACATGACAATGAATCATATGTTGTTGGTAAAGAGTATTTTCGAATTGTGCAACGCAATTTAGAAAAATGTCAAATTCACACTTATTGCCCAATAAATTACAATTCCGTGATCGTAAATTACTCTCTATCTCGAATACTTTCTGCCCTACTATTATTTATTATTTCTAGCACTTGTTCAAGCTCAAGTATTATTGCAAACCCGGTTCCCAAAAAACCAATTAGCTATAGAGGGATATCCTCCAACCAGGAGAGCCTATGGATAGCAGGCAGTTTAGGAACCGTCCTGAAACTCAACAATTCAAACATTACCAATATCCAAATTGATTCTACTATTACCAATTGGTATGTTCCAACAAACAGAGAACACACCATTGTTGCTTATTCGCTTCCCTGGGATACAGTTTCGCCTCAAGGTTTTGAACGCTACGATTTTCGAGATATTGAAAGTTTGGATAATCAAACGGCTATAGTTATGAGCGTTGGAGATAGTGCCCGGATTTTAAAAACGACAGACGGGGGTAATAATTGGAAAATCGTTTACCGAAATTTTAGTCCCAATGTTTTTTTGGACGCCATCGCCATTGATTGGAAATCAGGATTTGGATTTGCCATTGGCGACCCACAATTAGAGCACGAATTATTGCTTGGTGATGCTACGTCCACTAACAATAGACCAGAGAAAAATACCCAAGGTCTGAATGTCCCTGGTTGGAAATTTCAAACCAATACACAAAAAAAACACCCGGTTCAACGCAGTGAATTACACAACAACCATTCTAATGAACATCTTATCAAACAATCAAATTCTTTACAACTAAAAGATACTAGTAGCTATCAAAAGAAATATTTCCTGATGTTAATCACTGTAGATTCAGGCAATAGCTGGCATCGAATCCCTGCTTGCTCTGCCAATGTACCTCAAGATAGCATTGCGGCATTCTTCGCCGGCAGTGGATCTTCTTTGCATATCCTTAAATCTACCATTAAACGCAACAAATTGAATGCTATAACGCATTTAGACGTACTGGTAGGTATGGCTGGTGGAGGGCAAAACCCTAGCTTTAGGATACTTAAGATTAATCACCATTTTCAAAATAGTAAAGCCTTAATACTGGAGGTGAACCACCAAACATATCCCTTGGCCTTGGGAAATGGAGCAGGTTGGGGTGCCTATGGTGGATTGTATTCTGCGGGAAAATTATATTGGGTTGGTGGCAATTATTTATTCCCAAATCACGGTGATTCTACCGTAAATTTTATATCCAACACCCAAATTCAACCAGTATTAAAAGGCAAAAACCTACCCCATTCTCTCCCTTTTTCAGTGGCTAAATCATCGGGCTACAAAAGTGGAATATGCGAATGCGCTGTCAATAACAAATCCATACTTTTTGCTGCTGGAAGTAGTGGTCTTGACCTATCCTTCGATCATGGAAATCAATGGAAACCCTTGTATGCCCCCGCATATAGACCCCAAGTTGTACCTGTAAAACAGGATGCCATCTCGCCAAGCAATATCCCTTCTAATGCTCCAAACCCCGATCAGCGCAACAGTAATCCACTGGGTACAACACCCAAAATATCAGGTTCTCAAAAAATATCTGTGAACGCTGTAGGTTGTTTTAAAAACGGAATTCTTCTGATTGGAAATCGTGGGTTAGCAACCTATTTACCGCTGCACCCGTAAATCGATGATTCGAAATTGTTGATTCTGAAATACAACGGGCATTTGTGCCAATGCCATCAAATCCATGGATTTCGGTGCATCATCCATGGAAAAACTTACCGAGGCATCATTCAGCCGTACAGATTTCGGAATAATAAAATAATCAACGCCAGATTCTCTTAAAACCTTCAGATTAACAGGCAAATGTAATTTGAGGGTTTCACTGGTATAATCAACAGTATTTTGCACACGAATTACCCGTTTACCCGTTAAATATCGCAATAGTCGAGGTTTAAAAAATGAAAATACAGCATCTTTTTCTAACTTCTTTTCTACGCAATCAGACAGCTCTAACATGTTGGTTGAAAACGCGCGATTTGTATCTAATTTCTTATAATGCAACGCAGTAACGGTACCCTGAACAAATACAAAGACAACCAATACCAGGGACATCAACCTATTATCCATAAACCTATTCCTTGCAAACCATCGGGGTGTTTGTATGGTTCTGCCGATTAAAAAAACCAACAAAACCCAAAGAGGATAGAGCGGAAATAACATTCGAACGCCCTGTTGGCTAGGCCATACAGTTAGCAATATCAAATTGGCGAAAATAAATAAGGCTATGGTTAGTTTATCACCATTCCCCCCCCCTCGAAATAGGGCAATGCCCCAAAAAATTGTAACCAACGCGAAAGGAATCCAAACCCACAATTCGGGTAATCCCACTATGGAATTTACAAGTTTCAACCCGTTAACAAGATGCCAAACAGGAAGCGCCGATAACATTCCCCAATACTGTAAAAAGTTTGAAATCCAGCTGTGGGTAATTCCACCTTCCACTAACTCTTTCCAGTGGTTTGCGCCAGTTCCTCGTTCTAACCATAAAGCCAATAAACCAGCTGAAATTGTCAATCCTATACCCCACTTGGCCCAACCAACAGCGTAATTACCCGCTGCCTCTTTGTCTTGAAAAATACCGCGCAGCCAAGTGTATCGATATTTTAAATTGAGCCTGGATATCCCTCGTATACTTAGCAATAAACTCCATAATATTGGCACTAATAGCAGTACACCATTGGTTTTGGTAAGGGTAGCCCAAAACACTAAGCCCCCCAACAATATCCATCGTATAAACGTGTTCCCGCCATCTTGCCACCAAACCCACCAAAACAACATCACCAAGGCAGCAAAAAACAAGTCCGATTGCAGTCTATCGGCGGCCTCCCATATCTTTGGATTCCACACGATAACTATCCCCAAAAGCAATAAAGACAACGGTTTTATAGAAAATTTCTTCCCTATTCGATGTAAAAATAGACCCGAGGCGCTTAGAAAAAATAAAAAGTTAATCAACTTTATACTTTGCCAACCGAAGTGTGCTTTTACCCCAATAAATATCGATAAGAAAAAAGGGAAACCTCTGGGATACAAGTACGGTCCAATTAACTGATCCGAATGATCCATACAAAAACGGTTCTCCCTTTCAAGCCACTGATAGGCCGTTGGATCCCAAAATCGTTCCGCCTGATCTACATATAAAATAAAATCGTCCCCAAATTCATGCCCAGGATCAATACAAATCCAAGCACCAACAATCGACACAAAATAAACTAGAAACCAAACGAAATATTTTCTTGTAGATTTCATGCCGAATTTTCAATCGAAACGAATTACCTAATGGACATCTTCCCTAAAGCAATCCCCAATCCCACGTACGCGAGCATTGTAGCAAAAACAATAAAAATCAAAACCATCCCATAATTGATAGCTTTGCGGAAATTGAATTTTAAAATACAATAAATAGCCCTAAACCCATCTTTCCAGCCAATTTTCTTGCCTTCCTCGTACGTTCTACCATAATAACTAATCCCCACCTCGTAAATTCTAATTTTTGGAATTTTTGCAATTTTTGCGGTTACTTCAGGTTCAAATCCAAAACGCTTTTCCTCTAATGACAATCCTTGAATTATTTCGGTTCTAAACATCTTATAACATGTTTCCATGTCTGTAAGATTCAAATTGGTCATCATATTGCTTAAAAACGTCAAGAATTTATTTCCGATCGTGTGCCAGAAAAACAAAATTCGATGAGGTTTACCCCCCATAAAACGGGAACCGTAAACTATATCAGCAAATCCATCGGTTATGGGTTTAAGTAAAATATTAAACTCATTGGGATCATACTCTAAATCTGCATCTTGAATAATCAGCACTTCCCCTGATGCCTTGGAAATCCCAGTATGTAAGGCCGCTCCTTTCCCTTGATTCACCTCGTGCGAATAGAATTGAATATTCAGTTCAGGATTGGATTTTCGATAATTTTCTACGGCTTCAACGGTAGAATCTTTAGAACAATCGTTAACAATAATAATTTCTTTTTCGATGTTATTAATTAACGATACCGCCTTAACCTTATCCAAAATATAGTGTATCGTTTTACCCTCGTTGTATGCGGGAATAACAATACTCAACTTTTTAATTTCTGTTGACATCTAACAACAAAAATAGGCAGTATTTGCAATTATATAATTGCTCATTGCAATATTCACAAAATACAATTAGTGCGTTAGTTATTTTATTTATCGAACAATTTATTCGCAAGATGAATGAGTATTTTCTGCATACGGTTTGGAATCATCAATCCTTCCTGCCCTTTAAACTAAAAACACAAGACGGTAAATCCATCATTATTCACAACAAAGGCACCTACAACCATACCAATGGCCCCGATTTCAAATCGGCTGAAATTTCCATTGATCACGAACTGATGAAGGGAGATGTAGAAATTCATATTAAATCTTCGGATTGGGTAAATCACAAACATCATACAGATAAAGCCTATGACCAAGTGGTATTGCACGTTGTTTTTGATGACGACAAACCCATTTTTAAATCGAACGGATCTACCGTCTATACCCTCGAATTAAAAAACAGACTCAACGCCTTATTAGCCCATACCGTTCAACAAAAAAAAGAACTACTGTGCAGCGATAATGTGATAAACAAAGATATATGGAATCACCAACTAAATTTGGGCCTACAGCAACGGTACCATAGGAAACAAAGAGAAATTGAATCGGTACTGCGCGATGAGTTTCTTGGTGATTGGTGGTTAACTGCTGTATGGATTTTATTGAAATCTTTTCTGGGTAATCATAACGGTAGTATGGCTTTGGAACTTGTAAAAAACCTGAATAAAAGAATCCTATTAACCTGCAATACGAAACAAGAATTAAGCAGCTACATCTTAGGTATGGCCAACTTGTTACCCCGAACCTCGGAAAACTATAATCAATTATTCCTTCACCTCAAGTTTAGATATCAATTACGAAATTCTCCCACCTTCTCCTGGAAATACAAACAAGTTAGACCAACCTCCTTTCCTGAAATTAGATTAATTCAATTTGCAGAATGGTTATTCAACAATAGAAATTCAATGGATCATTGGATTGCGATGAATTCCAGCATCGATGAATTCCGTCAGTCGTTTCTTACGGAATCGCCATGCCCAACAAACTACCCCATGGGAGAGTCTAAAATCAATGCAATCATTCTCAACGGTTTTCTGTTGCTGCAATTTTGTAAAACCAATCCAACTAACGCCGTTTCTCAATTAATAGCAAACCTAAAACGGCTTCCATCCGAGAAAAATACCATTGCGAAGAAATTCAGCGGATTACTACCCCATGGGGAAACCGCCCTAGAAAGTCAACAAATACTATCACAATACCAAGAATTTTGTAGCGTTAAAAATTGCTTAAATTGTTTAGTGGGCTGTGAAATACTAGGTAGAACTTCAATGAAATAAATGCCTTTAAATGGGTATTTTTGCTCTCATGAATTCGGATGTAGTAGTAATCGGAGGTGGGATTGTGGGATTGTCAACCGCTTGGCAATTGCTCACTATCGACCCAAACATCACCGTAACCGTTTTAGAAAAAGAAAATTCTATCGCCAGTCATCAAACGGGCAATAACAGCGGGGTTATTCATTCCGGCATTTATTATAAACCGGGCAGTTTAAAGGCAGAAAACTGCATTCGTGGCTACCATATGTTATTGGAATTCTGCAAAGCAGAGGAAATCCCCTATGATTTATGCGGTAAGATCATTGTAGCCACATCCCCAGAAGAATTTGGCGCACTAGAGAATATTTATCAGCGTGGAATTCAAAACGGTCTATCGGGATTGCGGTATTTATCCAAAGAAGAAATTCTCGCTTACGAACCCCATTGTTCAGGACTAAAAGGAATATTTGTTCCTCAAACGGGAATTGTAAATTATAAATTGGTATCCGAACACATTGCCAAACGTATTATGGATTCGGGCAGAGGCCAAATTTTAACGGGGGAAAAAGTTGTATCCGTGACAAAAACTCCTGGAAGCATAATCCTTCATACCGCAAAAAACCGATACCAAAGTAAATTAGCCATCAATTGTGCTGGATTATACTGCGATAAAATTGCAAGCATGGCGGGCGAGCAACTCCCCGTTAAAATAATTCCGTTCCGCGGCGAATACTATAGCATAAAACCCGAAAAAGCTTACTTAGTAAAAAACTTGATTTATCCCGTTCCTGACCCTAATTTCCCTTTCTTAGGAGTGCATTTTACACGCAGAATATCTGGAGAAATTGAAGCGGGTCCAAATGCTGTTTTTGCGTTTCGAAGAGAAGGTTATACCAAAACAAGCTTCAACTGGTCTGAATTTTGGGAAAGCATATCGTTTCGAGGATTTCAAAAAGTTGCAGCCAAATATTGGCAAACAGGATTGGGTGAGTATAAGCGGTCGTTCTTTAAACCTGCCTTCGTAAAAGCCCTGCAAAAATTAGTACCGGCAATTAAAGAAGAAGATTTACAACCCGCCGGCGCAGGTGTTAGAGCCCAAGCTTGTGATGCGGAGGGTGGATTAATCGATGACTTTTATATCCACGAAACCGAAACCTTTATACATGTCCTAAATGCACCCAGTCCCGCGGCCACCAGTTCCCTATCCATTGGACTAACAATTGCAGAAAAAGCTCTGGCAAATGTAAATAACCGATAAAGTATCGTTTAATTGATTGATTAATCGTTTCATAGATTGATAGTTAATCTGTTACCCGAATTTACAATTGGGCAATAAGCAGTGATGAATAGTCAGCAGTTGCAAGTAATATTGGCAAAATACCTCCCCAAGGGCAGCGAGGAATATGCGGCTGAATTAATGCTACAATACAAAATCCAACTAAAAATTAAAAAGCCGCGATTGTCTAAACTCGGCGACTATCGACCCCCAAAACCGGGCGAAGCACATAGAATTTCGCTAAACAAGGATTTAAATCCCTATGCTTTTTTGGTGACTTTCCTGCATGAAGTAGCGCATTTAGTGAATTTCGAAGAGTTCAAAGGAAGAGTTGCTCCACACGGTGCTGAATGGAAATCCCATTTCCAACAGGTAAGCGTCCCTATTTTCAATCAAGAAATACTGCCTACCGATATTTATTTAGCGCTGTTGAATTACTTGAAGAATCCAAAAGCAAGTAGTTGTACCGATGCAAATTTAGTAAGAACCTTACGTCGATACGATTTGGATAATCCTTGGATTTTGGTGGAGGAAATTGGTGTTGGACTGTTATTCGAGACGCAAGATGGTCGTCAATTTCGTAAATTAGAACGTATGCGCACTCGGTTTCGATGCAAAGAAGAAGCTACTGGAAGAATTTATCTTGTTCCAGGCTTGATGAATTGTAAACCGGTTGTGAATTAATTGCCAATCAAAGCACACCTATTCTTGTAGCCAACGCTAAAAGTACGTTGAATCCAACGTTGTAAGGTAATTATTCGGAATGTAGAAGATGTTTCAACGGTGTATCCCTGTACGTTTCGATGGGATCCCAAAGGAAATTAACTATTTTTCTGTACTTAGAATCCCAATACTGTTTCTTCAGGACGTTTGCCGTCAAATAGCATTTCTGGATTCTCTAATAACTGCTTTACGCGCACTAAGAAACTAACAGATTCTCTGCCGTCTATGATTCGGTGATCATAACTTAACGCTAGATACATCATCGGTCTGATTACAATCTGTCCATTCTCTACCACTGGGCGTTCCACAATATTATGCATTCCTAATATACCGCTTTGGGGTGGATTGATAATGGGTGTGCTCATCATGGATCCAAACACTCCACCATTGGTAATTGTAAATGTACCGCCCGTCATTTCCTCTAAACTCAACTTATTATCCCTTGCTTTACCCGCCAATCGTTTTACCTCTTTTTCAATTTCCGACAAGCTCAAAGTTTCGGCACTTCGGATTACAGGAACAACCAACCCCTTGGGCGCGCTCACCGCAATTGAGATATCGCAATAATCGTGATAAATAATTTCTTCCCCCTCGATACTTGCATTAACTGCTGGCCAATCCTTCAAAGCAATACAAACAGCGCGCGTAAAGAAACTCATAAATCCAAGGCCTACACCGTGCGTTTCTTCAAATTTCTTTTTGTATTGACCCCTCAAATCCATTACTGGCTTCATGTTTACCTCATTAAAGGTAGTTAACATAGCCGTTTCATTCTTGGCAGCAACCAATCGTCTACTTACGGTTTTACGTAAGTTCGACATTTTTTCGCGTTTAGGTTCACGATTTGAGGTGTGGTACTTAGAATTGGATGAATTAGCGTTTGTGCTGCCCCCGGTATTTAATCCTTTACCGTTGGTTACTATTGCTTCTAACACATCCACTTTTGTGATTTTACCATTAGCCCCAGTACCTTTGATTGCCTTGGGATCTAACTGATATTGCTGGATCAGTTGCAAAGCGATAGGCGATGCATTCAAATCTGCCGTATTAATAGAGGAATTAGTTGCAGTAGATGTGGCCGATGCCGCAGTAGATGCCGCAACAGCACTACCCGCTGTGGTGGATTCTTTGGTTTCTTTTTTAGTCGATTCAGCAGTATTGGTTTCAGTAGCGCTTGCAACTGCCGGATTGGCGGAACCTGCTGGCTTAGCCGCATCCGTATTTATCACAGCAATTACGGTGTTAATTGCAATCGTGTCCCCAATGTTTCCAATTAATTTCTCAATGACTCC
>CANGWH010000009.1 GCA_947457565.1 Flavobacteriales bacterium
ACAGCCATCGAAATCATCAAACCGTCATGATTCAATATCGATTGCCACAAAATTAACAAACCAATCAACAATCTCACTACACGAGCGAAATTCCACTGATGGGTTAACGTATACCACAAATTTTGCATATTGGCCATCCTCACATCAATTGGATTTGCATATCCCCCAAACCACCGCCATTAACTACGGTATCTAAGCCCATTTGCTGCAAAATACCCGCTGCCATTCCACTTCTGCTGCCGCTTCTGCAATATACAATTACAGGCTGATGCATTGCTTTTATTTCAGCAACCCTACTTTGGATTTCATCCAAGGGAATATTTAGCGCCCCCTCTACATGCCCATCGGCAAATTCCCAACTCTGTCTTACATCAATTACTGTTGCGCCTTGTTCTTTTACTAATGATTTGATTGTGCTCATGATTGTATTATTTAATGATACAAAACAACAACAGTCCAGCCAGCCGAAAAGTAACTTGTGTCACCTACCAAAAAAAAGGTTAAACTGGGAAGTTCAACCTTTTTTTAGAAATCGATCACAATCTATTTCGCAAACAACAAAGCGTGGGGTTTCCAAAAAGAAATACCACAACGCTCATTGAAACGAGAATTAGTGTGGAAGTTTATCGTTGTATTTACCATACACCCAAGTTCCAAAAACAGCACTTAAAAAGGTGACAATTACAACCGTAAAACCTGCTCCAATTTGCGCAAATAATGGACCTGGACAAGCACCCGTTAACGCCCAACCAAAACCAAATAGTAGCCCACCGTAAATCTGACCTTTATCAAATTTCTTATCGTGAACTTCAATTTGCTCTCCGTCTATCGATTTGATTTTCTTTCGTTTAATAATTTGCAAAGACAACATCCCCACGGCGATAGCAGTACCAATTACTCCGTACATGTGGAAAGAATCCAATCGGAACATTTCCTGAATCCTAAACCAACTCACAATCTCGGCCTTCACAAAAACAATCCCAAATAATATACCCACCACGGCATATTTTATATTGGAATACCAAGGTTGCGTAATTTCCGATTGGTTTACACAGGCGGTACCCGTTTGCTCTAAGTTTTCTGTATGCTTACTCATTGTATTTTCTCCTTATAAATTTAATAAAAACGGTAATCCAAACCAGGTCATTAGAAAACCACCTACCATGAAACAACAGGTTGCAATCACCGATGGCCATTGTAAGTTACTAATACCCATAATCGCATGGCCCGAAGTACAGCCACCCGCGTATCGGGTTCCAAAACCTACCAAAAATCCACCCAAAACCATAAATACGAGTCCGCGTAGTGTTGCCAAACTCTCCCAGGAAAACAGATCTTCAGGCATTAACCCACCGAAGTCCTTAATTCCTAAGGCAAACAACTGATCGTGCGTTTTTTCGGCCACCACCACATCGTTGGGATTGGTTAGGAATGTAGCCGCAATAAATCCTCCAATTAAAACACCCCCTACAAAGAACAAATTCCAAGATTCGCGCTTCCAATCGTATTGAAAAAACGGAATCTTTGCCGGAATGCATGCCGCGCAGATATGTCTTAAGGAACTAGAAATCCCAAACGACTTATTCCCCAACAACAGCAACGTTGGAACTGTTAGTCCGATGAGAATCCCCGCCACATACCAGGGCCAGGGTTGCGAAATAAATTCTATCATAGTTTACGATTTTACCAATTTACTCTGACAAACAAAATCGGTTCTCGGGGCCGATGTTTTAGCAATCGCACCAAAACCACCTTCAACCTCTTTGAAATTGTGAATTCCACGAGCCTTTAAAATAGAAGCGGCAATCATACTGCGATATCCACCAGCACAATGCATGTAAAACTCACCATCATTGTCAACACCAGCAAACCAGTCGTTGATAAAATCTAAGGGCTTATTGTAGGCATCTTCTACGTGTTCGGCGCGATACTCGCTTTCTTTTCTAACATCCACAACGATAGAAGTTCCAATATTAACTTCGGATGCAAACGTCTCCGCCGAAATTCTATTTACTGTATCTACTTCTTTTCCGGCTGCGATCCAACCTGCAAATCCACCTTGCAAATGACCCATCAAATTATCAAATCCTACCCGGCTCAATCGCGTTACCACTTCTTCTTCTCTACCTTCGGGGGTAATCAATAAAATGGGAGTTTTCACATCACCGATAACCGAACCTACCCAAGGAGCAAATTGACCATCAATCCCGATGTTAATGCTTCGAGGAATATGTCCTTTGGCAAAATCAGCCGGACTGCGGGTATCCAACATCACGGCCTCCATAGACTCTGCGGCTACTTCAAATTCTTCAACCGAAAGCGAACGCATGCCATTGTTCAGCACATCGTCGAAGGACTTATACCCTTTTTTATTCATTGCCACATTCATAGGGAAATAGGCAGGCGGAGGTAATAACCCATCCAATACGGCTTCAATAAAGGATTCCTTACTGGGTTGATTTAATGCATAATTCATCTCTTTCTGATGACCCAATGAATCCATAGTTTCCTTCATCATATTCTTTCCACATGCAGAACCTGCCCCGTGAGCTGGATAAACCATTACTTCGTTTGGCAATGGCATAATTTTATTCATCAAGGAATCAAACAACATACCTGCCAATTGCTCTTGGGTCATATCAACAGCTTTCTGCGCCAAATCCGGTCTCCCTACATCGCCCAAGAACAAAGTATCTCCGCTAAACAAACTGTGGGGATTGCCCTGTTCGTCCAGCAATAAATAGCAAGTGCTTTCCATAGTATGTCCGGGGGTATGTAACACCTTCAAGGTGATATTCCCGATTTTAAATTCTTGATTATCTTCCGCGATTACGCATTCAAAATCAGGGTTTGCCGTGGGCCCATAGACGATGGGAGCTCCGGTTTTCTTACTTAAATCCAAATGTCCACTTACGAAATCGGCATGAAAATGCGTTTCAAAGATATATTTCAACGTCACCCCATCCTTGGCCAATCTATCCAAGTAAGGCTGCACTTCGCGCAAGGGATCGATAATTACCGCCTCTCCTTGGCTGTGGATGTAGTAGGCGCCTTGTGCCAGACATCCCGTGTAAATCTGTTCTATATTCATAATCGTTTTATTTTACTGTTTAGGAATTGATTTTTTCACCGCCTTTATAGGCTTAAATGGACCAAACTTATGCTGTTTTTCCGAAAATTGATCGGCAAACGGACCAAATGGATGATCAAATATTTTCTCTTCGATTTTTGGCCAATCCTTACTCAAATCTTTGGCAGGTCTTGGCATGTTGTTTACATAAGCTGCGATATCCCATGCTTCTTCGTCCGTTAATTGGGGCTGCAAATAGGTTGTACCCTGAGGCATATTGGCTTTGATATACCCTGCAAAACGAGATAACCGATACAATCCTGCACCGTGGTTATAGCTGTTTTTACCCCATAATGGCGGGTATGTGTAGGATTTCCCATCGGCGGCCATCACCCCAGCTCCATCGGATTGATGACAACTTACGCATTTTGTTTCGTAGAGCTTCTTACCATTTTCTGGACTTGCTGCTCTATCCAAAAATGCCAATTCATATATCCCGGTCCCTTTAGGCTTTTCGTCTTTTTTAACATTGCTTCCAACAAAATTAATGTACGCCACAATAGCCTCCATTTCTTTGGTACCTTTAGCCGGTGCAGTGCCATTGAGTGATCGTTCAAAACAATCGGTCACTCGCTTATAAACATCTTCCATACTTCCGCTTCTGCCCCGATACTTAGGGTAGGTAGAAGTAACTGCAGCATAATTATTTCCCCAGGGTTGTGTACCTGCATTTAAATGGCAATTTTGGCAATTCATACCGTTGGTTAGTTTCGCAACGCTACCCTTAGGACCCAAGTATACCGAAGTTTTAACAATCAATTCCTTACCATATTTTATCAATTCGGCGTTGGGTAATTTATTTAATTCATCGTCCGATGGGGGTATCCACATACCTTCGGCTTTATCGATGGCAGGCAATCCAATAGCACCCTCCGAACCGGTCAACAATACGGAGGTAGAATCCGTTACCGTCGGACTTGAACTTGTATTATTTCGGCCGAATAAAATCCAAATAGCCATGCTTAAAACGGCAATTAGCAACACGCCAATTACAATCATCAGCGAATTAATGGATCGAAATAGCCTTTCCGTGTTTTCCATAATACTGCTTCCTCAAAATTAATGTCCGCCTGCCGCTCCTCCAAACACTCCCAACGTATCCAAAATCATATATATCCCCAACAATAACACCATCCAACCAAAGGCCGGCTTCAACTTATTGCCAGGAATCTTTTTACTTAATTGACTTCCAACAAGAATACCCACTACCGCAATCGACGAAAAGATGAATAAAAACTGCCAATCGATGGTATTTCCCGCTTTTAAATCGCCCCCAAAAAAACCAATTAACGATTTACTGGCAATAATAATTAACGAGGTACCTACAGCCTGTTTCATAGAAAGTTTGGCCATCAACACCAACACTGGAATAATTAAAAAACCTCCGCCGGCGCCTACCAAACCCGTAACAAATCCAACCAACAAACCTTCTCCCAAAATCAACGGATAATTGAAATTGGCATCACCAGTACTGTCTGTATTCTCCGTAGTTTTGGAAGGTTTGATCATCGAATACGATGCCGCTACCATCAAAATAGCAAACAGAATTAAAACCGCTACGGCTTTTGTAAATTCAAAGCCTCCCACCGTAAACAACAAATCAGGAATATTGGGCATCACGTATTTCCTCGTTAACAAAACGGTTACGATACTGGGCGCACCGAACACCAATGCAGTTCTCCAATGCACATTGCCCATTCGAATATGACTAACCGAACCTACTAAACTCGTTAACCCCACCACAAACAACGAATAGGCCGTTGATAAAACCGATGGGATAGCAAATAATTTCACCAAAATTGGAACCGTTAAAATTGAACCTCCACCACCAATTAGCCCCAGCGACAGTCCCATCAATAATGCCCCTACATAACCGAAAATCGTTAGCCACGTAAGGCCGGAATCGCCCACTGATGCAGAAACCTGAGCGGCAACATGAGCCGTATTTGAATCAGAAACTAAGGCAGTAACTGTATCTATCGGAACAGCGGTTTGTAGTAACTGTAAAGCGAACAAGGATGTATGCATTAAAAATATTATTTAATAATTATAAACTTCAAAATTGTACCAAAATCATTAAGCCCACAGTGACTTAAATCACACTAAAAACAAATTTAACCATACCCGGATTAACGGAAATCGTAATCATACCCTTCCAATTGTGATAGCAACGTGATTGGCTTATCGGTACAAGTGATTCTACCTTCTAATTTAGGAGCTACGGGGGAATTTACTTTTAAATAATCTTTCATGATTTGGTGCAAGGTTACATCCAACTTTTGCGGATTTTGCACTTTTTCCAATCGGCACAAGGTATCAACAGGATCCCCTTCGCGTTCGCAAGCCACGATGCTATACATTTTTTGCAAATCCAATTTCTTCCCTTTCACTTTTATCCAGTTTATTCTACTGCCTTTGGGTTTCCCCGAGGTGAAATTTACCTCCATTCCTTTGAATCGTACCACCCAGCCACCAAATCGTTTGGCAGGATCCACTGCAAATACATTTTCCAATTCCTTTTCCAACCAGTCCCACAACTGCTTGCCCGATACCATGGCTTTCTTTGCTTCCGAGTCTACGGGCAACATACTCCACAAATACTCTTCGGTGATTTCGGCCTTACCCGTTTTGGGGTCAGGCAACAAGGGCGGACAGAATCTAAATCCATTGCTCAATGCAATATCCGGCTTCAATTTCCACATTAACGCATCGGTAATCATATTGTCCATGGGAGTTTCCAAAACATAATATCTCACCAACGGAGTTTTTGTCACACCGATAACCGTATCCAACTGCTTTTTATACGGAGTTCTTACCTGCTCCACCAACGCTTCCATTTCGGCATCGGCTGCATACTTAGCAGGATCAACATCCATCAACTCATAATGATGTTCTTTTACGATCCCGTTTTCTACCACAATATCCAGCTTCCCCAAGAAAGAAGCAAACGCTCCCGGTTCCGTAACCTTGGAATATTTCCCTTCAATTGGTTTTCTCACCCGTTCGTGGGTATCGGCACCTAAAATATAGTCCGCACCTTCAACATAGGATTTATTCGATAAATCTACTTGTTGTGCCAAGCCCATATGAGTCACCAAAAACACCATGCTACACTGCTCATAATCGCGCAAATATTTGATCAATTTCTGTGCGTTTTCAGCGGGATCGGTAAACTTGATACCATAGCTGTAAGCCGGGGATTGACGCTTGGGCGTGAGCGGATCATTATACCCTACAAAGCCAATTTTAACCCCAGCCACATTGGCAGTCCAATACGGAGGGTACAACGATTCACCACATGCCATCCCGGGGATATCGTGATACATATTCGCGCAGACCTTGGCTGCATGGTAGCCCCCCAAATCGCGCATCATCAAATCTTTACCGTATACCACCTCCCAATTTCCAGGAAGCATTAAATCGTATCCGATATTATTAATTAACGGCACAATCGCTTTCCCCTGACTTAGGGCCGCCACTCCAGAGCCCTGAAAACAATCGCCGCCATCAATCACCAAGGTATTCCCCGGATTTTCGTTTCGGATTTCGTTAATCATGGTTTTCAGATGAGCCATCCCACCTCTTCGCTTGTATACGGGTTTACCGTTTTCTAAAAAAAATTCATCATGAACGTACAATTGCCCGTGGATATCGGCAGTATGCAGCAGCGTAAAATGTTGTGCCTTACCGGATTTTATGGTCGATGATTTCTTGATTGACGCCAATACCGATTCATCCGATGGGGCATGCGAAGCATCCATGGGAATTCCCGGCGAAACCGACAAAGACTGGTTAGTATTCCCGGCCGATGGATCCAAACTCGATAAACCATGCACCAAAGAAGGTGCAGCTCCTAAGCCCAAACCTACTGCTCCCAGTTGTTTAATAAACCCTCTTCGATTGGGTTTACAACAGGTGCACCCGGGTAAATGGGGGTTTTCATCGTTTGCATTTGCAGTACTTTTCGATGCATTATTGGAAATATCCTTATTGTAATTTTCAGCCATAGGCCTGTATTTCTTTTAGAAGTGATAATTCAATATTAAGTTATAATGGGTTAAATTAACCTTATTAATCTCGAATTTCGGCAAATATCCTTGTTGTTCGATGGCTTGTTTCAAAACTATCAAAAACTGAATCTCCAAGCCCTTGAAAAAATCTTCCATGCTGTATCGAACATCCAAATTGGCTTGGTAATAAGCCGGAAAACCATATTTATTTAATTCGAAATTATAGATATTGGGCAGTTTATACCTACCTATTCCAACATCAATTTTCAGAGGCATTTCTGTAAAACCATAACTGTACAACACATTCATCGCCCAAACATCGCCATAGCCTTCGTTTCGTTCCCGGGGCATAAAGGTATAAAACGGATCTCTACCCCATTCTCTGGGCATCAAGTAGCGTCCATGGCCGGTGATTCGAGTTCCATTAAGGGTAATTCGCTGGTTCTGATTTATTTGTTTCCCCAATCGAACCCCAAACACAAAACTTCTATTTTGGGGCTGAAAATACGCTTGGTTGATTTCTACATTGCCTCCGTTCCCCAATGAATGTTGATGAATCCCTTGAATTCCATAGATCCAAGCTCGATTCTTACTCCCTATTTTACCATCCCATTGGGTTAAGTATGTTTGAAACATATTGTACACCGTTTGCGACCACAACATCAGATTCCCGCGGTTGGTTCTTACCGAATATCCTGCGTACAAAACAGAAGAATGCGGTAGATTACCGGCATATTGCGACCTCGAACCATCGGGATTCACGCCCACACCGTATAGGCCTACAGAGTGTCCTACCGAAAACCATCGTACCGTGCTCCGTGGCGAAATTCGATCAATCGCACCCAACTGCAACAATCCGTTTTTCCCTAGTTTTTTTTCTGCTAATACACCTTGAACCAAGGTAGGTCGCATCCTTCCGTCTTGTGGATTTAAAAATGGGGTTCGAATATGTTGCTTCCCCGCCTTAATCATCCAGCTTTTCGATGGCAACGAATACTTTATGTACAAATCTTCCAATCGATCCAAATCATCGTGATTCCCTGGATTTAAGACATCAAACAATCCCACTTCATAGCGATTGGGCTGATTGGAAAGTTGATCAATTTTAGTTAAATCGGACGAATACACATCATAAATGGCATATCCACTAATTCCCAACTGAAAATTTCGATAAACGCCGGTTTCATAACCAATACCCACACCTATAGCATTGGCGAAATAATCGGAATAATTGGATGCATTATTGGTAACCATGCTATACCATCGGGCATGACCAAAAAAATTTCCCGACCGCAAAAAATCCTGTAACGACTTGGGCTTTACTTTAGCGCCTGTGGAATTAGTATCCAAGCTCACTCTTTCGTTGGGGTGAACGTAGGGATGATCTTGCCCCTTCAAGTGAATGTGGCTAAAAAATAAAGCACCAATTACCAAGACTACATGGCGAACACCAAACATGAACAGCGAAGTTCGCAGTATCGGTTGGCATAGTATGTGACTAAAGTCACGAATTGATATAATCGTTACCAACAACTTAGATTTCCGTTATTCATTTTCCGATTTAACTAAATTTGACGTGGACAAATTAAACAACCAGTAATCTCAGATAATTTATCGGCCAACCTAAATCAGCTAAATACGAAATAGTCTAACTTATTAGTTAAATACGAGACTAGGGAATTAAAATAGGTTAACTATTCGCTATTTCTTAGTCAGCCATATACGA
Source organism: Flavobacteriales bacterium (assembly GCA_947457565.1). Lineage (GTDB taxonomy): Bacteria > Bacteroidota > Bacteroidia > NS11-12g > UBA955 > JAGKXC01. The sequence continues at coordinate 8,867 of CANGWH010000009.1, forward strand.
AATAGGCAAATGAAACAGGTTTACTGCGTTTTGGGTGGTGGTTTTGGCCACTTCTTGCAACGAGACTGATTTTACCTCGGCCAGTTTTTGGGCCACCAACAAGGTATAGGAGGGTTCATTTCTACTTCCGCGATGGGGAACTGGGGGTAAATAGGGCGAATCCGTTTCTAGTATTAGATGTTCCAATCCTATTTGAGAGAGAACTTCGGGCAAGCCTGCATTTTTATAGGTAAGAACACCGCCAATACCCAAATAAAAGCCTTCCAATTTTAAAATTTCCTGAGCCAGTTCGTAGCTTTCCGAGAAGCAGTGAAACACCCCGGTTAATCCTTTACCTTTAAATTGTTTTAATAATTGAATGGTCTGTTGCGTTGCATTTCGAGTATGAATAGCGAGTGGCAACTTATGGGCCACCGCAAACTCAGCTTGTAACAAAAATGCCTGCTTCTGGATTTCTTCGGTAGTTTTATCCCAATACAAATCCATACCCATTTCACCCACGGCCACATAATTATGTTTGGTAAACAAATCGAACATTTGGGTTAATACGGTTTGATAATCCTCTTTTACATCGCAAGGATGCAAACCCATCATGCCAAAACATTGGGAAGGATAATCCTGCATCAATTGATGCAATCCTGGGATTGAATCGAGGTCGATATTCGGCAACAAAATCTGCTTTACTCCGGCTTTCAAGGCTCTTTCTATGGCCTGAGGTCTGTCTTCGTTGAATTTATCAGAATAAAGATGACAATGCGTATCGATTAAATGAACCATTTCTAATTACCAAGTTAATTTTTGTTTGTTTAAAAAGGCATCGATTCCTTTGATACAATCTGGGGTGGCGCGGGCATGAGCATTCATGCGGGCGGCATAATCGAGGGCTTGATCACGTTGCATAGAAGGGATTTCCCGAAGCATTTCTTTAACCGTAGACACGGCCGCCCCGGATGTGCCTTCAGCACATCCCCGCGCCACCGCACCCACTGCCTCATCAATATCCTCAGAATTAACTATCCGCTGCACCAATCCCATTTCCTTCGCCTCCGTGGCATCCAATATTCTTCCGGTTAACAACAAATCCCGCATAGCACCGCCTCCAATTTTCTCTGCCAAATACACCATCACCAACGCCGGAATAAACCCAATCTTCACCTCCGTATACCCAAAACTGGCTTCCGGAGTGGCAAAACACAAATCCGACAAGGTTGCTAATCCGCAACCCCCGGCCAAGGCCGGACCTTCCACCTGCGTGATCACCAACTTCGGAGAATGATACATCGCGTCAAACATCCTTCTCAATCGCTGAGAATCCACTTCGTTCTCCTCCAAACTGTTGTTGCGCAACTGGGTCAAATACTGCAAATCCGCCCCCGCACAAAAAGGTTTATCCGAGGATTTTAACACAATCACACGTACATCCTCCCTGGCATTGGCCAATAAAAACGCTTCCGTCATCCCCTCAATTAACTCAACACTCAACGCATTGCGCTTCTCCGGCCTACTCATCACTATCCAAGCAATTCGATTTTCCACAGAAAAATTCAACACAGACATAGTACAAAGGTACAATCCAAACTCCGTACTTCTAAAATACATCCTTGATCTCGCCTCCCAACAACTACCCCCACCACCGCGTATAAACCCTTTCTTTACATCCAATCACCAACGTACCCGAACCCTTTCCACGCCCCGCTTTAATCGATACTTCTCCAACCGCAACCCCAACCTACTTTCCCAGCGATTGCGGTTTACCACAGTCCTCTCCCAGCGCTTAAACCCCACATCACGTTCCCAGCCCTTGCCACTTAATTTAGCACTGTCCCATCCTCCGTCCCCAACACTACCCCTACTGCCCCCTTCAACTCCCCCAGAATAACGCTTCTCCCCAGTCCAAACCTTCCTTTTTACCGAAATTACCAAGGTTTCTTTACGCTTATACCCCCAAAAGTCTTTCCCGCCCAATCGACCCGAAAAATAATCATCGGCAGTAACCCATCGCATCCGTTGAACCTCAATCCATACTCCTGTTACCAAAATCAAAGCCAAAGCTACAGTCCAAAGTTGTACAACCCGATTCCCAAATCGAACTTCCAGCCACAAACACCAACATACCCAAACAATAAGCAAAAAAACTAAACCAACCGCTACCCAATCCCATTGGTACGAAAACAATTGAGAAAACGGCAACTCCAAAACAAGCAACAACTTCCCCAGTACCCACGAATACAACCGGTCCACCACCATACCCAACCCGTTTCCTAACAACGGAATCCAACCAAAAATTAATACAATCAAAGCCGCATACAACAATATCGTAAATAGCGGAACCATCAACAAGTTCACCGGCAAAAACCAAACTGGGAATGTCCCAAATCCCCCCATAATCAAGGGAAATGTAAATAATGTAGCCGCAACGTTCATGGCAACCGAACCTAACAACAACTGCCAACCGGCATCCATTTTCTTGGCCCCTATCCAATACCGCATCCAACGCTCTACCCTACTTTCACCCCTTAAATTCTCTATTCTAATTAACCAAAAATCCCTTAAAACAGGATAAAAAATCAACAAAGACAATACCGCTAAATAACTAAGCACAAATCCTAAATTGTAAATTGAATAAGGCTGTAACAACAATTGTATATATGCGCACCCTAACCAAACATGCAAACTCGACACCCGTTTGCCCACCCAATACTTGGCCAACCACATCCACGATGCAGACAACATGGCTCTTACCACTGCCGCACTGCCACCCGTAAGCACTGCGTAAAACCAACCAATTACCATTAATATCAGTAACGCTACTTTCGTAGGTCGGGGCGTTCGCCCAAAACCCGTAAACACCCATAAAATAGCCCCCATCACCAAGGCTACATGCATGCCCGATACCGCCAAAACATGCATCAACCCACCAACTCCAAATGCTTTTACAGTTTCCGAATCTACTTCCTTCGTTTCGCCTACCAACAACGCTATAGCCATCGCCGCGGCTTGTGGAGACAACCGCCCCCGCAATTGATCGCGCAACCAACCCAAACACCGCAACCGCAAATCCAACAACCCATTCCTAGACAAATACTTACTCCAACCCATCGGGACATAACTCCCCAATAAACCATACCTTTCCGCTACCATAAAAGCGCCCAATTGTACCGCACCAACCGTAGTATCCCGCACCAACTGATTCTCAATCCTAAAAGCCCCCAATCGCAACGCGCTATCAAAAGCTTGTCCACCCGTTTCCGTTGGTTTCGCCCCCCCCAAAGCCGCAGAATATCCGCTCGGTTTTATCGGCCATGTTAATCGACCGTAATACCCTTTCGACCCAAAAATCAACGGCCAATCCGTATCGTCGGGAATGCCACTATCCTCAAATTCGCTCAAGGCCGATCTTGGTATAATCCACTGTTTTAATGGACCTACCCAAGGCTCTGAATCTTTCCTCCATCGTGTAATTTCCACCCAAAACTTGCCATTTACTCGCGCCTCTTTAGCTACAGAATCCACACAATCCACCACCATCCAATCAGAAGATCCGCAAACCTGTTCAACACGCCCTCGTTCAAACACTTCCCAAATTCTATTACTCGGCAACTGAGGCGGTAATACCCAATAGCCTAACCCAACATTCAAACAATAAATACACCAAGAACGAAACCCTCGATGTACCCTCGTTGAAAACGATACCCCTCGAAAATAAATCACCAGTAAAACCCCTAATACAACCGCCGATAACACTAAAACCAGGACAGCCCATATCCAAATGGATGGCTGATATCCTGAATTAGAATATTCCGGAAGCCAAGCAAATACTGCATAACCCGATAATAAACCCAATAAAGGGAGGAAGAAAAAATGAGATCTAAAAAATCCCAGCAGCTGTTGGTGTACCAATAAATTTCGCATAGTTTCAGTCCGATTTACTCAGACCTACCCATGCGTTAACCCGGAAATATCCGTTTTATCAATCGCAGCATGTCCGAAGCAGCTTCGTCCCTACGACGCCAGTTATTCTCATCGTACCAACGCTCGTAAACATCCATTCTGCCACTGCCAGTAGGAGCCTGTAATAATTCGTGTATAAACGTACCCATTCGCTGAATATCACCCCCAAACAACAAATTGGCAAATTCAAACCGCCTCGAAATCGGCATTTGATTCACTATAGCCTCCACATTCATACCCGATAACGCAGGCGGAGGCAACTCCCCATTCGCATTCAATTCCACCGAACTACTAGTATCTATTGGACTTTCAGTAATTGTATTGATGGCCGATATGGGCGGCTGAGGAACATCCAATGCAGGAACTTCACTAACCGAAACTTCCACCGCTGGAACCTCAACAGAAGCAACCTCTGCAACTTCACTAACCGAAACTTCCACCATAGGCACTTCAACAGAAGCAACCTCTGCAATTTCACTAACCGGAACCGCCACCACAGGCACTTCAACAGAAGCAACCTCCGCAACTTCACTAACCGGAACCTCCACCACAGGCACTTCCAACAAGGGCGCCAAATTAGAAATAGCCTCGATTTCAGGAGCTCCCATACTACTTATCCCGGGCACAACAACACCCTCGGATTCTGGCATTGCCACCTCGTTCAATTCAGGCATTGCCCCTTCCTTAAACGCCAATGTTGCCATATCTTCCATACCCAAATCATCGGGATTTTGCAGTGATTCCTCCTCCGCATTATTCCTTTCAATAGGCTCCTCCCTCACCGAAATTGGCAACTCGAATTCAGGCAACTCAAATTCAGACGAATCGAAGTCGATAGTTGCAATTTTCGCAATAGATTCTTCCGTATTTGCATTTTTCGCAATCTCGTCGCTGATCGCGTTACTATTCTTTTGTCCGCCCAATACCGGTACCGCTGCAAAAAACAAGTCCTGCTGCAAACTATCCGATTCTTTCGAAGATATTACCTCCTCCTCTTTAGGAGTTTCCGACACCAAAATTTCTTCTTCAATCTCAGCTACAAGTTCCTGTGCATACAGCCCCAAATTCTCGGATTCTAACGCTTCTTCTGTCGCCGTTGCTGATGCACTTTCCAATTCTTCAACCCCTATCTCTTCCTCAAAACCCGCCACCAATATTTCCTCCGAGTTACCCAATTCCGCGCTCTCAAAATCGTCCACATTTTCATCCTCCGTATAATCAATCAAATCATCTGTCTGTGTGTCCTCTTCCGCATTCATTCCTGGCAATAACGCCATCACTGACAAATCCGACTCAATATAGATTCTTGCAGAAAGTAATTTCAATTCTCCCAATAGCTCGATTTCTTTCTCCGAATCTTGGTTGTTTTGCAGTTCCTGACGTAATATTGCCATCGATTCCAGCAATGCATCGATGGATTTCTTTTGAAGTTCCATGGTTGGTGGTAAAATTAGTAAAACAACAAGTAATTCATGCGGGAATTTATTCTCATTTATGGCTGTATGTTCGCTGGTAAAACCACGAAATTGATCGGATTGTACAACGAGAGCGAAGTTGGCTACGACGAAAAAATCGCGGTTAAACCCCTGCTCGACAAACGCTACAACCCCAATAATATCAATGCTCACAGCGGATTGCAAATGGTTGCGCATCGCATAAATAAGGCCGAAGAATTATACCCCTTATGCAACGAACTGATTAAAGAAGTGTACATAGACGAAATTCAGTTCTTTGGACCCTATATTGTCCATGCCGTATCGGAATTAATGATGAACGGCATTCGCGTAGTTGCTGCTGGATTGGATAAAGATTACCTAAATCAAGATTTTGGTCCGATGGCCGATTTAAAACGAATCGCAACCCAAAAAATCCAAGTATCTGCCAAATGTAACGTATGTGGAGCACCCGCTAACTTCACCTACCGTGAACCAGGCATTGAAACACAAATTGCGGTAGGTCATACCGATATCTACCAAGCTCGATGCCAAGAACATTGGGATCAAGGCATGAACGGGAGAATATAACACCCATTCCACTACCCAATCTTTTCCCATTTCGAAAAGATGTCTCTTCCTGAAAATCCTAAGTAAAACGAGAGCAATCCTCCGTCTGCCAATTCGTATTTCGTAATTTCCCAGACTAAAATTCAAATCGTCGTTTACCTTTTCCTTCGATAGCGTATTACGTTCCCAAAAAATCGGAGAATCATGAAAAAAATTAGTATCGCTATCGAAAACCCCTGCCACGAAGATTGGAATCGTATGACCCCAGAAACACAAGGTAGATTTTGTAATACTTGCGAAAAAACCGTAATCGATTTCAGCCAAATGTCCGATTCAGAAATCTTGCAATTTTTCAACAAACCAAAAACCGAAAAAATTTGCGGTCGATTTAAATCCGAACAACTCAAACAAAAAACCGAATCTACCACCCCCCCGAAAACTTGGGAGCAATCCATATTCCCATCTGCAACCAACCCACTGCCGACACTAGATTGGCAGCAATCTACATTTAAATCCCCTGCCAATCCGCAGATGCCACTGCATCGGCAGCAGCCAACCGCCAACCCAACCTCCAATCCGAAACCACCCCTACAATTGCTTCATTTTGCCTACATCCTAGTTTTAGTTCTAGGAATTGGAGTCTCTTCCTGTAATTCGGAAACCACCAAAGGAGAAATTCTCATGGGCGATACTACAGCCATGGTAGATTCCCCAAGAGAAGAAACTACCATTGGGGACACCGTAAAAAACCATACAGCCAACACCCATTCAACCAAAAACCATACAATCCATTCCCATTCGGCTAGCACCCTCAAAGCGTCAACCAATCAAATCAAAAACGTCAAAATGGGAGAAACTGCAATTATTCCTGATACAAGAAACAGAGTTAATGACGTTAAAAAGGTCGATAAACAATCACGAATTATGGGCAAACCAAAAATTCAACGCATCGAAAAAATAGAACCCGTAATTATGGGGGAATGTGTCATTCCTTATGAATACGATGACCAAGAAGAAAGAACCCCATAATATGTCTCAACGGGAACCCATTAAACAACACGCAACTCAATCGATTCGAGTTTCTAACATAGATCAACTATCCCAATTCACACCCAAATCCTTGAGGTATATTTTACCATCCACTTACAAAACCAAAATTAACAATCCCACTTCCACCAATAAACGGTAAATCCGGTTCCATTGAATGGCCGATTGAATCTGCAATAACAATCCATAAAACACCCCCAAAGCCATACCCCGAAAAGCATAACGCTCAAAATACAAATTTAGATGCTCCAATTCCCAATAGTTAAGCGTCTTATCCTCCAACAAATTATCGCCCTGTACCAAACAACTTAACCCTATCAATATCAGTACTACCGCAACCAAGAGCCAGAAATAAGGCACCCACCAAAACTTCGGGAAGGCAGATAATGCGGGTTCCTCCTGCCTATAGACTAATTTCTTTTTACTAAAATCTACCGCAAATAACAACCATACATTGGGCGAATCAGACATCCAATCTTTGGATTTTTCTAGGTATTGCACCAATAATACGTTCATCATAAAGAATCCTAAAAAGTAATACATCAAGCCCTCTGTGCGCCAATCTTGAACCTCCTTATACCAACCTGCGACATCTGATTCCAAGGCACCATCCCCCCATCCAACATCGCCAAACCACCAAAATCCCGATTCACGCGGCATGAATAACAAAATGGTAATCGAGACCGCTATTAACAACGGTGAAATCATCGCTAAAAAGGGAATTTTTTTACTCGCTAAAAATCCGTACAACCCCACCAACATCAACAAAATTAGTCCCCAATCCGAACTAAACCAGGCAACCATTGACTGCAACCCAAAAGGGCCCAATAGAGCGTCCTGACGAAGTACAATCGACAAAATCCATGGACTTATAACAACCCCAAATCCGCCAATTAACAACACAATTGCCAGTACCATCAAAGCCGAATTTGCACGCTTCCCCAATTTCTCCCAAGCTAAAATGTCCATCAAAAAATCCCACGAATAAACAACGATAATAGCGCCTAAAAATAACGTAAAATGCAGATTCATTCCCAACCGATTGAACATTGCCTTTTCCGTATTCTTTGTTGTATCCGTTACCCACAAAGGCAAACAATCAACCGAAATTTGCGATTGAATTGACGTCAGTACAAAAGCGATAAATGGAATACCTACTAATTGTATGAAAAAACTTGGCTCTACATGTACACTGGTTTGCGCACCGGAATTCGTGGACCTACCCCAGCCCATACCCTAATTACTTTACTGCTTGGATTTTTCCGAGATCAGGAATTGCCCTACGAAGGCTTTCTTCAATTCCTGCGGTCATGGTCATTTCACTCATGCTACAAGAACTGCAATTTCCTGTTAATTTTAACAAAACATCCCGTTCTTCAGAAACTTCCACCACCTCAACGTCTCCTCCATCGGCCTGCAAATAGGGCCTCACGGTATTCAACACCTCTTCTACTTTGTGCGTAAGCGCTTGTAATTCTACCGTGGTACTCATGAAATTTTAAGAAATACAAATATACCATTCCATGAGGAAAAGTCCAAAAAATAGTAGAACTAGCCCCCCTCAGAAAGTCTGTAAAATCAAGTTACCACCAAATGGGTAACAACCTTAAAAACAGAAGCTTACCATCTGCGCTACTTTTCGCGAATTAGCCCAAAAACTATTTAGATTGCAAAATACTCACCTGCTGAGCAACTGCTGCTGCCACCGAATGGAATGGCACCAACAATGGTGAATCGGGCGTAATTTTTCCGGTATCCATGGCCGACATCAACAATGGATTCAGTGGAATTTCTCCCAAAAATGGCAGGCCATATTCTTCACTGATTTGTTTTCCTCCACCTTCGCCAAACAAACGATATTTTTTATCTGGAGCATCTTCGGGAGTGAAATAACTCATATTCTCCACTACGCCTAACAAAGGTTTGGCAATTTGCTCCATCGAAAACATCCCTAAAGCCCTACGTGCATCGCTCAATGCTACCTCCTGTGGCGTGGTAACCAACACAACACCCGTTAACGGCACGGTTTGTACTAAACTCAACTGAACATCTCCCGTTCCCGGTGGCAAATCGATAATTAGATAATCCAAATCGTCCCAAGCAGCATCTTGTACAAATTGTTTGAAGGCCGATGCAACCATAGGTCCGCGCCAAACTACAGCTTGCCCACGAGCGGTCATCAATCCAATGCTTAGCATTTTCATTCCATGAACCTCTACGGGCACCATAATTTGCTTATCGCCGCGTTGCACCATGTGGGGCGCTTCCGTTGTTCCAAAAATAGTTGGGGCAGAAGGACCGTAAATATCGGCATCCAAGTATCCCACTTTCGCGCCCAAATGAGCCAAAGAAAATGCCAAACCCGCGCTGAGGGTACTCTTCCCAACACCACCCTTGCCCGAAGCAACCGCTATTACGTGTTTAACCCCTGGCAAAATTTGATCCCCTTGTAAACTCCGCTGCACCTGCGAACTAACCGCGATATTCACTGCAATCTGAGGATCCACCATAACTCTAATCGCCGTTTTGCAGGCATTCACCAACATGTCTTTCATCGGACATGCCGGAGTAGTTAAAACCAATGTGAACGCTATGGAATCCCCAATTTCTAAGTCCTGAATCATATTCAGGGTTACTAAATCTTTCTTTAAATCGGGATCATCCACGTGCGACAACGCCGCTAAAACACTTTCTTTCGAGATTGCCATAAATGCTTATTTATTACCGCCGAACAATGAAACAATTCGGGCGAAAAACCGTTTTTCAAATTCCCAGAAATACCTTGCCTGACCGAATATGGCTCCGTAAATCAATAACAGCAAATTATAAATGGGTAAAATCAATATATAATAAGCCAAATCAAACCACCAAGCTTCGTGGATGGGCCAACTGCGAAATATCCGTTTTAAGAACATCACCGAAAACCCCGTAAGCGCAAACACCAGTAAAATAAGCCAAACTTGGGTGGCATTTTGCACTTTCCAGCGCTCTTTTAGTTTATTTACAAAACTCACAATGCAAAAGTACGCATACTCATCGCCCCAACCCTAACTGTTGACAATCTCTTGACAGAATTCCATAATTTTTCGTCTAAGTTTGAACCGCAATCCAATGCCACAATACAATCCAACAACCTTGGAGCCAAGACAAAAACTAAAGATACTAACCCAAAAAACACAGACAGCAACCCAGCAACCGCCATTATAATTCCAACAACATTCGAATCTATCCTTAACAACGCAAACACCGAGTAAAAAACATGGATTTTACTAAAATCGTCCCCCCACAGAATCCTGAATTAATCCTTTTCCCCTTACCCATCGGCGAACACAGCAACGCTTGGATGCTAACTACCGAATACCTCAAAGAAATTCAATCAATTACCACCTGGGTGGCCGAAGAGGCTAGAACGCTTAGACGTTTTTTATCGTCATTAAAATTGGGAATTAATATCCCCGAATTAACCATCATTGAACTCAATGAGCATACATCGCAAAAAGAGCTGGAGCTACAATTATCGCAATGGGTTAAGATTAATCCAACAGGAAAATTAGGATTATGCTCCGAAGCCGGAATGCCATGCATCGCCGACCCCGGAAATTTAGCGGTAAAATTTGCGCAAGCAAGGAATTGGACCCTGCGTGTTATCCCTGGCCCCAACTCGTTATTAATAACCTTAGCTGGCAGTGGATTAAACGGCCAATCGTTTACATTTCATGGATATCCACCCGTAAAAGAAGACCAACAAAAGCTATTATTATCTACATTGTTAAAGAATTTCCCTAAAAATCATAGCCATATTTTCATCGAAGCCCCCTATCGATCCGATAAATTTTTTCAATGGTTAATCAAACAATTTCCGCCGCAAACCGCTCTGTGCATTGGCTATCAACTGCACACCGAAGAGGAATGGATTAAAACAAAAACCTTGGCCGATTGGAGAAAAATGAACATTATTTTGGGCAAATCGCCTTGTGTTTTTATCATCGGCACGTAACAAACACAAAATCTTGCTAATTTTGCAGTAACAAATACGTTACGCCACTACATCATGAAAGATATTTTTGAGAAACTTCACGATCGGATGGGTCCTTTGGGAATGCACGCCGATGACGCTCACGGTTATTACACTTTTCCCAAATTAGAAGGACCTATTGGTCCAAAAATGGTTTTCCGCGGTAGAGAACGACTAAACTGGAGTTTAAACAACTACTTAGGCTTAGCCAATCATCCCGAAGTAATGCAGGCCGATGCGGATGCTGCAAAGCAATTTGGAATGGCTTACCCGATGGGTGCCCGCATGATGAGTGGTAACTCAAACTACCATGAACAATTGGAGCAGGAATTAGCAGCCTTCGTAGGCAAACCCGAATCCATATTATTAAATTTCGGATACCAAGGGGTATTGAGCGCTATTGATGCATTGGTAGATAGACATGACGTTATCGTGTACGATGCCGAATCGCATGCGTGTATCATTGATGGTGTTCGATTGCATATGGGAAAACGATTTGTTTTCGCCCACAACAACGTAGAAAGCTTAGAACAACAACTAAAACGCGCCACCAAATTGGTTGAACAAACCGGTGGTGGTATTTTGGTAATCACCGAAGGGGTTTTTGGAATGAGCGGATCCCAAGGAAAATTAAAAGAAATTGCTGCCCTAAAATCTCAATATAACTTCCGTTTATTTGTGGATGACGCACACGGTTTTGGAACTATGGGTAAAAAAGGTGCGGGAACTGCCGAAGAACAAGATTGCACCGATGGAGTAGATATAATTTTCTCCACTTTCGCTAAATCCATGGCAGGCATCGGTGCATTTATTGCCTCCGAGCCACATGTAATTAAATTCTTGCGCTATAACCTACGTTCTCAAATCTATGCAAAGGCGCTACCAATGCCTCTAGTTATTGGCTCCTTAAAACGGTTAGAATTAATTAGAACCCGCCCTGAGCTGAAAGATAAATTATGGACCATCGTTAATGCGTTGCAAAATGGATTGCGTCAAGCAGGATTCAACATTGGTATTACCACAACACCCGTTACCCCCGTTTTATTGAACGGAACTATACCCGAAGCAACTCACTTAACTCACGACCTGCGTGAAAATTATAACATTTTTTGTAGCATCGTTGTGTATCCAGTAGTACCTAAAGGGGTTATCATGTTGCGTTTGATTCCAACCGCATCGCATAGTTTGGAAGATGTAGAATACACGCTTAACGCATTTAAATCTATCAAATCCAAATTGGACGCTGGCGAATATCGCCAAGAAAAATTAGCAGCCTTCGCATAATTTGGTTTTTGCCTTAAGGCAATGAAACCAATGCGAAAAAAACCTTTCCAATACCTATTCATTGTGGCGGCCTCGGTCGCCACAATTGTTTTAATCAAAAATTGTCACTCCTACTCTTCGGACAAAAGTATTCGTTGGACATCCAACAAAACCCAAAGAAAATCAATAAATTACAATCAAAAAGACCAATCATTTAGGAAGTACGCCAACCCAAACCCTTATCCCATTTCGCAACAGGAACAAAGCAAAAACAATATTCAACTCCCCTACAAAAACAACAACTACCTACATAAACCAAAGTCGATTTCAGCAAAAATGGCGTACGAGTTACTCCAAATTTTATGGGGAAAATCCAAGGAAAACCGGTCACTGATGTTGCAAAAATTACAAAAAGATTCCCTACAGTTGCAACGAGAGCTCACCCAATCGTACGAAAAAGAATTCCCCACGTTCCGTAACTTCAACCCCAACGATAGCCTTTCATGGTTCCTGATACCCGGCTTTTCTAAAAAACATTGGTTATCGGTGAGAAAATACCAAGAAAGACTCGGTGGTTTTACCAATAATCAACAAATTCAAGAAATACCTCGCTTAGACACCCTGTTCAAAATCATTCTACAGAACAACCTATCAACCAAGTTCACAACTACGCCCAATCGGAAAATTTCCCAACAATCAACCTGGAAAGAACTCTACCAACATCCATACATCGGACCCAAATACGCAAAGATCATTTACTACTACTACCAAACCCATCCAGAACCCACCAAAGACCAAATTTCCAACCTTCAAGGCATCCCGCAAGTTCATTTACAACCCTTACTGCCGTATTTATCGATTAATTGCAAAGATTAACGAGCTTTTAACCGATTTTGATGAATTTTTAAACCCTCTGTCCGTAAATTTGTTTTGCTATTAGTATGATGAACTTTGCCGAGAACGAAAGCGTACAGATGGTGCGTAACACTGTAAGAGATTTTGCAGAAAAACACATCAGACCCAACGTAATGACTTGGGATGAAAGTCAAGAATTCCCCATCGAAACCATGAAAGCATTGGGAGAATTAGGATTGTTAGGTGTTTTAGTCCCAGAAGAATACGGGGGATCCGGACTTTCGTATTTCGAATACGTTGCCGCAATTGAAGAATTAGGTAAGGTTTGCGGTTCCGTTGCCTTGAGCATGGCAGCACATAATAGCCTATGTACAGGCCACATACTTCAATTTGCCAACGAAGAACAAAAAAAACGCTGGTTACCTAAATTAGCCACCGGCGAATGGATTGGGGCTTGGGGACTTACCGAGGCAAATACGGGTTCCGATGCACTTCGAATGCAAGTAGTTGCCAAAAAAGAAGGGGATCATTGGGTACTGAATGGTGCTAAAAACTGGATCACCCATGGAATATCCAGCAATGTAGCGGTTGTATTAGCTAGAACCGGCGATTTACTGGATTCTCATGGCATCACAACCTTTGTGGTGGAACGAGGAACACCCGGGTTCCGTGGAGGTAAGAAAGAAAATAAACTAGGAATGCGCGCTAGCGAAACTGCTGAAATGATATTTGAAGATTGTCGAGTTCATGAAAGTAATATTTTAGGTAATATTGGTGATGGATTCATCCAAGCAATGAAAATATTAGACGGCGGAAGAATTTCTATTGCTGCCCTTTCCCTAGGTATTGCAAAAGGAGCCTACGAAGCCAGCATCAAATACGCTAAAGAAAGAGAACAGTTTGGCAAACCCATCGCAAATTTTCAAGCGATAGGATTTAAACTCGCCGATATGGCTACACAAATCGAAGCCGCTGAATTGCTAACACTAGAAGCTGCTGATCTTAAAAACAAGGGAAAAAGCGTAACCAAGGTTTCTGCTATGGCCAAATATTACGCCTCCGAAGTAAGCGTTCGTTGCGCCAATGAAGCTGTACAGATTTTCGGCGGCTATGGCTATACCAAAGATTTTCCCGTTGAAAAATTCTATCGAGACTGCAAACTTTGCACCATCGGAGAAGGTACTAGCGAAATACAAAAATTAGTAATTAGCAGAAACGTGCTAAAAGCGTAATTTTATTTTGGAAAATAAAAACTAAAAAATTATATTTGTAACCCCAAAAAAAGGAAAGTATAATGCTGATTATAAACGTTAAAGAAAGCGACTCTCTGGAAAAAGCACTTAAGAAGTACAAAAAGAAGTTTGAAAAAACTGGCGTTGTTAAAGAATTACGCTCACGTCAGGCATTCGAAAAACCCTGTATTACCAAGCGTATGCAGAAAATTCGTGCCGCTTATCGCCAGAAAATGCAAACTCAAGAAGTTGTAGGATAATACACTGTACACTAATTTTCTTGTATATAAAAAGCCACCTATTGGGTGGCTTTTTTCGTTTACTTTGTTCAACGTAAACGCACTACCCTATTAATCCTAATTATCCTTTAATAGCTCTGATTAATATTCAATCCTTATTAACAAACATCCTAACGAGTTTTAGAACCTATACCAATCTAAATTACCATGAACAACCAAGTACCAGAATTGCAACAGCTAACGCAGCAGTATTTACTGTACTTGGAAAAAACAAAACGGATGTCCATCCACACCGTCACTGCTTACCAATTCGATTTGTCCCAATTTATAAAATTCCTCGATGGAGAAGCTATTTCGGAACCTAAACAAATTAAATCAGGCATAATTCGCTCGTTTATGGCCAACTTACTAGAAGAAAATCTCACCCCAAGATCCGTACATCGCAAAATATCTTCTATCCGAGGTTGGTTCAAATTTATGCGCAAACAGGGAATTTTAACTTCGGACCCAATGGCGAAAGTCTTGCTACCCAAAATGCCCAAAACCCTAGTTAAGGATATCCCCGCCACCGATTTAATGAACCTGTTTAACAGATTCCCTTGGAACGAAGAAGAACATGGTGAAAGAGATCGACTATTATTACTGCTTTTCTACACCACAGGTATGCGTTTAAGCGAATTAATCAATTTGAAAGTCGCAGACATCGACTTCTACCGTGGATCACTCAAAGTCCTTGGAAAACGCAATAAAGAACGACTAATACCCATCCACCCCGAAACAAGCGATATTCTCAAGCAGTATTTAACAAACAGAAGTACCGAAGTAACCCATAGTAGAAACCAACTCGCTAATAACGTCCACACTACAACACCGAACTACTTATTTCAACGAAACAATGGAGAGGCTCTATACCCCATTTTTGTTTACCGCTTGGTGAACAAGTACTTGAAGCTATTCTCTCACGCATCCAAAACCTCACCGCACGTTTTAAGACACTCCTTTGCTACCCACATGCTTAATAACGGCGCTAATCTACTAGCTATCAAAGATATTTTAGGTCATGCAAACCTAAGTGCAACGCAAGTTTACACCAAAAACTCTTTCGAAAAACTAAAGAAAATCCATCAACTCCACCCCAGAGAATAATAGTTGAGGCAACCACAAAACATCAACCCCTATACAGCAACGGCAATCGCAAATGGGATACCTCTATCTACTGAAAAACAGCAAATGCCATCAAAATTTATTTATTAATCAATGGTGGCCAAAACCTTCAATTCAATTGCAATTGGAGTTGGCAAACAATTAATTTCCAAGGTAGTTCTGCACGGTTGATTTTCGGCAAAGTACTCTGCCCATAACTTATTATACGTAGGAAAGTCATCCTTCATGTTGGTCAAAAACACTGTTACATCAACAATTTTATCCCAACTGCTACCCGCGTCTTCCAATATCCATCGCACATTTTGAAAAACACTTCTCACTTGAGTTTCAATGTCATAACTAACGATTTCGCCAGCATCATTCAACTCTACCCCTGGTATTTTTTTTGTTCCACGTTCACGAGGTCCTACCCCACTTAAATACAACATAGTTCCAACACGTTTAGCGTGCGGATACAAACCTACTGGCTCTGGAGCCTTACTGCTATTAATTCCGTCTGTCATTGTATATAAATCAAAAAATTAATCTCTTAAACCCAATTATCAAAAACTATTTCTGCTATTATCTATGGCAATGCAATTGTAATACTTCAATTGATTTAACCTTACATCTTAGTTACTAAAGCCTAACCGTTATTTCTCAGATATAAATCCGCGCTAATTACTTCTTTTTGGTTGTTGGTGGGGGCCAAACATTCCCCTCATACTTCGTCACAGGTCGTTTTGGCGTAATTGGGGTAGTTGAAGCGGGTGTAGCAGGAGCACCAGTGCCGGTTGCCGATGATGAAGGTGTCCCAGTTGTGCCTCCCACAGTACCAACGGCAGGCTTACCTGTTGAGCCAGAGCCAACTGCACCCCCTTTGGGAGCCTTTACCACAGGCCAACCCAGAGGCGTTTTATACAACACAACTCCATAATTTGAACCTTGTGCTTCCATAGCACCAACTACAGCAATACGACGGTTATTATGCGAAAATTGAGCACACTGCGCATTGCTGATTATCCCTTTAAAAATAGCAACACAATTACCGGTTTCTACATTCCAAACCCTGGTCTCACCATCATTACAAGCACTTACTACATATTTTCCATCTTTGGAAAAATGCACACTATTGATCTTCCAAGTATGACCTTCAAATTTCTTTACAACAGCGCCGGTTGTAACATCCCAAACAATCACCGTCTTATCCAAACTACCACTGGCCATTAACTTTTTATTGGCACTTAAATCCAAACAAGTAACGCCTGCCGTATGACCTTTGTAGGAACGCACTAATGTTTTCGCAAAATCAATCACTTCAATATCAGCCGAAGAACTGGCAACCACATACAATTGCTTTGTACCCGACGACAACAAAAAATCATTAATTGGCTTTCCGTAGCTTATGAATTTTGGCTTCATATTGTTCAACGGCTGCGCAACATCATACATCCTCAATGTCCCATCCAAGGATGCTGTATAGGCAAATTTGCCACCACCATCAAACCTCACAGCTGTAACAACATCCTTATGATCTTCTGTACGGAAAACCAAATCACCGGTAGTTACATCATTTACTCGAAACCCAAAATCTTTAGATCCACTACCCAGCCATTTTCCCTCTTTGTCAAAGGCCAATGTAGTTACCGCTGATCGATATCCTGCAAAAGTCTTAACAACAGTGCCCGTGCCCGTAATGGAATCCAATTGATAAACCAATACTTTGTTATCCCAACCTCCAGAAGCCATAAATTTACCGTTAGAGGAATAGGCAACAGCATTCGCATAATTACTATGCCCCATTACCTTCTGTTGAATAACAAATCCGCTATCAATCACAATGGGAGATGCCGGTGGAGGTGTTGGTTTTTTTGGTTGTGCCTGAAGCGCCAAACTCCCTGACAACGAAGCTATTACCGAAAATGGAGCAATGGCAATACCTAAGGTTCGATGCAAGAATTTCATAGTAATCAAATTTAAGCCAAAATCCCTAATAATCATTTGCTTGTGGAAAATCTCGTTAAAACAACCCTATTCTTCGATTACTTTTTCTACAAATTTCACTCCATATTCTTCCAACTTTGGCAATATTGCGGCATACCAGCGTTTGCCCCACGGCATTTGAACCCCTGATTCTGTCTTTGAACCATCCAAATACGCAACTAGCCCCATAGCCAAAGGCAAGCCTACCGTTTTGGCCATAGCCGTTCTATCACCACCCTCACCAATAACTTGCAAACTTGAGGCAATCACTTTCCTCCAACCTAACCCATTTACTAATACAAAACGATGAAACATTACCACCTCATCCCTATCCTCTTCACCCAACCTCCAACAAACCAATAATAATTGCTCCAGATACTGAGCCGCCGATTTTCCACCAAACCAACCTGCATCTGAATCTATGCTGGATCTCCAAAATATATCTTCTCCCAACGGCAACCAAGCTAATTTCTCCAACAACTCGTCTTCAATTCCACTCTTTCGAAGCGACTCAATCCACTCAGCTTTGTCTCCAAAACCTGTAAAATAGGTAAACGCCTCAGACGAAGACGTTATACTTGCGGGCAATTTGTTGGTTGAATCCGTTAAATGCGCCAAAATTAACTGTTGCCATGCGGCGCAATAACCCCGTCTTCGCAATGTACCACGCAGTAATTTATCAGTTTCATCCAGCCCATAAATAGTTGAATAACCCAAACTATCTCGGTTGGCATAAACATCAAATTCACCAATCCCAGGAATATTAATAGAATCGGCATGAGCAAATAATTCCTTGGGAGAAATCCGAACCACAACTCCTTCTTCCCGGTAAATACTATCACTACCCTGCCCCGCTAATATAACATTGGTTGGATTCCAAGAAAATTTATACCCCCACGGATTATCAGTACAATCTTGATAGTATACTAGCCCTCCACAATGACTCTCAAAGGAAACAATTTTCCATTGCTGGTCTACTTCTAATGTATTGTTTTCGTGACGAATTTTATCCAAAATCACATTGGCCGATAAATGATCAATTCCAGGATCTAAGCCCAATTCATTCATCAATAAAACGCCGCGTTCTTTGGCCAAAGAATCCAAGGCACGCATGTCAGTTGAAATATACGAAGCTGTAAAAACGGGAACTCCGCATGCAATACCAAGCTTCGCTACCGATAAATGCATCGAAGGTGGCAATAAACTAACAACCGCTTGGTGATCAATTATAATGCTCTCCAACCCATCCAAATCTGTTAAATCCACCTGCCACAAATTAACCCCATCATTTAATTTAAATGAATGCTGCAATCGAGTAAAATCTCGATCACAAACGGTTAACAACCAACCTCGATCTTGGCAAATATCCGCTAAATATTCAATCAAATATCCGGCACTTCTCCCTGCACCCAACACTAAAATATTCATAGCGCCGCTCTCTCTCCCTTCTGTCTTACCGATTCATACATCAACAAAGCAGCCGCTACCGACACATTTAAACTATCAACTTCTCCATGCATTGGGATTTGGATATTGTTAACCTTTCCCCTCCAAAATTCAGAAACACCGTGATGCTCTGCACCAACAATAATTAGTCCACCGCCCCCTAAATTAACCTCGTAACAACTACTAGAATCCTCCATGAATGTGCCATACAACGTAAGTGTATTCTCTTTTGCCGTTGCCCACAGCTGCTCTTTGTTAACACTCAACACAGGCACGGTAAATACCGCACCTAAACTATTCCTTATAACTTGTGGATGCAACAAATCAACCAACCCATCGCAAACCACTACTCCGGTTATACCCGATGCATCTGCTGTTCTAAGTATTGCACCCAAGTTTCCTGGCTTTTCAACCGATTCAACGGCCAACCAAATTTCCTCTGGGGCAGGATTCCACCGTTGTTCAAATCGATCGTCTTGTTGAAAAACCGCGATTGCATTAGTCCCTGTTTTCCTCACCACTAACTTTTCCCAAGGCATTTCCGTCAATTCCAGAAACTCAGCTTCCAAAGTAGGAAATTCCACCAATTTCAATAATTCATCCCACCCAATCCCTTGCTGAGGTTTGGCCAAAGTCACCAATTTAAACCCTCCCCGAATAGCCGTTCTAATCTCTACAATTCCTTCAACTACAAATAAACCCCGCGATTGTCTTACTTTATTCTTTTCAATCAACAACTGTACTTCCTTTAACCATGGATTTTGGTTGCTTGATATAACCTTGGGCAAACGATTCATAAAATCTATGACTGATTATCTACCCAATGAAAATTCTTCTTTCTACGTAAAAATGCTGCTACAACCAATCCAACCAATCCATTAACAAACAATTTGTTCGAAACCTCTACCAACATATTTTTAAATGAGGCCAAGTCTAATTGCCGAATTTCATTGATAGCAAAATCAATTTGATCATTATCGAATCCCAAAACGGCATAGGTATTCTTAATTTGTTCAATTCGCAAGTTCTTTGTTTGCTCAATTAAGGTAACATCTACCCAATTCATCAAGATAAAATCAGCTAAACCCGATAACAATAGGGCTATCATCAAAACACGGATGCAGCTGCCAAAAGCATTCCAAAAACCAAAAACTCCATTCCTTACCTTACTGTCATTCTCGCCAATGACACCAAAATAAGAGCCCCCGTTAGACTCCCAGTGCCTGCGATCGGTTTGTGTGCCAATTACCATAGCTACAATAAGCACTAATCCTGTTACTAAACCGAAAGCCGGAGCGTACACAAACTCCCAGCTATTACTCTTATAAATCACCAACTTGCTAACAAACACTAACAAACCAGCAATAAATCCCTGAATATAGGATGGCAATAATTTAAAAGCGAAATTGCGAAAATTAAACATTTTTTGCCTCCATGTAACAACTATGTATCATCGTTCCTTTAATTCTTCCTGGCAATATCCTGCCCATAAATGGCACATTCCAAGCAATTGACCCATGCTTCCCAGCAGTTATCTCAGTAGTTTCTTTCGTGCTAAAAAATGTAAATATAGCATCGGAACCTACTGCAATTTCATGGGGTTGTGCACCAATAAATTCTGCGTTTTTCTTGGTTAATAACAACAACCAAATATCCATTGTTGCTTCACCAAAAACTTCCAATAACATCGGGAAGGTATAACTCAACGTTGCTGCGCCCCATGCCGAATAATCAAATTCTACTTTTTTACTTTCGATATCCTCAGGATGATGATTACTAAAAACTGCATCAATCACACCATCCAAAACCGCCTGGCGTAACGCACTGCGATCCTTGTCCGAGCGCAAGGGTGGTAATACCTTTAAATTCTCATCAAATTCTGCAATATCCTCATCCACCGCATATAAATTCAACACAGCAACCGCTCCCTTAACTGCAAGCCCAGCCTCTTTGGCCCCTTTAATCATTTGCACCGATTCGGCAGCGCTTAACCCTAAACTACGCAACTGCGTCTGATTGTATTGAGCCAAATGCAAATCAACCGATAATTCAATCGTCTCCGCTATAGTTGAAATACCCTTCAACCCCAAATGTAAATTAACAATTCCTTCGTGAATCTTCCCCTCTGTGCTTAACGACCTATTCAATGGATAATTCATGTAAATCAAACCCAGAGAATTACAATATTGCATCAATTTCTGACGGAGACCCGCAGAGGATGATGCCTGCATACCGTCGCAAAATGCAGTTGCCCCAACGGCCGCCATTTCCGCAACTTCCGCCATTTCTTTGCCCTCACCCTTTACCGAAGCCAAACCAATAGGATGTAATGTAGCACGCTGGTTTCTTCCTTGATGCCTTACTTGAGCAATAACCGATTCATTGTCTGGCTTTGGCGAACTCCCTGCTAACGCATAAACATCAGTAAATCCTCCAATCTGCGCCGCCCGAGTATAACTAACAATCGTCTCTTTCCATGGCTCTCCCGGTTCTGGACAAACCCCATAAGGATCTACCCATCCCGCCGAAACCCAGTATCCAGACATATCCAAATATTCATTCCCAGAGGACATCAAATTCTCTCCAATTTCATGCAGCTTTCCATCTACAACCAACAGGTCCACTTCTCTGCGATGAAGCTCATGTCCAGGTGCAAACAAGCGAGCATTTTTTATAAAAACAGAATGACTCATTTCAATACAATTTTAAATCTTAACTTTTATTTATCCTTGTTTAATCGACATATTTTTAACCCGTTGAAGAATTACCTCAACAATTAGAAAGAAAACTGAAATCCATAAGCATATAGCCCATGTATTATTACCATCGGATTTATCTGTGGCCTGTTTTACGGCACCATAATCCAACTGTTGAATATTACTAATCCCTAACAAATCAACCATTGCTTGCACCTCCGTTAACTCTTTCAAACCACTCTCTATCCTGCCATAATTCAAAGCAAGTAACCTGCGGCTTCCATCAGACTCTATCGAATAAAACCCCGGCAATTCAGGTTGATCACCTAAATAAACACCGCCCATTCCGCTTAATTCCTGTTGCCATTCTTTTATCCAACTTGACTTTTCTAATAATCCTAATTTATCATCCAATTGCATACCCAAATAGCCCAAAGCTACCCCTCGATCCTTGGATGGATTTAAGCCAGGAATCGCAACCATGGTTTCAGATTTCACCAACCCGTACAAATTAAAGTTGCGCTTATTATTTGCCGATACTATTTCCGTAAACACAGGTAAAACCCAAGGAGATTTCATCCAAGCTTCCGAACCTCGTTGCAAAACACTGGCCCAAATCCAGTAACTACCACTGCCCCAATTCCGTTGAAGCAATAAAATCTCACCATTTTCACCCGTTAAAATTGAATTAAAATCGGCTACATCGTTAAAAATAAGTCGATGGGTAATTGTAGGAGTCGATGTTCCCGCATCCGGCAATTTTGAAAACGCCCCTTTAAACACCGGGTGCGAAAACCCATTCTTGTCGATATGAAAATCTCCCGCCTGATTCTTCATCTCCAAGGGGCCGAAAGGACTAATTGCAATCCGACTTCTAGAATCTGAAACATCAGTGAACAATTGAAATACCACCCCACCTAGATCCATAAAATCTTTCAATACGCCTTGTTCCGCTGCCGTCAATGGATTACTATGCAACAAACATAATGCTTGTAGGTTTCTCAATGAATTCAAAGAAATTGGTCTAGTAATAGTTTCAATAGTTGCTGACTGCTGCACCGAAAACAACCGTTGAAACTCAGAATTAACCCCCAACATCCCAATTCTAAGATTCCATTGTGGAGTACTATGTAAGTACAAGTGATCATCCCAAGGGAAATCATCCGGTGACTTCTCCACTACAAAACCTTGACCCGTTAATTTTCTATTTCCTTTGTTCTTTTCACTGAGGTCTTCCTTGATACTAATTGGTAATTCAATGATGGAAGACTCATTTGCCGCCAACTGAAGACTCTTATTACTCAATATAGTTCCCTGAGATTTCAACGAAACGGAAACATCCGCTGCATCGCCCCCATAATTTATCAACCGTACCTTAACGGCAGGAACTGAGGAAGTGTCACCTCCTAAATTAGTAAATGCCGTATCTATACTAACATTATTAACTTTAGCTAATGGATAACGAATTATTTGCCATTGCTCTTGGTTTCTTGGGTTTATTGAAATCCCGCGACTCAATGAACCCGAGTCTGCATTATTCTTTAATTTAACACGCTGTTCTTGAGACACCAAGCCCCTGAAACTGGATTTTTCTACATCGGTAAAAACCATTACTCGGGTACGATCTCGTAGAACATTATAGTTTGATTCCCCAACTACTATAGCTCGCTCAACCTGATCTCTCCATTGTTGCCATCCATTGTATTGAACCGAACATTCAAGCGAATCAATCATGGAAGCGATTTCTGGTGCAGACAACCACCCTGTGCCCTCATCCCTGGATTGTGTCACCACATACACCAATTGATTTGATTGTAATCCCAATAAAAATTGCTGTATTTCTGCCTTCATTTTATCAAAGGCAGTGCCATCAGTACCCTGAACATTGGCCGAAAGCGAATTGTCAATAACAAGAATAAAACGATCAAATCCACGCTTATCAGAATTGTTCGAATTACAAGCGGGAAGAGCAAATGCTAATATCAAAAAAAGTAGCGCTAATGTTCGAACAAGCCAAATCAACCAATTCTGTATTTTTTTCTGCTGTTGTGCTGCTTGTAATCGTTGCATTAACCGATAAACCCCGGGAAATGCCAGTATCCGTGTACGTTGAAAATTAATAAGATGAATCAACAAAGGGATTATCAGCAAAAACAAAAACCAAAGTATATGCGGCTGCTGAAAATTCATTGAACTGCGAATTTACGCAATTAATAGAGGCCAACCATCGATGACCTTTTGCAAAAATCGCAAAAACATTTGGTGCGAAAACCCAAAAACAAGCTTAAAACAAGCCGTTTAATGTCGCTTGCACTTTATTGATAATCTCCGACGCATCGTCTGCATTCTCTTGAAAATCAATATCATCCACATTAAATATCAGCAATTTGCCTTTATATGTGGAAATCCAAGCCTCGTATCGCTCATTCAGTCGCTTTAAATAATCCAAACGAATTGCATCTTCATAATCTCTACCCCGCATCTGAATTTGATGAACCAACTTCGGAATACCCGCACGCAAATAAATTAACAAGTCTGGCTCTTGTACCTGAGCACTGATGCTCTCAAACAACGATTTGTAATTCTCGAAATCCCGGGTACTCATCAAGCCCATCGAATGCAAATTGGGTGCAAAAATATGAGCATCCTCATAAATCGTACGATCCTGTATTACGGTTTGCTTTCCTTCGCGAATACGCTGTACGTTTTGCCAACGTACATTCAGAAAGTAAACCTGGAGATTAAAACTCCAACGCTGCATATCTTCATAAAAATCAGAAATGTATGGATTATCATCCATATCTTCCAATTGCATTTCCCAACCATAGTGCTTTGATAGCAAATGGGTTAGCGTAGTTTTACCAGCACCGATGTTTCCTGCTATGGCAATGTGTTTGGCCATACTGCAATAATACTATTCAACCTATCGGCCAACCAACTGAAACCCAAATAAAAGTTTTACACAATTTCAGTACTCCACCCCTTATCTGTATGCAATCCGAATGTACCTTTGCAACCGAATGGCAACCCCTGGAATCGCTTCCAATACCCAAACATCCAAATCGCAAAAGTCTAGTAAAAAAGAGCAATGGATACTCTTTAAACGAGTACTCGCATTGGCAAAATTCCAAAAGAATTGGATGGTATTTGCCATTATTCTTACGATACTCCAAAGTGCCTTAACCGCTTTCCAACCCTACCTTTATAAAACAATGATCGATTCGGTTATTGTTCCTAAGCAATTTCAATTATTAGACAAATGGGCGTTGATTTTATTCATTTGGTTAATCGTTCAAGCATCACTGGGATTCATTAACTCCTACATCGGAGAGAGCATTGGTCAATCAGTTATCCTAAAAATGCGCCAGTTTGTTTATGAGCATCTTGTAAAACTAAAACTTAACTTTTACGACAAAACTCCGGTTGGGACAGCTGTTACGCGTAGTATTTCCGATATACAAACCATCACCGATTTATTCTCATCCGGCGTAATTACCATTGCAGGAGACCTTATTCAAATTATTATAATTCTGGGTTGCATGTTGTATATGGATGTAACACTAACCCTTATCTCCCTGTCCGTTGTTCCCTTATTGTTATTTGCCGCAAATAGATTTCGGAAGGGAATTAGAGATTCTTTTCAGGATGTTAGAAGCGAGGTAGCCCGTTTAAATGCCTTTCTACAAGAACGTATAACAGGGATGCAAATCGTTCAGCTGTTCAATCGTCAGAAAGAAGAAATGCGTCGATTCGACACGATAAACCAAGCACACAGAGATGCGAATATTCGATCTGTTTATTATTATGCAATTTTCTTCCCAATTGTGGAGGTATTAGTTTCTTTGTGTTTTGCATTTATTGTTTGGTATGGATCTGGACAATTAGTGCAATCCCATATAGCATTTGGTGAACTTACGGCATTCATCATGTTTATCAATTTGTTTTTTAGACCCGTACGAGCAATTGCCGATCGATTTAACAATATTCAAATGGGTATTGTAGCGGCCCAACGAATCTTTGAATTGATTGATGCCACAGAATACAAAGAACCGGAAAATGACACCCAAGCACCTATTCTAAAAGGGAAAATAGAGTTTAACAATGTTTGGTTTGCATACAACCAAGAAAATTGGGTCTTGAAAGGAATTACTTTCAAAATAGAACCCGGACAAACCCTCGCAATAGTGGGAGCCACGGGTAGCGGGAAAACAACCATTGCTGGCCTTGTTAATCAACTGTACAGCCAACAACAAGGCGATATTCTGCTGGATGGATTATCCGTAAAATCATTAAATCTCACCTCTATCCGGCAGCAAGTTGCGTTGGTTCTCCAAGATGTGTTTTTATTTTCTGGCTCCATCAATGATAATATCCGACTTCATCATCCTAATATCGATTTAACAAAAATGAAAGCGGCTGCGGAATCTATAGGAGCCTATGAATTCATTCAAAAACTCCCCGGTGGCTTTGATTACAATGTAATGGAGCGAGGAATGACATTAAGTTTGGGCCAGCGACAATTGATATCATTTATTCGAGCACTAGCATTTGATCCGCGTATTATATTATTGGATGAAGCTACAAGTTCCATAGATACAGAAACGGAGCAACTTATACAACGGGCAATTTCGCGTTTGTTGGAAGGCAGAACGGCCATTGTAATTGCCCACCGATTAAGTACCATATCTCAAGCTAATAAAATAATTGTCTTAGAAAAGGGTACTATCATAGAAGAAGGGAACCATGAGTCACTTATCGCCGCTAATGGCCATTACGCTCACCTGTATCAAACTCAGATTCAAGAATAGTAGCATAGTTGCACTTGTCTACGCTAGGACTTATGTCCTTTTTCATTGTAATTGGAGCTAACCAAATCGATTAACGATTGATTAATGTGGCAAAGCTGCAATTGTAGGTTCGCACTACCATCACTGCCATCCAAAAGTTGTAATTTCAATTATAATTAGAAGGATAACAGGATGTCGAATTTTGCTGTACCTAGTTAACGTTGGTAATTAGAGAACAAAAAAAAATGGCTACCAATAGTTGGTAGCCATTTTCTTATAACAATAGCGGTTAATTACGCTTCGGTTTCTACTTCGTCATCAACAAACTTGGTTGCCATCAAACGATCGTATTCCTCGCGAGAACCAGCAACTACATGCTCATAAGCACGGATACCGGTACCAGCTGGGATCAAGTGACCCACAATTACGTTTTCTTTCAAACCACGCAATTCGTCTACTTTACCCGAAATAGCAGCTTCGTTTAACACCTTGGTAGTTTCCTGGAACGACGCAGCACTCATAAAGCTCTGAGTACCCAAAGAAGCCTTGGTAATACCCTGCAATACATACTGCGCAGTAGCTGGAACCGCATCACGGAATTGAACTGGGTTCAAATCTTGACGACGCAATGCACTGTTTTCTTGACGTAAGTCTTTCAAGCTTACAATCTGACCTGCATGCATCACGGCACTTTGTCCAGCATCGGTAACTACTTTTTTATCCCAAATCCAATCGTTTTCGCGACGTAAAGTAAATCTGTCTACCAATTCGCTTTCCAAGAAACGGGTATCACCTGGATCCACGATTTCCATCTTCTGCATCATCTGACGTACAATTACTTCAATGTGCTTATCGTTGATTTTTACACCTTGTAAGCGATATACTTCCTGAATTCCATTCAACACATACCGTTGAACAGCGGCAGGTCCTTCAATACGCAAAATATCTTGAGGAGTAATTGCACCATCACTCAATGGTTGACCCGCGCGAACGTAATCTCCATCGTGTACCAAAATGTGCTTAGACAATGGTACTTGATAGTGTTTAACTTCTCCATCTTTGGATGTAATGATAATTTCCTGGTTACCACGCTTTGAAACGCCGTACGTTACCACACCATCAATTTCAGCTACAACCGCTGGGTTTGATGGATTACGTGCTTCGAATAATTCCGTTACACGTGGAAGACCACCCGTAATATCTCGTGTTCTAGTTGCGCTACGTGGAATCTTTGCTAAGATATCACCGGCCTTTACCTTAGACTTATCTTTAGAAACCAGAATTGCTCCTACAGGCATGTTGAAGATCTTAATATTATCTTCACCACCATCAACTTTGAACTGAGGCGTACGAGTTTTATCCTTGGTTTCGGTAATTACCAACTCAGACAATCCGGTTTGTTCATCACCCTCTTCACGCATATTGATACCTTCAACGATGTTCTCAAACGAAAGAGTTCCATCGATATCAGAAATAATCAATGTATTAAATGGATCCCAAGTACAAAGAAGATCTCCTTTCTTCACTTTTTGACCCTCTTTAACCTTCAAATGCGCACCATAAGGAATATTGTACGTAGTGATTACTGTCTTGGATTTTGCCTCCAATATTCTCACTTCTCCTGAACGTCCTAATACGATTTCGGTATTTTTGATTTCACCGTTTTCTTCGGTCTCAACTTTGGTTACTGTACGCATGCTATCCAAACTAATAACACCGTCATATTTCGTATCCAAAGTATTTTCTGCCGCAATGTTCATCGCCGCACCACCCGTGTGGAACGTACGAAGTGTTAACTGCGTACCAGGTTCACCGATAGACTGCGCTGCAATTACACCCACTGCTTCACCCACGTTCACTCTGCGTCCGGTAGCTAAGTTTCTACCATAACACAATGCGCATACGCCAGTTAAAGTTTCGCAAGTAAGCACTGAACGAATTTCAACCTCCTCAACCCCTGCATCCTCGATGGCTTGTGAGTAGGCCTCATCCAATTCCGTTCCAACCGCAGCAATTAGTTCGCCCGTTTGCGGATGATAAACGTCATCCAATGCTGTACGACCTAAAATACGCTCATATAATGATTCCGTTACTTCGTCATTGTTAATGATTGCAGACATATTGATACCACGCAATGTGCCACAATCGTGTTCTGTAATCACTACATCCTGAGCAACGTCATGCAACCTACGTGTCAAATAACCTGCATCTGCAGTTTTCAACGCCGTATCCGCCAAACCTTTACGAGCACCGTGTGTTGATACGAAATATTCCAATACGTTCAAACCTTCTTTGAAGTTTGAAATAATAGGGTTTTCAATCGTATCTCCACCTGAATTACCGGTGTTCTTCTGAGGCTTAGCCATCAAACCACGCATACCACCCAACTGACGAATCTGTTCTTTAGATCCACGAGCACCCGAATCCAACATCATATAAATGGGGTTGAAACCTTGTACGTCGTTTTGTAAATCTGTAATAAGAATTCGAGCCAACTGGTTGTTTACACGCGTCCACAAGTCAATTACCTGGTTATAACGTTCGTTGTTGGTAATGAAGCCCATATCGGCATTGGATTGAATCTCCAATACTTCTTCAATTGCTTTATTAACTAACTCTTCTTTTTCCTTAGGAATACGAACATAACTCAAGTTGAAACTCAAACCACCACGGAATGCATAGTGGAAACCTAAGTTTTTAATGTTATCCAAGAAGTCTGCTGCCTTAGCAACACCACTCAAACGAATAATTTCAGAAATGATATCACGAAGATTCTTCTTCTTCAATACTTCGTTCAAGAATCCAACTTCTTCAGGTACTACTTGGTTGAAAATCACTCTACCTACCGTAGTATCCAATAACTTGGTTACTAACTGATCGTTTTCACGAACGGTTACTTTACACTTAACTTTAGCATGTAAATCAGCACGGCCCTCGTTGTAAGCTATAATTGCTTCTTCCGGTCCGTAGAATGTCAATCCCTCTCCTTTAACGATATGTTCCGGAGTAGACGTACGCTCTTTAGTAATGTAATACAGCCCCAAGATCATATCCTGTGAAGGAACCGTTACCGGTGAACCATTCGCAGGGTTTAAGATATTGTGCGATGCCAACATTAATAATTGTGCTTCAGCAATAGCCGCGTTCCCCAATGGAACGTGTACCGCCATCTGGTCACCGTCAAAGTCAGCGTTAAAACCCGTACACACCAATGGGTGCAATTGGATCGCCTTACCTTCAACCAGTTTTGGTTGGAAAGACTGAATACCTAATCTGTGAAGCGTAGGAGCACGGTTAAGCAATACAGGATGACCTTTCAAGATGTTCTCTAAGATATCCCAAATTACCGGATCTTTTTTCTCAACTATTTTCTTTGCGGTTTTTACCGTTTTAACAATACCTCTTTCGATTAACTTACGGATAATGAATGGCTTGAATAATTCCGCAGCCATGTTCTTAGGTAAACCACACTCGTTTAATTTCAAGGTTGGACCTACAACAATTACCGAACGACCCGAATAGTCTACACGCTTACCCAATAAGTTTTGACGGAAACGACCTTGCTTACCTTTAAGCATATCGCTTAAACTCTTCAACGGACGGTTACCTTCACTCTTAACGGCCGATGCACGACGCGTGTTGTCCAATAAAGAATCCACCGCTTCTTGCAACATCCGCTTTTCGTTACGCAAAATCACTTCAGGAGCTTTGATTTCTATCAAACGCTTCAAACGGTTGTTACGGATAATTACTCGGCGATACAAATCGTTCAAATCCGATGTAGCAAATCGTCCACCTTCCAAAGGAACTAAAGGACGCAACTCGGGTGGAATTACAGGTAACATCTTCATAATCATCCACTCAGGACGATTCTCTCCGGTATGCTGAGCACCGCGGAAGCTTTCGATTACTTTCAAACGCTTCAAGGCCTCTTGCTTTCGCTGTTGAGAGGTTTCAGTTGCCGCTTGGTTACGCAAGTCGTAACTCAATTTATCCAAATTCAATCGACCCAATAAATCGTTCAGTGCCTCAGCACCCATTCTTGCGATAAATTTGTTTGGATCGCTATCCTCCAATAATTGATTCTCTTTCGGCAAAGAATCTAAGATATCTAAGTATTCTTCTTCCGTTAACAAGTCCAAATAATTGGCCCCTGTTGCAATTCCTTGCTGAACTACTACATAACGCTCGTAGTAAATCACCATGTCCAATTTCTTGGTTGGGATACCTAACAAATAACCAATTTTATTAGGCAAGGAACGGAAATACCAGATATGTGCCACAGGTACCACCAAATTGATGTGACCCATACGCTCACGACGTACCTTTTTCTCCGTTACTTCCACACCACAACGGTCACAAACGATTCCTTTGTAACGAATACGCTTGTACTTCCCGCAATGACATTCGTAATCCTTGATAGGGCCGAAGATGCGTTCGCAGAATAATCCACCCATTTCGGGCTTATAACTACGATAATTAATGGTTTCGGGTTTGGTTACCTCCCCAAAACTGCGACGTAATATGTTTTCGGGCGATGCCAGCGAGATTCTAATCTTGCTGAAATTGCTTCCAATTTTTTGTGTTTTCTTTTGAAGTTGCATTGTTCTTTTTTTCGAGAAGGTTTATTCCATGAAAGTAACTTCCAATCCAAGTCCGCGCAATTCGTGCAACAATACATTGAACGATTCTGGCGTTCCAATATTGGTGATGTTATCGCCTTTAACGATCGCTTCGTATGCCTTGGCACGACCCACGATATCGTCAGATTTAATGGTAAGGATTTCACGAAGGATATTGGATGCTCCGAAGGCTTCCAATGCCCATACTTCCATCTCACCAAAACGCTGACCTCCAAACTGCGCCTTACCACCCAACGGCTGTTGCGTAATAAGTGAGTAAGGACCGATAGAACGCGCGTGCATCTTATCGTCAACCATGTGTCCTAACTTAAGCATGTAACTTACACCTACCGTGGTGGGTTGGTCAAATTTCACACCTGTTAGACCGTCATTCAAATACACCAAACCGTTCTTAGGAATTCCAGCTTTCTCGGTGTAAGCATCCAATTCCTCGTTGGTAGCACCATCAAAAATTGGAGTAGCGAATTTCACACCCAATTCTTTTCCAGCCCAGCCCAATACAGTTTCGTAAATCTGACCCAAGTTCATACGAGAAGGTACACCCAAGGGGTTCAAAACGATATCCATTGGTGTTCCGTCTTCCAAGAATGGCATATTTTCCTCACGCTCAATTCGGGCAACAATACCCTTGTTACCGTGTCTACCCGCCATCTTATCACCCACTTTTAGCTTACGTTTGTTAGCAACATATACCTTAGCTAACTGTAAGATACCGGTAGGTAATTCATCCCCTACACTTATTGCGTAATGATCGCGTTTGAAGTTGGTTACTTTGTCGTTATAAACATTAATGTAATTGGTTAACGTACGCACAACTAAGTCATTCTTATCGTCATCCGATGTCCAATTATGATAGTTAACATTACTGTAATCAATACTCAACAAGTTCTTTTGCGTGAATTTAGTGCCCTTAGGAATCAACTCTTCGCTGTACATGTTGTATACACCTTGCGACGTTTTACCACCCACTAACTGGAATAGTTTCTTCACTAATTCTTCTTTCAACACACCCAATTCCTTGCGATGATCATCCTCCATTTTCGACAAACGTGCTTTGTCGCCGCTGCGAGCACCCTTATCTTTCTTCGTTTTGGAGAACAATTTCTTACCAATAACTACTCCTTGAGCACCTGGAGGCGCTTTCAATGAAGCATCTTTAACGTCGCCGGCTTTATCGCCGAAGATCGCACGGAGTAATTTTTCTTCAGGAGAAGGTTCTGTCTCACCTTTTGGCGTGATTTTACCAATCATGATATCGCCTTCTTTCACTTCGGCACCGATACGGATCAAACCATTATCGTCCAAGTTACGGGTCATTTCCTCACTTACGTTTGGAATATCATTGGTTAATTCTTCTTCTCCGCGCTTGGTATCTCTAACTTCTAATTCGTATTCAGTGATATAAACGGTGGTATACCAATCGTCTTTTACCACTTTTTCCGAAATTACAATAGCATCCTCAAAGTTATAACCTTGCCATGGCATGTATGCAACACGCAAGTTTCTACCCAATGCCAATTCTCCACCTTGCGTAGCATAACCTTCACACAACACCTGACCTTTTTTAACACGATCTCCGCGTTGAACAATCGGTCTCAAGTTGATACATGAGTTCTGGTTAGTTCTGCGGAACTTGGTTAAGTAATAGGTCTTGGTATCTCCTGTGAAACTTACTAAATCGTCGAAATCATTGTGGTCGTATTTAATGCGGATTTCCCTCGCATCTACATACACAACTTCTCCGTCGCCTTCAGCATTGATCAACGATCTTGAATCACGAGCTACTTTTTCTTCCAAACCAGTACCCACGATTGGCGCTTCTGGACGCAACAATGGAACTGCCTGACGTTGCATGTTTGATCCCATCAATGCACGGTTCGCGTCATCGTGTTCCAAGAATGGAATCAACGAAGCTGCAATCGATACAATCTGGTTCGGCGCTACGTCCATATACTCTAACTGTGCTGGGGGAACCAACGGGAAGTCACCTTCCTTACGGCTCTTTACCAAATCAGTTTTAAAGTTGCCCTTTTCATCCAAAGCGGCATTCGCCTGAGCGATTGTTTTGCCGTCTTCTTCTTCAGCGCTCAAATAGGTAATGCCCTCTTCTACTTTCCCTTCAACTACCCTTCTGTAAGGAGTCTCCAAGAAGCCCATGCTGTTAATTTTCGCATGAACACACAACGAGGAAATCAAACCAATGTTTGGACCTTCTGGAGTCTCAATGGTACATAATCTTCCGTAGTGAGTATAGTGTACGTCTCGAACCTCGAAACCTGCACGCTCTCTGCTCAAACCACCTGGACCCAGGGCGCTCAAACGACGTTTGTGCGTAATTTCGGCCAATGGGTTAATTTGATCCAAGAACTGACTCAACTGGTTGGTACCAAAGAATGAGTTAATCACTGAAGATAGGGTTCTTGCATTTACTAAGTCTTGCGGTGCAAATACTTCGTTATCGCGAATATTCATCTTCTCACGGATAGTTCTAGCCATACGAGCTAAACCAACGCCAAACTGAGAATACAATTGCTCACCTACAGTACGAACCCTTCTATTGCTTAAGTGATCAATATCGTCAAGAATCTCTGAACCGTTATATAATTCAATCAAATACTTGATGATACTGATGATATCTTCTTTCGTTAATACCTTCACATCCATAGGAGTGTCGATCATTAACTTTTTATTGATTCTGTAACGACCTACATCCCCCAAATCGTAACGCTTATCAGAGAAGAACAAACGCTCAATGATACCACGAGCCGTTTCTTCATCTGGTGGATCTGCATTACGCAATTGACGATAAATTACCTCTAACGCTTCTTTACCGTTGTTTGAAGTATCTTTCTGAAGGGTGTTATAAATTACATCATAACTAATATTGCTGTTAGTCTCAGTTGATAAAATGATTGATTTTACCCCTGCATCAACAATAATATCGATGTGATCTTCGCCAATGGTAGTGTCGCGCTCAAGAATCACTTCGTTACGCTCAATCGATACAACCTCACCGGTATCTTCATCCACAAAATCTTCAATCCAAGTACGAAGTACTCTAGCAGCTAATTTCCGGCCTACAACACGTTTTAAACCGGCTTTAGATACTTTTACTTCTTCACTTAAACCAAAGATATCCAAAATATCCTTGTCTCCTTCGTAACCAATAGCTCTTAACAATGTGGTTACTGGAAATTTCTTCTTACGATCGATGTACGCATACATTACTGCATTTACGTCCGTTGCGAATTCAATCCAAGATCCTTTAAATGGAATTACACGGGCCGAATACAACTTCGTTCCGTTGGAGTGAACGCTCTGTCCAAAGAATACCCCTGGAGAGCGGTGTAACTGACTTACGATAACGCGCTCTGCGCCATTGATAATAAAGGTACCATTAGGTGTCATGTATGGGATAGTTCCCAAATACACGTCCTGTACCTTAGTTTCGAAATCTTCGTGTTCAGGATCATTACAGCTCAGCTTCAACTTTGCTTTCAACGGAACTGCATACGTTAAACCTCGCTCAATACACTCTTGTAAGGTGTAACGCGGAGGATCTACGAAATAATCCAAAAACTCCAAGTTAAAGATATTTCGTGTATCGTTGATAGGAAAGTTTTCGGCAAATACCTTATACAATCCCTCACCCTCACGCATATCCGATGGAGTGTCTAACTGAAAAAATTCCTGGAACGATTGCAACTGAACGTCCAAGAAATCAGGATACTCAATGGCATGCTTAACCTTGCCAAATGAAATCCTTTTATTTTGTGTTGTACTCAATGTTGGTTTTTTTTAATGGTTTTAAAATGGTGTTAACGATTAAAACCCCTGTTATAGGTTTCAAACGACCAAAAGGCCCACGGTAATACCGGGGCCTTTTGGAGTTAGGGTTGGGATCTTACTTGATTTCAACTTCAGCGCCCGCCTCTTTTAGTTTAGCTGCTAAATCTTCAGCTTCTGCTTTAGAAACTTTTTCTTTTACAGCTTTAGGGGCACCATCAACTACGTCTTTTGCTTCTTTCAAGCCTAAGCCAGTAAGGTCTTTAACAACCTTAACAACTTGTAACTTGTTAGCACCAGCGCTTGTTAAAATTACGTCGAATTCTGTCTGTTCAGCAACAGCTGCACCACCACCCTCGCCAGCGGCGGGAGCAGCTACGGCTACAGCAGCAGCAGCAGGTTCAATACCATGCTCATCTTTCAAAATTTGAGCAAGTTCATTAACCTCTTTTACAGTGAGATTTACCAACTGATTCGCGAATTCTTTTAAATCTACCATTGTTATTGAATTTAAGAGTTTTTTTTTAATTATTTATTTTGAGATTATCTTTCTTCTAAGGCCTTAATTAAGCCACCAATTTTCTGAGGACCGCTTGCTTGCAAACCACCAATAACGTTTTTGATAGGTGATTGCAACAAACCGATGATTTCTCCAACCAAATCTTCTTTGGTTTTCAACTTCACCAAGGTTGCCAACTGATCGTCACCAACAAATACCGCGTTATCGATCCAAGCACCTTTCAACAAAGGCTTATCAGAAGCTCCACGGAACTTCTTTAAACTCTCTGCAGGTGTTCTTTGCGCATCAGAAACCAATACACATGTCTGACCCTTCATAGAACGATCTTTCAATGCACCGAAGTCTTTACCGCTATCTTCCATAGCAATACGCAACAAGGTATTCTTAACCATACGCATCTCTACACCCTGATCAAATAACAAGCGGCGGAAAGCGTTAGTCTGGTTTGCCGTTAAACCCGTAGTATCGGCTAAATAAACAAAATTATTGTTTCTAAATGTTTCGGTTAATTCTGCTACTACAGCAGCTTTTTCTGTTCTGTTCATAATGCTTAGATACCAGGTATGGATTTAACATCAATAATAATACTTGGGCTCATCGTGCTACTCATGTAAATACTCTTGAAGTATGTACCTTTAGCCGCACTTGGCTTCAAACGGTGCAACACCTGGATTAGTTCCAATGCGTTTTCACTCAATTTATCAGGATCAAAAGAAACTTTTCCTACTGAAGAATGGATGATTCCCGTTTTGTCTACCTTGAAGTCGATTTTACCAGCCTTAACTTCTGTTACCGCTTTACCAACTTCCAAAGTTACAGTGCCACTTTTAGGGTTAGGCATTAAGTTACGAGGACCTAATACTTTACCTAATCGACCTAACTTCGCCATTACACTAGGTACAGCAATGATAATGTCGATATCTGTCCAACCACCTGAGATCTTCTCGATATAATCGTCCAAGCCAACATGATCAGCACCGGCATCGCGAGCTTCCTGTTCTTTATCAGGCGTACACAACACTAATACACGAATGGTCTTACCCAAACCGTGTGGCAATGAAGCTACACCACGAACCATCTGGTTTGCCTGACGTGGGTCTACACCCAAACGAACATCCAAATCCACCGATGAATCGAATTTTGTATTCGAAATTTCTTTTACGATTTTACAAGCCTCCAACAAGCTGTATGACTTCGTATTGTCGTACTTCGCTAACGCTTCTTTTCTTTTTTTACCAACTTTCATAACCAATTTAATTAGAAGGGTGCATCCCCTGTTACTGTGATACCCATACTACGCGCAGTACCTGCAACTAATTTCATTGCCGACTCAACGGTAAAGCAATTTAAATCAGGCATTTTGTCTGTTGCGATAGTACGAACTTGATCCCAAGATACGGAACCAACTTTCTTTCTGTTTGGCTCAGCAGAACCTTTTTGCAATTTGGTTACTTCTAGTAACTGCGTTGCAACGGGAGGAGTTTTGATAATAAAATCAAACGATTTATCTGCATAAACCGAGATTACTACCGGCAACACCTTACCCATCTTGTCTTGTGTGCGAGCGTTGAACTGCTTACAAAAGTCCATAATGTTCAAACCCTTTGAACCCAACGCCGGACCAATTGGAGGCGCTGGATTGGCTTGACCACCCTTAACTTGCAGCTTTACATACCCTGTTATTTCTTTTGCCATTTTACTGTTACGTTTTACAATTTCTGTATCTGGTTGTAATTAAGCTCCAACGGTGTACGGCGTCCGAAAATCTTAACCATCACCTTGAGCTTGCGCTTTTCTTCGTTTACTTCTTCAATAATACCATCGAAATCATTGAAAGGACCGTCAATTACTTTAACAGCCTCACCTACCAAATAGTGCTCATCATCCACCACTTCCGTGTCACTCAAACTATCAGCAGTTCCTAATATCCGATTCAATTCACTTTGTCTTAAAGGTACCGGCTGATCTTTTGATCCCAAAAATCCAACAACACCGCTAACACTCTTAATTAGGGGCATTACTTCGGGGTCAGAAAAATCAGCATGTATTAAAATATAACCAGGAAACGCATTGCGTTCCTTGATCGTTTTTTTACCATTCTTAATTTGATAAACCTTCTCGGTAGGAATCAGAATATCGGGCACAAAATCAGACTTGCGGTCGCGCTCAAGCTCAACCTCTATGTTGTGCTTCACCTTCTTTTCCTGTCCAGTGATCGCACGAACTACATACCATTTGTGTCTTTCTTCTGTGTTTGTCATCATACCACTTATTTAAAAAGTTTGTAGAATTGCGTGAGCGTTATACCCAATACGCTATCCAAGCCCCAGATTACTAGAGCAAATATCAATGAGGCGATAAGCACAATCCATGTGCTTTCCCTCAATTCCCCCCACGTAGGCCAAGACACTTTATTTACCAACTCGTCTTTTGCCTCGCGGAAGTAGTTATTGATTCTTCCAAACATTGCGCTTTTATTAGCACGGGCACAAGGATTCGAACCCTGATCAAAGGTTTTGGAGACCTCTATTCTACCATTGAACTATGCCCGTATAAAAAGGAGTGCCGGAGCACTCCTTTTCCTATCAACAATAGCCTAAGCTATTATTCGATAATTTCAGTAACCTGTCCAGCACCTACTGTTCTACCACCCTCACGGATAGCGAAACGCAAGTTCTTTTCCAATGCGATTGGCTGAATCAACTCAACCGTAACGGAAATGTTATCACCAGGCATTACCATTTCAGTACCAGCAGGTAACGAGATTTCTCCAGTTACGTCTGTTGTACGGAAATAGAACTGGGGACGGTATTTGTTAAAGAATGGAGTATGACGTCCACCTTCTTCTTTACTCAATACATAAACCTCAGCCTTGAACTTCTTGTGAGGAGTTACTGACTTAGGAGCACAGATAACCATACCACGACGGATATCAGCCTTGTCAATACCACGCAACAACAAACCTGCGTTGTCACCTGCCTCACCACGATCCAATAACTTACGGAACATCTCAACACCAGTACAAGTTGAAGTCATAGAAGCACCGAAACCGATGATTTCTACACCATCACCTACGTTGATAACACCACGCTCGATACGACCCGTAGCAACTGTACCACGACCAGTAATAGAGAATACGTCTTCAACAGGCATCAAGAATGGCTGATCCACCAAACGTGGAGGAACTGGCACCCAAGTGTCAACTGCTTCCATCAACTGCATGATAGTGTCTACCCACTTAGCATCACCGTTCAATCCACCTAAAGCAGATCCACGGATGATAGGAGTGTTAGCGTCAAATTCATAGAATTCCAACAATTCGCGAATTTCCATCTCTACTAAATCTAGAAGTTCTGGATCATCCACCATGTCAACTTTGTTCATGAATACAACCAAGCGAGGTACACCAACCTGACGAGCCAACAAAATGTGCTCGCGGGTTTGTGGCATCGGACCATCAGTAGAAGCTACTACTAAGATAGCTCCGTCCATCTGTGCAGCACCCGTAACCATGTTCTTTACATAGTCAGCGTGACCTGGACAGTCTACGTGCGCATAGTGACGGTTACCAGTAGAATACTCTACGTGAGCCGTGTTGATTGTGATACCACGCTCTTTCTCCTCAGGAGCAGAGTCGATTGAATCGAAGGAACGAGCCTCAGAAAGACCAGCATTGGCCAATACTGATGTAATAGCCGCAGTCAACGTGGTCTTGCCGTGGTCAACGTGACCAATGGTACCAATGTTCAAGTGCGGCTTGGAACGGTCAAATGTTTCTTTTGCCATAGTTGTTTTTTGTCTTTTGTGTTTGAGCCAATGAGGGGAATTGAACCCCTGACCTTTTCCTTACCAAGGAAACGCTCTACCCCTGAGCTACATCGGCCTACCCAAGAAAGTTACCTTTCTCGGTGTTTTCGAGCGGGAGACGAGGCTCGAA